>NZ_JAMOKF010000422.1 GCF_023656545.1 Micromonospora phytophila | reverse complement strand
GCCCGCCCGGGCAAAGCGACTGCAGCGTCTGGGACGACGATCCCGGCACCCCGGGCGGCCCCGGCGGGGGCGGGGACACCGGCGGGGGCGGGGACACCGGCGGGGGCGGCGACTCCGGCGGCGGAGGCGGCGCGGCGAAGTGCCAGTGGAACGGCCGCCCGGTCAAGTGCTACGACGACGTGCTCGGCTGGTTCAACAACGGCGACGGCTGCTACTACAAGCTCGCCGAGCCCCAGCCCGAGGCCCCCGAGGGCCAGCAGTGGTACGTCCGCACCTGCAACGGCGGCGACCTCGGCGCGCAGACCACGGTCCTGTGGGACTCCCCGCCGCCCGGCTTCGGCGCGCCGCCCGACCCGGAGGAGCTCGCCCGACGGGCGCTGGCCAGGATCAAAATCGAGGCGCCCCGGATCGCGGTCGCCCCGCGCCGTAGCAAGGGCCCCGGCCTGGTCGGGCTGCCGGTCTGGATGTGGGGCGAGAAGAAGGTGGAGTCCTTCGGGCCGAGCCAGTCGGAGCAGGAGACCGACCGGGGCCTGACCGTACGGATCACCGCGACGTTCGACCGGATCGTGTGGGACATGGGCAACGGCCGGAAGGTCACCTGCACCGGCCAGGGCACGGCCTACACGGCCACCGGCCGGTACGCCGGCCGCCCCTCCCCCGACTGCGGCTACCACAGCGGCTACCCGAAGGCCGGCGACTACCGGGTCCGCGCCACCACGTACTGGACGGTGACCTGGAGCGGCGGCGGCGAGAGCGGCGTCATTCCCCTCACCCGGACCAGCGGCACAGTCCCGATCCAGATCAACGAACTCCAGGTGGTGACCCGGTGAGCGCGAGGAGTGAGCCGATTTTGCGAGCCCCGCAGTCGCGAACGGAGATGGCACAGTGAGCTTGGCGACGCGTAACGGAACCGGACCGGTCGACGCGCCGGTCGCCCCGCCCAAGGTGGTCCGGCAGCGCCGGATGCGGCCGGGGCTGCTCGGCCTGGCGGTGCTGCTGATCGCCCTCGGCGGGCTGGGGGCGGCGTTCGCGGTCACCTCGGTACGCGCCACCGGCAGTTACCTGGCGGTGGCGCGGGCGGTCGAGGTCGGCCGGCAGATCAGCGCCGACGACCTGGTCCCGGTGCAGGTGGCCGGCGGTCAGGGGCTGTCGCCGGTGCCCGCCGACCGGCTCGGCGAGGTGGTCGGCAAGCGGGCCGCCGTGTCGCTCACCCCCGGCACGCTGCTCACCATGGCCCAGCTCACTGACGATCCGCTGCTCGGCCCCGGGCAGCAGCAGCTCGCGCTGGGTCTCGGCCCGGCCGAGGTGCCCGCCCGCAAGCTCCACCCCGGCGACAGGGTCCTGCTGGTCAGCACGCCCGACGACAACGGCAGCAGCCCAGCGGGCACCGCCACCCGGTTCGAGGCGACCGTCATCGACACCGCCAAGGCCGAGGACGACGACGAGGTGGTGGTCTACCTGGCCCTCGCCGTCCGGGACGTGCCGGCGGTGGTGGCGCTGTCGGCGCAGGAGCGGATCGCCGTCGTGCTCACCGGGGTGGCCTGAGCATGGCGATCATCGCGCTGGTGTCGGCGAAGGGCTCGCCGGGGGTGACCACCTCCGCGCTGGCCTGCGCCCTGACCTGGCACCGGCGGTTGGTGCTCGCCGAGTGCGACCCGGCGGGCGGCTCGATCCTCGCCGGCTACCTCGGCGGGGCGCTCGACGGCCCCCGGGGCATCGGCGAGCTGGCGGTCGGCGAGTTGCGCGACGGCAACCTGGAGGCGGCGTTCTGGTCGCAGCTGGTGGACCTGGACGCGCCGAAACGGGACCGGCTGCTGCTGCCCGGCGTCGTCGACCCGGCGCAGGCCGGCAGCGTCACCCCGCTCTGGCAGCGGTTCGCCGACTTCTTCGCCGGCCTGGAGCGCGGTGACCCGTCGTACGACGTGATCGTCGACTGCGGGCGGCTGCACGTGGTCGGCCCGCCCTGGCCGATCCTGCGCGCCGCCTCGGTGGTGCTCGTCGTCAGCGGCGCCCAACTGCCCGACCTCTCCGATACCCGGTCGATGGTGAAGACGATCGAGCGGGACTTCGCCGAGCACCGGGTGCCGCCGGGCAGCCTGCGGCTGCTGCTGGTGGGCGACGGCCACGGGCGCACCGAGGTCAGCAAGGCGCTGCGGCTGCCGGTGATCGCCCGCCTGCCGCACGACCCGCGTACCGCACAGGTGCTCGGCCTGGGCGGCACCGTGCGGGCCGGTCGGCCGCTGATGCGCGCGGCCGCCGCCCTGGAGGTGCCGGTCGGGGCGCTGCTGGAGCGGCGGCGGGCCCGGCTGACGTGGCCGGTGCAGCAGGGGGTGCCGGATGCGGTTTGAACCGGTCTCCGCCGACCCCCGACGGCAACCACCCGGAGCCACCTCGACGGCGCCCCCGCTGGCCCCGCCGAACGGCCGGCACCACCACCCCCTGCCGGCCCCGGCCCCGCCGCCGGCCACCGCCGTGCCGCCGGAGCCGCCGGCCCGACCCCGGGTCGACTTCCAGGTGGTCCGCGAGCTGCGCCGGGAACTCAGCGAACGGCTCACGCTGTGGCAGCGCGGCCGGGAGTTCACCGTCGACGAGGAGGACACCGAACGCGCCCGGCTCGCCGTGGAGGTGGTGTCCGGATACGCCGACTCGGTCCGCCGGGCCGGCACCCCGATGGCGGCGGGCGAGGAGCGCCTCCTGCTCGATCAGGTGACCGCCGAGCTGGCCGGGCTCGGCCGGCTCCAGACCCTGCTGATCGACAACACCATCGAGGAGGTGCACATCCTCGGCTGCGACCAGGTGCGGATCACCCGGCACGGCGGTGGCGTCGACTGGGCCGAGCCGATCGCCGACAGCGACGCCGAGCTGGTGGAGATCCTCCAGGCGGCGGCCCGCCGGGCGGGGGCCACCGAACGGTCGCTGTCGACCTCCAAGCCCACCCTGGACCTGCAACTGCCCGACGGCAGCCGCCTCGCCGCCGTCTTCCTGGTCAGCCACCGCCCGTACGCGGTGATCCGCAAGCACAACACGCTGGACGTGAGCCTGGACGACATCGCCGGCAGCCGGAACGACCTGGACGAGATGATCGACCCGCTGCTGCGCGACTTCCTCCGCGCCTCGATGCGGGCCGGGCTGAACATCATGGTCGCCGGTCTCGCCGGGGCGGGGAAGACCACGGTCATCCGGGCGCTGATGGACGAGATCCCCGCCGACGAGCCGTACGTGCTGCTGGAGGAGAGCCGGGAGCTGCTGCCGGCCCGCCGTCGGCTGAAGCACCGGGCGGTGATGAGCTTCGAGTCCCGGGAGGGGCACGGCGAGCGGGGGCTGGACGGGCGACCGGCGGGCGAGGTGAGCATCGCCGACCTGATCCCCGTCTCGCTGCGGATGGGCGTGCTGCGGATCATCGTCGGCGAGGTCCGGTCCCGGGAGATCGTGCCGATGCTCCAGGCGATGACCACCAGCCGCGGCTCGATGTGCACCATCCACGCGCGTACCCCCGCCGGGGTGAGCGAGCGGATCATCGAGCTGGCGCTGGCGCACGGCCGGGAGATGACCGTCGACCAGGCCCGCCGGATGGCCGGCAACGCGCTCGACCTGATCGTCTACGTCACCGTCGAGGACGAGACCGCGATCGGCGGCCGCAAGCACCGCTTCGTCTCGCACGTCGAGGAGGTGATCGGGGTCGGCGACGGCAACCGGATCACCACCACCAGCGTGTTCGGGCCCGGGCCGGACGGTCGGGCGGTACCCCGGCACCTACCCGAGCGGGTCCGCGCCCAACTGCTCCGCGTCGGCTACGACGCCCGGCTGCTGGGCCGGTGGATCGAGGCCGGGACGGGTGCCTGGCGGCGACCCCGGCAGACCCGACTGGGCCAGCGGTGACCCGGTGCCCGACAACGTCGAACTGATCGCGGTGGCCTCCGGGGCCGCCTGCGTGGCCGGGCTGCTGCTGGCCGTCGTGGCCCTCGTCGGCACCCGCCGCCCGCCAGGCCCCGGCCCGGGCGCCAGCCGGGGGCCGGCCCGGCTGTGGCGGGGCTCCGGCG
>NZ_JAMOKF010000421.1 GCF_023656545.1 Micromonospora phytophila | reverse complement strand
GCTCGCGGCGTCGAGGCCCGCCACGGCGCGGCCCCGCCACCAGGCGAGCAGGACGACCACGGCGTGCGCGGCGAGCAGGGTGAGGGCGAGCAGGTGGGCCAGACCGAGGCCGGCGACGGCGGCGGCGTAGCCGGCCCAGCGTGGCCAGGTGGGCCGGTCCAGGGCCCGGACCAGCAGCAGGGCGGCGAGCACGGCGAGCGAACTGGCGAGCGCGTACGGCCGGGCCTCCTGGGCGTACCGGGAGGTGCCGGGGAGGACCGCGAGGAGCAGGCCGGCGAGCAGGCCGGCCCGCGCGCCGAGCAGCCGCCGCCCGAGTACGGCGGTCAGCCCGGCCGCGGTGGCCATCGCCAGCGCCGAGGGCAGCCGCAGCGCCGTCGCGGAGTCGCCGAAGATCGTCACCCAGCCGTGCAGGAGCAGGTAGTACGGCCCGGTGGCCGCGTCCACAGTGCCGGTGAGCCGGATCAGGTCGCCGACCGGACGAGTGGCCGCGCTCCAGGTGGCCAGCTCGTCGCGCCACGGCTGCGCGTGGCCGAGCCCGAACAGCCCGACGGCCAGCGTGGCCAGCGCCGGCGCCACCCAGACCCACCAGCCCCGGGCCGCGACCGGATGCCGCTTTACGGACAAAATGCCCACGCGCCGAGCGTCCCACACCAGGCCCGGCCGCGCGGCCGGAGCCTGCCCGCCGTCGGATCGGCCCACCCGGGGAACCGCTTCGCCTCCGGGCCGCTCGCCCCCCCGGGTGTTGGCGGGCCCGGGGTGCGGCCCGTGATGTGGGATGGGGCACGCGCTCATTGGCCGGCCCGCCGGGCGTGTGGCAGCATGGCCCCATGACCGCCGCTGTCGTCCGCCGCTTCGTGGCCCGTCGCCACGTCGACTACGGCCGCGTGCGCAGCGCGATCTGTCCGGCCGACTGACGACGCCCGACCCATCTGTCTCGGGCGCGCTCCGCGCCGGCTGTTCCGACACCGTTGTCCCCAGCCCGTTCCGACGGGCCGGCCGCCGCGCCCCGCGCTTCCTGAGGCACACAGACAACGGAGGACGCCGCGATGGCGGTCAGCAGCATCCCGGCCCGGCCGGAGGACCCGACGGCGCGACCCGCCCGGGCCCCGCGCCGTCCGCGCGGGGAGGGTCAGTGGGCGCTCGGTCACCGCGAGCCGCTCAACCCCAACGAGCGGATCAAGAAGGACGACGACCCGCTGAACGTCCGGGCCCGGATCGAGAACATCTACGCGCACCGCGGCTTCGCCTCCATCGACCCCCAGGACCTGCGCGGCCGGTTCCGCTGGTGGGGGCTGTATACCCAGCGCAAGGCCGGCATCGACGGCGGCCGGACCGCCGTGCTGGAGCCGCACGAGCTGGAGGACGAGTTCTTCATGCTCCGGGTCCGGGTCGACGGCGGCCAGCTCACCCTGACCCAGCTGCGGGTGATCGCGGACATCTCCCGGGAGTTCGCCCGGGACACCGCCGACATCACCGACCGGCAGAACATCCAGTACCACTGGATCCGGGTCGAGGACATGCCGGAGATCTGGCGCCGGCTGGAGTCGGTCGGGCTGCAGACCACCGAGGCGTGCGGTGACTGCCCCCGCATCGTGCTCGGCAGCCCGGTCGCCGGGGTGGCCCGCGACGAACTGGTCGACCCGACCCCGGCGATCGACGAGATCGTCCGCCGGTACGTCGGCGACAAGCAGTTCTCCAACCTGCCGCGCAAGTTCAAGACCTCGATCTCCTGGCTGGTCGACACCCCGTACGAGGCGAACGACATCGCCCTGCTCGGGGTGGACCACCCCGAACACGGCCCCGGCTTCGACGTCTGGGTCGGCGGCGGTCTCTCCACCAACCCGATGCTGGCTAAGCGGCTCGGTGTCTGGGTGCCGCTGGCGGAGGTGCCGGACGTCTGGGCCGGCGTGGTCGGCATCTTCCGCGACTACGGCTACCGCCGGCTGCGCAACCGGGCACGGCTGAAGTTCCTGGTCGCCGACTGGGGCGTGGAGAAGTTCCGCGAGGTGCTGGAGAAGGAGTACCTCGGCCGCACCCTGCTCGACGGCCCCGCTCCGCAGCTGCCCGACAAGCCGGTGGACCACATCGGGGTGCACCCGCAGCGCGACGGCCGCAACTACGTGGGCGCCGCCCCGGTGGTCGGGCGCGTCTCCGGCAGGCAGCTCGCCCGGCTCGCCGACGTCGCGGCGGCGCACGGCAGCGACCGGGTGCGGCTCACCCCGTACCAGAAGCTGCTGGTGCTCGACGTGGCGCCGGAGCGGACCGACTCCCTGGTGGAGGCGCTGCGCGGGATCGGGCTGGAGGCCCGGCCGTCGGCCTGGCGGCGCGGCACCATGGCCTGCACCGGCATCGAGTACTGCAAGCTCGCCATCGTCGAGACGAAGGCGCGCGGCGAGGAGCTGGTGGCCCGGCTGGAGCAGCGGCTGCGCGACTTCGACGCGGACATCTCCATCCACATCAACGGCTGCCCGAACGCCTGCGCCCGCACCCAGATCGCCGACATCGGCCTCAAGGGTCAGCTGGTGGTCGGCCCGGACGGTCGGCAGGTGGAGGGCTTCCAGGTACACCTCGGCGGCGGCCTGGGCATGGCCGAGGGGCAGACCGCCGGTTTCGGCCGCAAGCTGCGCGGTCTGAAGACCACCGCCGACGAGCTTCCGGAGTACGTGGAACGACTGGCCCGCCGCTACCTGGCCGGGCGGAGCGAGGGCGAGACCTTCGCCAACTGGGTGATCAGGGTCGACGAGGAGGAACTCCGATGAGTGAAACCCGTTCCGCGCCGCTGTACTGCCCCTACTGCGGGGAGGAGGACCTGCGGCCGAGCGAGGCCGGGCACGGCGCCTGGGAGTGCCACGCCTGCGCCCGCGTCTTCACGGTCAAGTTCACCGGCCTGCTCAGCAAGGTGGTGGCCCGATGAGCCTCGTCTCCGCCGCCAACCTGGGCCTGGTCGGCATCGGGGGCCCGAAGCCGGCCGAACCGACCCGCCGCGACCCCGACGAGCTGCGCGTGCTGGCGGAGACTGCCGGTCGGGAGCTGGAGGGGGCGCCCGCGCTGGAGATCGCCCGCTGGGCGGCCGAGACCTTCGGCGACCGGTTCTGCGTCACCAGCTCGATGGCCGACGCGGTGCTGGCCCACCTGGTCTCCCGGGTCGCGCCCGGGGTGGACGTGGTCTTCCTGGACACCGGCCTGCACTTCCCCGAGACGCTGAAGGTCCGCGACGAGGTGGCCCGCACCCTGCCGGTGAACGTCCGGTCGATCCGGCCCCGGCTCACCGTCGGCCAGCAGGACGGCCAGTACGGCCCCCGGCTGTTCAACAAGTCCCCGGACGACTGCTGCCAGCTGCGCAAGGTGGAGCCGCTGGAGCGGGCGCTCTCCGGGTACGACGCCTGGGCGGCCGGGCTGCGCCGGGACGAGTCGCCCACCCGGGCGAACACGCCGGTGGTGACCTTCGACGCCCGCCGGGGCAAGGTCAAGGTCAACCCGATCGCGGCCTGGCGGCAGGCCGACGTGGACGCCTACATCGCCCGCTGGAACGTCCCCGTCAACGAGCTGTTCAAGCAGGGCTACGGCTCGATCGGCTGCTGGCCCTGCACCCGCCGGACGAAGGCGGGGGAGGACCCGCGCGCCGGCCGCTGGGCCATGTTCGAGAAGACCGAGTGCGGCCTGCACGTCTGACCGGGCCGGGGGCCTCGCCGGAGGCCCCGGCGGGCCGGTCCGGGATGCCGGGCCGGGCGGTGGGGGATCCCGTGGTGCTGGTCGCCCACGGCAGTCGTGACCCGCGGGCGGCCGAGGCGACCCGGGCGCTGGCCCGGGCGGTGTCCGCCGCCCGGCCCGGCATTCCGGTGCTGCCGAGCTGGCTCGACCACACCGAGCCGGGACCGACCGCGGTGCTGCGGGACCTGGCCGCCGCCGGGCATCCCCGGGCGGTGCTGGTGCTGCTGCTGCTCACGGCCGCCTACCACCGGCGGGTGGACATCCCGGCGGCGGTCGCGGCGGCGCGGGAGGCGGGGGCGTCAATCGCGGTCCGGGTGACCGATGTGCTCGGTCCCGCCGAC
>NZ_JAMOKF010000420.1 GCF_023656545.1 Micromonospora phytophila | reverse complement strand
GCTGGCCGGGCTGCTGCCTCGGGGTGGTGCCGACCACCCGGCGGTCGTGGCCGGGGCGCGCGGCATGGCCGAGCGGCTGCGCCGTCCCGGCGGCCCGGCCGGGCCGCTCGCCGACGAGCTGACCCGGATCTGGTCCGGGGTGACCGGCACGGTGGCGGCGCTGACCCGGGAGGTGGAGCGGCTCGGCGACGAGCTGCGCGACCGGCCCGCCCCGGTCGTGGTCTGCCACGGCCACCCACATCTGGGCAACCTGCTGCTCGGGCCGGACGGGCGGGTCTGGCTGATCGACTGGGACGACGCGGTGCTGGCCCCGCGCGAGTGTGACCTGATGTTCGTCCAGGGTGGAGTGCTCGCCTTCGCGCCGGTCACCGCCGGGGAGCGGGACGCCTTCTTCGCCGGCTACGGCCCCGTCGACGTCGATGCCGCGCGCCTGGCCTGGTTCCTCACCGTCCGCGCCCTGCACGGCCTCGCCGACTGGTCCCGTCAGGCGCTCGACGTCGGGTCGACCGAGGCGGAGCGGGTGCGGGCGTTGCGGATCGTCCGTGGACTGGTGTCACCCGTCGGGCTGGTCACGCTCGCGCGCTCCGCGCTGCGCGACCTGGGCCGCGTGTCCTGAGCCCGATCCGGGCCGCGTGTCCTGAGCTCGAGGGCGGCGCGGACGCCGGTCAGCACTCGGCCAGGTGAGCGGTGTCGACGAGCTGCCGGGCCGGCCGTGCCGCGCCGAGGCTCTTCGCCCGGTACATCGCGGCGTCGGCGCGGTCGAGGGCCTCGGTGAGCTGTCCCGGCCCGGTCACCGGGGCCAGCCCGACGGAGGCGGTCACCCGGACGCTCAGCCCACCCAACGGAATCGGTGCGGCGAGGGTGTCGCAGAGCCGCCGGGTGGCGTGCTCGATCCACCGCCGGTCGACGCTCGGGGTGGCGAGCAGGCCGGCGAACTCGTCGCCGCCGAGCCGGGCGACCAGGTTGTCCCCGGCGAAGGCGGCGAGCCGCTCGGCGACGCTGACCAGCACCCGGTCGCCGGCCGCGTGCCCGTAGCGGTCGTTGATCTGCTTGAAGTCGTCGACGTCGAGCACCACGGCGATGAGCGGTTGCCCGGCGGCGTCGGTGAGCAGCGCCGCCGCCAGCCGGTAGAAGGCGCGGCGGTTGGGCAGGCCGGTCAGCGGGTCGTGGCTGGCGGCGTGCCGTTCGGCGGCGAGTTCGGCCTGGAGATGCATGATCTCGCACTCGGCGCGGACCGCGCGGCGCCGTAGCTGCCAGGAGGAGACGAGGGCTCCGGCGGCGCAGATGCCGGACGCGATGGTCAGCGGATCCGGCACGAGCCCTCCCGTCGCACGACGCCTGCGGCCGTCGACCGGCGGTGGTCCGCGCCTCGTGTCGGGCCTTGTTTTCCCTGGTGGCAGCCCAGGTGTGGGTGACTCACAGTGAACGGATGGGCACCGCGCACGTGCGTTATCATGCTCGCCGTCCGATGCAGATGCAATAGCAGATGCACGTGCACGAAGCCCTTGGTCGATATCGCGCCCTCTCGCCAGACCGCTCCTCCCACGGCGCCGGCGGGTCTTCTGAGAGAGAAAGACGCACATGCAGCAGCCACAGAACGGCGTACCCACCAGCCAGTTGCCCCCGCTCACCTGGCAGAAGAGCCGGCGGAGCAACCCCAGCGGCAACTGCGTCGAGCTGGCCGAACTGCCCGGCGGCGCCGGCATCGCCATGCGCAACTCCCGTCATCCGGAAGGGCCGGCGCTGATCTACACGGTGGACGAGATCACGGCCTTCGTGCTCGGTGCCCGGGACGGCGACTTCGACCACCTGCTCGACTGACCGTTCGTCCCGTCGGTGGGACCGATCGCCCGTCCCGCAGGCATTCACCTCACTGACGGTCCATGACATGCTTACACGTCGGCCGGGCTGGGGCGCTCGGTCGGCACCATCTGGCATGCGGAGGTCGGCAGTGGCGATGGTTCCCGCCGAGGGCGCGTCGGCCACCGGGCCGACCGTGCTCCGCATGCTGCTCGGCGCCCAGCTGCGCCGGCTGCGCGAGTCCAGCGGGGTGACCCGGGAGGGCGCCGGCTGGGAGATCCGCTCGTCCGAATCCAAGATCAGTCGGATGGAGCTGGGTCGGGTCGGCTTCAAGGAACGCGACGTCGCCGACCTGCTCACCCTCTACGGCGTCACCGCCCCGGACGAACGCGAGGCGCTGCTCAAGCTCGCCCGCGACGCCAACAGCCCGGGCTGGTGGCACCGCTACGGCGACGTGCTGCCGAGCTGGTTCCAGTCGTACCTCGGCCTGGAGGCCGCTGCGGCGCTCATCCGCAGCTACGAGGTGCAGTTCGTTCCCGGCCTGCTGCAGACCCCGGAGTACGCCCGGGCCGTGGTGCTGCTCGGTCACGGTCGGGCCACGCCGGCGGAGGTCGAACGCCGGGTCGCCCTGCGCATGCAACGCCAGCAGTTGCTCCACCGGGAGGATCCGCCGCAGCTCTGGGCCGTGGTGGACGAGGCGGCGCTCCGCCGGCCGATCGGCGGCGCCGAGGTGATGCGGGGCCAGGTGGCGGCGTTGATCGAGGCGACCAAGTCGCCGAACGTCCGGCTGCAGGTCATCCCGTTCGCCGCCGGCGGGCACGCCGCCGCCGGTGGGGCCTTCACCATCCTGCGCTTCGGTGACCAGGACCTGCCCGACATCGTCTACATCGAACAGCTCACCAGCGCCCTCTACCTCGACAAGCGCGACGACCTCGACCACTACGCGGTGGCGATGGAGCGGCTCTGCGTCGAGGCGGAGCCGCCGGAGCGTACGCCGGAGATCCTCGGCCGGATCCTGGACGACCTCTACCCTCGGTGACCGTCCCGGGGCCCTGCCGCGGGCCGTGCTGGCGCTACCATGGTCGCCGTCCGGTGACAGTGGACGGGCGCGACCGCCCACGATCCGCACCCCGGCCCTGGAGAACCGCGCTTCCTCCAGCGGGCGGTGGGCTACCTGGCGCGGGAGGCGGGCATCCGCCAGTTCCTCGACATCGGCACCGGCATCCCGACCGCCGACAACACCCACGAGGTCGCCCAGGCCGCCGCCCCGGGGTCGCGGGTGGTCTACGTCGACAACGACCCGATCGTGCTCGCGCACGCCCGGGCGCTGCTCACCAGTTCGACCGAGGTGCCACCGCCTACATCGACGCCGACCTGCGCGACCCGGAGAAGATCCTCAGCCACCCCGAGCTGCTGCGCATGATCGACCTGTCCCGGCCGGTCGGGCTGATGCTGGTGGCGATCCTGCACTTCGTCCCCGACGGCGACGACCCGTACGCCCTGGTCGACCGGCTGCTGGACGCGCTGCCGGCGGGCAGCTACCTGGCCGCCTCGCACGCCACCCACGACTACCTGCCCCCGCACATCGCCCAGGAGGCGAAGGCGGCGGCCAGGGGTGGTGGCCCGCCCGGTGTGATCAACCTACGCAGCCTGGCCGAGTTCACCCGGTTCTGGGACGGGCTGAAGCTGGTGGAGCCCGGCATCACGTCGGTGGCCGAGTGGCGTGCCGAGGACCCGCAGCCCCGCCCCTCGATGTCCGAGGTCAGCATGGACGGGGCGGTCGCCCGCAAGCCCTGACCGCTCCGCCCGCCCGCCTCGCCCACCCCGTCCGGCCCCCGGCCCGGCGGCGTGGGCTCTTTTGCGGCGGGTGTTTCCCATTGACCGGTTCCGGCGGCGCCGCTAGTCTCTGAATCGATACAGACTGAATCGATTCAGAGAGGTGCCGGTGAAGCCCACCCTGCAGGCCGTCGCGGACGCCGTCGGCGTCTCCCGGAGCACCGTCTCCAACGCCTACTGCCGCCCGGACCAGCTCTCCGCCGCGCTGCGCGAGCGGATCCTCCAGACCGCGCGTCAGATCGGCTACCCGGGGCCCAACCCGACCGCCCGGTCGCTGCGGCGGGGATTCGTCGGCGCCATCGGGGTGCTGTTCACCTCGCAACTGTCGTACGCCTTCACCGACCCCTTCGCGGTCCGCTTCCTGGCCGGCGTCGCCGGGGCGGCCGAGCGGCACGGCACCAGCCTGCTGCTCGTGCCGCT
>NZ_JAMOKF010000419.1 GCF_023656545.1 Micromonospora phytophila | reverse complement strand
GCCAACGCCGCGCGGGCCTCCCGCGCCGTCGTCCGCGCCGCCTCCAGCTCGGGTACGGCGGCCGTCACCGCCCGCGCCAGCTCCGCCGTCCGGTCGACCCGCCCGGTCGCCGCGGCCAGCGCGTCGTCGTCGACGTCGGTGAGGCCGCGCAGCGCCTGGCCGATCGCCTCCAGCTTCGCCTCGGCCTCCCCGGCCCGCGCGGCGGCCTTCTTCTGCACCTCCTCGTAGACCCCGAGGCCCAGCAGGTTGACCAGGATCTGCTGCCGGGTGGCCGGCTTGGCGTGCAGGAAGTCCGCGAACTGCCCCTGCGGCAGCACCACGCAGCTGGTGAACTGCTCGTACGGCAGCCCGACCGCCTCCAGCACCGCCTGCTCCATCTCGGCGGGGGTGCCCGCGACCACCTCGCCCAGATCGTCCGGGCTCAGCCCGGTGTCCAACTTGGTCACGTCGAAGCCGGCCGGCATGAGCTGCAACCCGGCGTTGGCCGTCTTGACGTTGCCCCGGCCGTCGCGGCGGACCACCCGGGTGGCCACGTAGCGGGCCCCGCCGGACTCGAAGACCAGCCGGACCCGCGCCTCGGTCGTCGACGGCGCGAGGGCGTTGCCCAGCCCTCGCGTCCCGCCCCAGCGGGGCACCGTGCCGTAGAGGGCGAAGCAGATCGCGTCGAGCACCGTCGACTTGCCGGAGCCGGTCGGGCCGACCAGGGCGAAGAAGTCGGCGTCGGTGAAGTCGATGGTGGTCTCGTCCCGGAAGACGGTGAACCCGGCCAGGTCCAGTCGTATCGGCCGCATCAGTGCTCCACCTCGTCGAAGAGCTCGTCGAAGAGCTCGCGGACCCCGTCGTCGGTGTGCCCCCGGTGGTCGAGGTAGTCGGCGAAGAGCTCCCGGGGCGAGCGGCCGGCCCGCTGCGCGACCCGGGTGCCGCTGCCCGGCGTGGGCACCAGCTCCGGGTCGATCCGGATCTCCAGCGCGCGGGGGAGCAGCTCCTGCACCTCCTCGCGCAGCCCGGCGCGGGGCTGCTCCCGGACGAACACCCGCAGCCAGGCGTCGGGCGCCTCGACCTCGGCGAGCTGGGCCAGGGTGCCGCGGACGGTCCGCAGGGCGGCGGCCGCGACCACCGGCACCTCGCGGACCTGCGCCGCCGTCGTGGCGGTGACCTCGACGACCGTCACCGAGGGGACGTTCTCCTGCTCGCCGAAGTCGACCGCGAGGGGGCTGCCGCTGTAGCGGATCGGGCAGGGCCCCTGCACCCGCTGGGAGCGGTGCAGGTGGCCCAGCGCCACGTAGTGGGCGGTGCCCGGGAAGACCGTCGCCGGCACCGCGTAGCCGAGGACGGTGTGCGCGTCCCGCTCGCCGCCGCCGGTGCTCGCGCCGACCACGGTGACGTGGGCGGTGACCAGGTGCACCCGGTCGGGCTCGGTGAAGCTCTCGGTCAGCCGACCCAGCACCCGGCCCAGGTGGTCGGCGTACGTCTGGGTGGCCTCGGCGGCGGTCAGCTCGTACATCTCCACCGCGCGTACGGCGTAGCGCTGGGACAGGAAGGGCAGGGCGGCCAGCCGCCAGCGCTCCCCGCCGGCGGTGGTGCCGTCGACGACGTGCTCGTCCGGATTCTCCCGGACGCCGCCGCGCAGGGTGATCCCGGCGGCCTCGGCCCAGGGGCGCAGCGCGTCGAGGGCCTGGCCGTTGTCGTGGTTGCCGCCGATGGCCACCACGTCGGCGCCGGTGCGGCGCAGCGCGGTCAGCGCCCGGGTGACCAGCCGGGTGGCCTCGGGGGTCGGCGCGGCGGTGTCGTAGAGGTCACCGGCGACGATCACCAGGTCGGGCCGCTCCTGCCGGGCGATCTCGATCACCCCGGCCAGCACCTGCTTGTGCTCCTCGGACCGTGACTGCCCCTTGAGCACCTTGCCGACGTGCCAGTCGGAGGTGTGCAGGATCTTCATGGCAGGTCTGGCCTCTCGTTCGCGGCTGGGGGACGCATCGGACGACGCCCGGTCAGAACGGGATGTCGTCGTCGGTGCCGCCACCGGAGCCCACCACCGCGAACGGATCGGCGGACTGGGTGATCGACCGGAGCGTCCCGGACGGGGCCGGCCCGGCCTCGGAGACCCGGGTGGCCCAGGCCGGGAAGGGGAACTCCAGGCAGAGCGGCACCGGGATGTCCGGCTGGTTGACGAACATCGTGCCCGGCTTGGCCAGCAGCGCCCGCTGCCGCTGGGCGGGCGGCAGGAAGCCGTATTCCGGGCGGGACGCCTCGGCCGGGTCGAGCCGGCCGACCACCCGGATCGCCGAGTTGGTGACGATGCGCCGCTCCACCTCGCTCGCGGTCTGCTGGGCGCCGACCAGGATCACCCCGAGCGAGCGGCCCCGCTCGGCGATGTCGAGCAGCACCTCCTTGATGGGGGAGGAGCCGTCGCGGGGGGCGTACTTGTTGAGCTCGTCGAGGACGACGAAGAGCAGCGGCTTGGCGGTGCCGGACTTCTCCTTGCGCTCGAACTCGCTCTTCAGCGTCACGCCGACGACGAAGCGCTGCGCGCGGTCGGGGAGGTTGTGCAGGTCCACCACGGTGACCTGGGCGCTCTCCGCGGTGTTGATCGAGTGCGGGCGGCGGGTGGCCAGGTCGCCCCGGATCAGCCGGGACAGGTCCTTCTTGCTGCCGATCAGCCGCCGGGCGAACGCGTTGACCGTGCCCAGCCCGACCGCGCTGCCCGCCCAGTCGGAGCGGGTCTCGTCGTCGTTGAGCTGCTCGACGACGTGGTCGACCAGGTCGGCGTAGGAGCCGAGGCGCACCCCGTCGATGCTCACCCCGCCGTCGGCGGGCTGGGCGTAGCGGGCCAGGTGGGCGGCGACCGAGTGCACCACCATCGTGTACTGCTGGCGCTCGTCGTCGGCGTCGGCGAAGACGTAGGGCAGCAGGCGGTCGGCGCAGAACTCGGTCAGCGTCCAGTAGAAGCTGTCCACCCCGGTGAGCCGGCTGCTCACGTCGGGCGTGCCCGAGGAGTCGCCGACCCGGGGCGGGGCGTAGACCCGGACGTCGGGGAACGCGCCGGCGCTCAGGCCGAGCTTCGCGTAGGCGGCCCGGGTGGCGTCGTCGAGCCGGGTGTTGGGGTGGTCGAGGAAGAGCAGGTCCTCGCCCTTGACGTTGAAGATCAGTGCCTTGGCGTTGACCGCGTCGCCGCCGAGCACCCCGGACCGGAAGACCGAGTAGAGCAGGAAGGTCGCGAAACTGGTCTTGGTGGCGACGCCGGAGATGCCGGAGATGGAGATGTGCGCGCCCCGGCTGCCGTCGAGGAAGTCGGCGTTGAGGTAGACCGGCACCCCGTCGCGGCCCATGCCCATCGGGATCCGCCGCTCCATCCGGTCGAAGTGCAGCGCCCGGGCCCGGGCGTCGCCCTCGGCGCGGTGCACCACCGCCCCCGGTGCCGGCGGCACGTAGAGCTCCGGGTCGACCCGGGTGGTGGTGATCTCGGCCGACTCCTGCACCTGCGCGGGCAGCGTGCCGTCGGCGATGGCGAACACGTCGGACTCGAACTGCGCACCCTCGTGCCGGGCCCGCACCTGGGTGACCACCCCGGCGATCGTCACCGGCTCCCGGTCGGGCAGCTCGCGCCGGGTGACCACCACGTCGTCGAGCTGGAGGTAGCTGCCGGGGGAGACCGCGGTCCAGAACTGCAGGGGGGTGGCGTCGACCGTGCCCAGCACCCGGCCGACCTCCTCGCCGGGGCCGTCGAACCCGTCGTCACTCATCGGGCAACTCCGCTCGGCTGGTCATCGGGTCGGGGCACACGCCCTGCATCCTGCCCGAGGAGTACGACAGGTTGCCATGCGACGCGGCGGACGCCACGCCGCCCGCCGGAGCCGCCGTCGCAGCGTGACCGGACCGGGACGGGCAGTGCCGGCCGGGCCGGCCGTGGGGGCGCCGGTTGCGCTCCGGCCTGCGGGGCGGCCAGCCGTCGGACGTGACGGATCACGCCGCCGCGACGCCAACAGAGCAGCGGCAGGCATCGACGGTCCTGCCGCCCTGGACGCTGATGCGCCGAACGTGGCGCCGGCGGCTCTCCCCG
>NZ_JAMOKF010000418.1 GCF_023656545.1 Micromonospora phytophila | reverse complement strand
CGCCGGAGTCGCGGCGCTGCTCGCCGAGGAGGCCGGGCGGGGCGCTCACCGGCGCCTGACGGGCGACCGGGGCGTCCTCGCCGGTGTGGTTGACGCCGTTGGCGCGGTGGCCGTTGAGCCGGGCCGGCGGCTCGGCGTCGACCGGACGGCCGGGCAGCGGTGCCGGCAGGTCGCCGTATCGGGGCGAGGAGGCGGCCCACCCCAGCCCCGGGTCGGGCTGGCTCCACGGCGACGCCGGCTCGAGTGGGCCGGCGATCTCCGCGTTGCGGGACCAGCCGGCCGCCGAGGGCGCCCACCCGTTGCCGGTACGGGCCGGGTCGTCCTGCTGACCCGTCCCGTCGCCGTGCTCTCCCGGGGTGGCGGCACCGGGTTGCCCTGTTTCACTCACCGCGCGCTCCTTGGTCGCCCCCGCTGAGGCTACCGTGTGGTGACAGTGGCGATAAGTTACAGCGGCGGGCCAATTCCGCGACGGGCCATGAGCCTCGACCGGTTCGGGTGAATTGCCGGCTCGTACGACGAACTCGGAGGTTCCCATGACCGCTGTGGGGAACGGTGCACAGACCGCCGGCCGGCCCACCCGCCTGCCCCGTTCCGCGCGCCGCAAGCAGTTGCTCGCCGCGGCGCAGGAGGTGTTCGTCGCCCAGGGCTACCACGCGGCCGCGATGGACGACATCGCCGAGCGGGCGGGCGTCTCCAAGCCGGTGCTCTACCAGCACTTTCCCGGCAAGATGGAGCTCTACCTCGCGCTGCTGGACACGCACTGCGACGCGATCGTGGCGAAGGTGCACGACGCCATGCGGGGCACCAGCGACAACAAGGAGCGGGTCGGCGCGTCGGTACGCGCGTACTTCGACTTCGTCGACCACGAGAGCGAGGCGTTCCGCCTGGTCTTCGAGTCCGACCTGCGCAACGACCCGGCGGTGCGCCAACGGGTCGAGCGGGTCGAACAGGGCTGCATCGCGGCGATAACGGACACCATCATCTCCGACACCGGGGTCAGCCGGTCGCACGCCGAGCTGCTCGCCTCCGGCTTGGTCGGCGCGGCCGAGACGGCCGCCCAGTTCTGGTTGGCCGGCGGCCGGCAGATGCCCAAGGCCGAGGCCGAGGCGCTGGTCGCCGCCCTGTCCTGGCGCGGCATCGCGAGCTTCCCGCTGCAAGGTGAGTCAGCCTGAACATCCGGCCCCGAGATCGGATAGCCTTCCCATCGGCGGCTCTTTCGCCCAGTTGAGGAGGCACAGTGGAGGTCAAGATCGGCGTGCAGTACGCGCCCCGCGAGCTGGTTCTGGAGAGCGCGCAGTCGCCGGCCGAGATCGAGCAGATCGTGACCGACGCCTTCGCCAAGACCGAGGGCACGCTCTCCCTGACCGACGAGAAGGGCCGGCGGATCATCGTGCCGGTCAGCAAGGTCGCCTACGTGGAGATCGCCGAGGCGTCGCCGCGCGCGGTCGGGTTCACCGTCCGCTGAGCGGGCCGGCGTCCGTGGCGGGTGACTTCCGGTCACCCGCCGCGGACCGCACCGGGATCGTCCCGGTCACCGTCAGTTGTTCAGCCCGGCGGCGGTCATCCGCGCGGTGTGCGCCGCGGTCAGCCGCCGGAACAGCCCCTGCACGTCGACCCGCTCCCCCTGCGCGATGAGCGCGGTGAGCGCGCTCCGGTCGGCGGCGACCCGGCCGGCCTGCGACAGGGCCTCACCCATCAGCCGCCGCGCCCACATAGAGAGCCGGCCGGCCACCCGC
This sequence comes from Micromonospora phytophila, assembly GCF_023656545.1. Classification (GTDB taxonomy): domain Bacteria; phylum Actinomycetota; class Actinomycetes; order Mycobacteriales; family Micromonosporaceae; genus Micromonospora; species Micromonospora phytophila. Next base: position 2,389 of record NZ_JAMOKF010000418.1, on the reverse strand, counting down.
GGGTCGGCCGCGATCGCGCCCCGGATCTCCGCGGCGGCGAACTCGGCGTACGTGGAGTCGTGCAGCACGTCGAGGACGAGCCGGCGGTCCGGCTCGGCCAGCGCGCCGGCGATCTCCCTGAGGAAGTCGTCGGTGATGGCGTCGCCCACGTACGCCTTGGTCACCGCCTCCGCCCAGTCCTTCGGCTCGGTCGAGTCGTGGTACGCCTGCAGCGGCTCGACGTACGGCGCCATCGCGTCGTCGGGCAGCACGCCGAGCGCGCCGAGCCGGTCGGCCAACCGCCGGTAGTTGCCGATCTCGGCGGCGGCCATTTCGCCCAACGTCGCCCGGCGGCGCAGGTCAGGGGCGAGTCGGGCGTCGGCGACCATCCGTTCGAAGGCGAGCAGCTCACCGAAGGCCATCAGGCCGAGCAGGTCGACGACGGCGTGGTGCGGCAGGTCGGGGGCGGGCACGAGCGCAGGCTATCGTCCTCGACCAAACACGGGTGGAGTGGCCTGGATCACATCCGTTACCCCCGGGCGTGGCGCCCTCACCCGGAATCAGGACGGCGTCCGGCCGGTTCAGGTAGTATGGAGCAGTTGCCGTGGGCGCCGACCGACGTTTGACCTGGTCGAAGTCCGTCCGACGGCGCGCGTGCGGCCCGGTCCGGCACGGCAATCTGCCGCCGACCGTGTGGCCCGCGCCATACCGAACGCGCCCTGAGGACATGACGGGGCGCACCCACGAGAGGGCACCCCCAAATCCATATGAGCGAACTGACTCAAGACCTCATGGACGGCCAGGAACTGGCCCCCACCGCCCCGGTGCGACCGGAGGCACCCACCTTCGCCGAGCTGGGCGCGCGTCAGGAGACCGTCGACGCGCTGGCCGCCTCCGGCATCACCCGCGCCTTCGCGATCCAGGAGTACGCGCTCCCGATCGCGCTGCGCGGCACCGACCTGATCGGCCAGGCGCCGACCGGCACCGGCAAGACCCTCGGCTTCGGCGTACCGCTGCTGGAGCGGGTCTTCGCCCCTGACGAGGGAAGCGACGGCGTGCCGCAGGCACTGGTCGTCGTACCCACCCGCGAGCTCGGCATCCAGGTCGCCAAGGACCTGCAGGCCGCGGGGCGCATCCGGGGCGTCCGGGTGCTGCCGATCTACGGCGGCGTGGCCTACGAGCCGCAGATCGACGCGCTGCGTAAGGGCGTCGAGATTCTGGTCGGCACGCCGGGCCGGCTGATGGACCTGCAGAAGCAGAAGCACCTGCGGCTCGACCGGGTGCGCGCGCTGGTCCTCGACGAGGCCGACCGCATGCTCGACCTGGGCTTCCTCGACGACGTCGAGAAGATCCTCGCCATGCTGCCGGAGGACCGGCAGACGATGCTCTTCTCGGCGACCATGCCGGACCCGATCGTCGCGCTGTCCCGGCGCTTCCTGCGCCGTCCGGTGACGATCCACGCCGGGCACACCGCCGAGACCGGCCCGTCGCCGCAGACCCAGCAGCTGGTCTACCGCACCCACTCGATGAACAAGGTCGAGATCGTGGCCCGCATCATGCAGGCCGAGGGGCGCGGGCTGACCATGATCTTCACCCGCACCAAGCGGGCCGCCGACCGGGTCGCCGAGGACCTCGACTTCCGGGGGTTCGCGGTCGCCGCGGTGCACGGAGACCTCGGGCAGGGTGCCCGGGAGCGGGCGCTGCGGGCGTTCCGGGCCGGCAAGATCGACATTCTGGTCGCCACCGACGTGGCGGCGCGCGGGCTCGACGTCACCGGCGTCACGCACGTCATCAACTACGACTGCCCCGAGGACCAGGACACCTACACCCACCGGATCGGCCGCACCGGCCGGGCGGGGGCGACCGGTGTCGCGGTGACCTTCGTCGACTGGGACGACATGCCCCGCTGGCGGATCATCGACAAGACGCTGGGCCTCGAGATGCCGGAGCCGCCGGAGACGTACCACACGTCCCCGCACCTCTACACCGACCTGCACATCTCCACCGAGGTCAGCGGCACCCTGCCGACCGCCGAGCGCACCCGCGCCGGCCTGTCGGCCGAGGTCGAGGAAGACCTCGGCGGGGGCCGCTCCCGTCGGGGTGAGAGCCGGAGCCCCCGGCGCGGTGAGGGCCGTGGTCGCGGTGAGAGCCGCGGTGAGGGTCGTGGCGAAAGCCGTGGTGAGGGTCGTGGCGAAAGCCGTGGTGAGGGCCGTGGTGAGGGCCGTGGTCGCGGCGAGCGTGGCCGGAGCCGCGACGCCGACGTGACCGCCGGGCCGGACACCACCGGGCCGGACACCGACGCGCCGGTCGCCGACATCGCCGGCGCCGAGGAGGGCACGCGGACCCCGCGGCGCCGCCGGCGCCGCCGGGCCGGTGAGGTCGTCGCCGGCGAGCCGACCGCGGTGATCGC
>NZ_JAMOKF010000417.1 GCF_023656545.1 Micromonospora phytophila | reverse complement strand
GGCGGCGGCGGGGTCGGCGCCGGCCAGCGCACCGGCCGCCGCGCCACCCAGACCGAGCACCAGCGCGCCGACCGCGCCGGCCCGGACGACGCCGCGGCGGGAGACCTCCGCGTTCACCACGTCCCCGAAGTACGCGTTGTCGGAGGTGTTCGGAACCGGGTGGTCGCAGGCGTTGCCGCACCGGTAGAGACAGGTCATGGCGTCGCGGCTGCCGTGGCGGTTGGCGCCCAACAGCGGGAGCAGCCGGGGACGGTCGCTCATGTGAAGGAGCCTCCTGGATGGGGTTCGGTGCACGCCGGATCAGCCACTGACGTGCGTACCCGCCGGACGCTAGGAGGGTGTGGTGAGCGGATGCGGGCCCCGGTGTGAACCGGACGTGAACACCTCCGCCGGGAATCCCACAGTGACCTGCGGCTGAACCGATCGGGGTGACCGCACGTATTCCCGTGCGAACGCCCCGCCGGACTCGCGCCGACAGCGAGGAGACCGCCATCAGCGACCACGACGCCCAACTGCTCCGCGCGCTGCACGACGAACACGCGGAGGCGCTGTACGCGCACGCCCTGCGCCTGGTCAACGGCGACCGGCAGCGGGCCGAGGACCTGGTGCAGGAGACGCTGCTGCGGGCCTGGCGGCACCCGGAGTCCCTCGATCCCCGGCGCGGCTCGGTTCGCGCCTGGCTCTTCACCACCGCGCGCAACCTCGCCATCGACGCGTGGCGTCGCCGCTCCACCCGCGTCGGCGAGGTCTACACCGACGAGCTGCCCGAACCTGCTGAGACTGTGGACGAAGCGGAGCGTGCGGTGGAGGCCTGGACCGTCGCGGAGGCGTTGAACCGGCTCAGCCCCACCCACCGGGAGGTGCTGGTCGAGTGCTTCTACCAGGGCCGGTCGGTGGCCGAGGCGGCCTCCCGGCTGGGCGTGCCGCCGGGCACCGTGAAGTCCCGGACCCACTACGCCCTGCGCTCACTACGGTTGGTCCTGGCCGAGATGGGGGTGACGGGATGACCCGGTGCGAGTTCGCGCACGACGACGGCGCGTACGTGCTGGGTGCGCTGGCCCCCGCCGAGCGGGCGGCCTACGAGCGGCACCTCGCCGGCTGCGAGGCGTGCCGGCAGGCGGTCGCCGAGATCGCCGTCCTGCCCGGGCTGCTCGGCCGGCTCGACCCGAACGGCCTGGAGCAGTTCCTGCCGCCGCCGGAGAACCCCCGGGTGCCCGAGCTGCTCACCGCCGCGCGGGAGCGCCGGCGCCGCGAGCGGTTCGCCACCCGCCGGCGGTACGCCCTCACCACGCTGGCCGCCGCCGCGCTGGCCCTGGTCGTCGGCTTCGGCAGTGCCGCCCTGCTGCCCCGCGAGGCGGCCCCACCCGGCGGCGACGCGCGAATGGTCGCCATGGAGTCGGTGGCCGGCACGGTGCCGGTGCACGCCGAGATCAGCCTGCGGGGCACCGACTGGGGCACCGAGATCACCATGCGCTGCGGGTACGACGCGAAGGCCGGCTACGCCAAGGCGCACGCCTTCCGGCTGGTGGCGCGCGGCCCGGACGGCGCGACGGAGCAGATCGGGTCCTGGCTCGCCGCCCCCGGCGACGACCTGCGGATCAGCGGTGCCACCCGCTTCACCGACGCCGAGCTGGTCCGGCTGGAGCTGCTCCGCGCCGACGGCACCCCCGTCCTCGCCTACGACGTCCCCTGAGCCCTGGGTCGTCTTCGGCGAGCTGCTCACCCGCGACGGCGTGTCCCGCAGCGTGTCGCTGACCACCCCGCCGTGCCGCCCGCGACGCGCGGGGACCCGGGGCCGGGGTCAGCGGGTGGTGACGGGTTCGCGGTGGGCGGCCCGGGCGTGCGTGGCGCGGGTGCGGTGGCCGTGGCGCAGGGCGTCGACGGTGAACACGATCAGCGCGGCCCAGACCAGGGCGAAGCCGGCCAGCCGGGCCGGTGGCATCGGCTCGTGGAAGATCAGCACCCCGCAGCCGAGCTGGAGAATCGGGGCGAGGTACTGGAGCATGCTCAGACCGGTGAGCGGCAGCCGGTTCGCCGCCCCGGCGAAGAGCAGCAGCGGGATCGCGGTCGCCGCCCCGGCCGCCACCAGCAGCGCGGTGTGCCCGAGCGAGACGTGCCCGAAGGTGGCGTCGCCGGCGGCGCTGAGCCAGCCCAGGTACGCCAGCGCGGGCAGCGCCAGCACCGCGGACTCGACGAAGAGCCCCTCCGCGGCGGGCAGCCCGAGCCGCTTCTTCACCAGGCCGTACCCGGCGAAGCTGAACGCCAGGACCAGGGCCAGCCAGGGCAGCCGGCCGTAGTCGACGGCCAGCACCACCACCGCCAGCCCGCCGGTCGCCAGGGCGGCCCACTGCGCCGGGCGCAGCCGCTCCCGGAGCACGAAGACGCCGAGCAGCACCACGACGAGCGGGTTGATGAAATAGCCGAGGGCGGTCTCCACCACCCGGTCGGAGTTCACGCCGTAGATGTAGGTGCCCCAGTTGACCGCGATCAACGCGGCGGCGACGCCGATCCCGGCCAGCGCGCGGGGCCGGCGCAGCAGGGCCCGCAGGAAGCCGACGTTGCGCACCGCGGCCAGCAGCAGGGCGACGAAGAGCACCGACCAGACGATCCGGTGGGCGAGGATCTCCAGCGGCCCGGCCGGGCGCAGCAGCTTCAGATAGAGCGGGAAGAAGCCCCAGAGCAGGTACGCACCGAAGCCGTAGAGGTAGCCGAGGCGAACTGGCGTCACGCCTCCACCGTAAGGGGCGGCTGCCCCTCGGGCTCCTTGCCGGTGACCGGGCTCACCGGCTGGTCGCGCCGGTCGAGCTGCATCCAGCGGTGCGGGTCGGTCATCGGCGCGAAGCCCACCTTCGCGTACACCCCGTGGGCGTCCACGGTGGCCAGCAGGATCCGGCGTACCCCCAGGTCGGCCAGGTGGTCGCGGACCGCGCCGGCCAGCCAGGTGCCCAACCCCCGACCCCGCTCGGCCGGGTCGACGTAGACGTCGCAGAGCCAGGCGAAGGTGGCCCGGTCGGTGACGACCCGGGCGACGGCGACCTGCCGGCCGTCACCCGGGCGGTAGACGCCGAACCCCACCGAGCCGGCGAACGCCCGCGCCACCGTCTCCCGGTCCCGCCCCACCGCCCAGTACGCGTCGGTGGAGAGCCAGTGGTGCACCAGTTCCAGGTCGATCCGGCCGGGGTCGGTGCTGAGCAGGTAGCCGTCGTCACGGGTCAGGCTGAACATTCCTGCGACGGTAGCGCCGCCACCCCGACGGCTCAGCGACCAATTCCCGGAATCTGGTCGGCCGGTGCTGCGGGGCGACCGGTGCCGGGCGGCGGGCGGTCAGTCGCGGTCGAGGACGGCGCCGAGGATCCAGGTGACGATGCCGACGAAGAGCGCGCCGAGCACGGCGGCCGGCCAGAACCCGTCCACGTGGAACGGCAGCCCGGCCTGGTCGGCGATCCAGCTCGTGAGCAGGAAGAGCAGCCCGTTGACCACCAGCGCGATCAGCCCGAGGGTCAGCAGGTAGAAACCGCAGCCGACGGTCTTGATGATCGGCTGGAGCACCGCGTTGACCACGCCGAAGATCACCGCGACGAAAAGCAGCGTGGTGACCGCCTCCGTGGCGGAGGCCGAATCCAGCGTGATGCCCGGGATCAGCAACGTGGCCAGCCAGAAGGCCAGCGCCGTGGTGCCCAGCCGGATCAGCAACCCCTTCACAAAACCCATGGCGGGGATCGTGCCACGGACCGACCACCGGCGGAACCCGTGAGACCGGCCAATCCTCCGGCGTCGCCCGGCGGCGTCGGCCTCAGCGGCGCGAGGGGCGGCCGATCAGCTGCGACTCGATCGGGGTGGGGGAGAGCAGCGCCCAGCGCAGCGCCCGCCGGTTGACCACCGCGACCATGTCGTCGCGGATCCGGGTCAGCCACTCCGCCGACCCGCCCAGCCCCAGCGCGGCGCCGGCCAGCGCCGCCTCGGCCTGGTCGAGCGGCTGGAGCACGGCCAGGTCGGCCCGGCCCAGCGCGTCGGCGTCCGCCGGGGTCAGCTCGTCGCGGACCAGCAGCGTGGCCTGCCACGGCCGGCCCGGCTCCGGGTCGGCCGGCGTCGGACCGGCGTCGAGGACCACCAGTAGCGGGCACAG
>NZ_JAMOKF010000416.1 GCF_023656545.1 Micromonospora phytophila | reverse complement strand
AGGCCGGGCCGCAGCGCCGAGCCGGCAACGGGTCGAGCGGCACGGCGGCCCCGACCTGGAGCGCCTCGACGAGCTGCCGACGGCCCGCCGGGACCGGTCGCCCGCCGGGTCGGAGCCGGCGAACCGCCCGACCCCGCGGCGGCCGGGCGTCAGCAGATCGGAACCGTGCCGCCCCACACCGCGGAGATGTACGCGTGGCTGACGTACTGGCCGCTGGCCAGGCGGTTCCAGCGGTTGGTGGTGCGGTACGGGCCGGCGACCGTCTGCCCGGTCACGTAGCACTGGATCGGCACGTTGGCGTAGCGGGCGGCCAGCCCGCGGGTCGCGTACGCGGTGCTGGCGCCGGTGCGGATGTTGAGCGGGCCGTCGCCGACCACGCCGCGCGGCCCGGCGCCGGTCCACAGGTAGGCCACGTCGACCCAGGCGTTGGTGGTGAGCTGCAACCCGTCCCAGAAGGTGCCGTCGGCGAGGTCGACGCCGGCCGGGTTCAACACCGTGCGGCCGAACTGGTCCCGTCCGCCGTTGTAGCCGTACTGGTACGCGGCCTGCGCCTCCGGCCGGCCCTGCGGAAGGTTCTTCCAGTTCTCCCGGACGGCGCTGGGGTTCCAGTAGTCGTCCCGGGTGTTCCACGGGCCGACGTCCCAGACCGGCGCGTACTCGCAGCGGCTGCCGGTGGTGGTGCAGACCCGGACGGTGTAGTCGCCGGTGTTGAGCGGGGCCAGGCCACGCCGGGAGGGCAGCGCGACGAAGTGGTCCCGGGCGGTGATGGTGCGGCCGTTGGCGGTCACTTCGCCGACCAGGCCGATCCGGGTCGCGTACACCCGGTAGGTGAGGCCGGGGGTGGCGGCGGAGACGGCGGCGACGGCGTCGGCGGTGAGCCGGACGGAGCGCACCTCGGGCGGTGGCGCCGGAGCGGCCGGCGGTGAGCACCACCCGGGTCTGCACCCGGGTGACCGGCCGGTCGAAGACCGCCGCCGGGCCGGCGTCGCGCCACTCGGTCCAGCCCTCGGCCCGCCAGCCGCGCACCTGGGTCTCGACGGCGCCGCCGCCGGCGACCCGGGTGGAGACCTCGGCGCGGAACCGGTTGGCGGGTCGGGTCAGGGTGCGCGGGGCGGCCAGGAACATCCCCTCGGCGACGGCGCTGTGCGGGCTGCGGCCGGGGCGGGCCGGCGCCGGTCGGGGATCGGCCAGGCGGAGCCCGGCGCGGGTGTGCCGGACGTTGACGTCGTCACCGTTGACGCGGGAGAGGTCGGTGGTCCAGCTTTCGGCGCCACCGGGGGCGGCCGAGGCCGGGGCGGGGACGGGCAGGAGGGCGAGGGTGAGGACGGCGGTCAGGACGGCGGTTCGAGTGCGACGTCGGGCACGACTCATGGACATTCTCCTCAGAACCCCCTGATAGTGACGTTGTCGGGAGATCGATGGGAACCTCGGTACAAATAGCGACACATGCTAATTCAGTTCGGAGGAGGGAAGATGGAGCGGTGCCCGAAGGCGACACCGTCTGGAACACCGCCCGCGTCCTGCACCGGGCGCTGGCCGGCGACCGGCTGACCGGCAGCGACTTCCGGGTGCCGCAGCTCGCCGCGACCGACCTCGCCGGCTGGACCGTGCGGGAGTCCGCCAGCCGTGGCAAGCACCTGCTGCTCCGCCTGAACGCCCCGCCGGGACACACCGCGCCGCCCGTCGCCGGAGCCCACGGCGGCCCCGGCACCGACGACGGTGACGACGGGGCCGCCGGTGCCGCCGGGGCCCGGTGGACCCTGCACTCGCACCTGCGGATGGAGGGCGCCTGGCGGGCGTACGCGCCGAGGGAACGCTGGGCGGCCCGGCCGGCGCATCTGATCCGGGTGGTGCTGCGCGGCGAGCGGGCGGTGGCGGTCGGCTACCACCTGCACGAGCTGGCCCTGGTGCCAACCGCCCAGGAGGACGCCCTCGTCGGCCACCTCGGCCCGGACCTGCTCGGCGCGGACTGGGACCCGGCCGAGGCGGTGCGCCGGCTCACCGCCCACCCGGAGGCCACCATCGGCGAGGCGCTGCTCGACCAGCGCAACCTGGCCGGCGTCGGCAACCTCTACAAGTGCGAGGTGCTCTTCCTGCGCGGCGTCTCGCCGTGGACTCCGGTAGGCGCGGTACCCGACCTCGCCGGCACGGTCACCCTGGCACAGAAGCTGCTGGCCGCGAACCGGGGCCGCTGGACGCAGAGCACCACCGGGTCGCTGCACCGGGATCAGACCAGCTACGTCTACGGCCGGCGCGCCCAGCCCTGCCGCCGCTGCGGCACCGCCATCCGCAAGGAGGAGCTGGGCGAGCGGGTCACCTACTGGTGCCCGGTCTGCCAGCCCGAGCGCCCGGCCCCGCGGCCCTGAACCCACCGGCGCGTCGGGCCGGACACTCCGCGCCAGCCGGCGGTAGTCGGATCGCCGCCACAGATACGGACGATTGGGTACTAGCTAACCCCGCCGTCCAGGTCGCATGCTGCGGTTGACTCCTCACGCATCGTCAGCGAAGCGCGCCCGGGGCCGCCACGCCGGGGTGGTGGCCGCCGCGCCAGACACCGGGGAGAGCCATGGACATGTTCCGCAGACTCCGGATCCCGTGGACGGACCGGGCGGCCCGCAGCGGCGACGACACCGGGCCGGTGGCGGCCGTCCCGGCCGCCCGGAGCGCGGACCAGGCAACGCCCGCGCCGGCGAGCCTCGACTCCGCCGCGGTCCCCCGATGCTTCGGTACGGTGCCGAACTACGCCCGCAGCCCGCTGCCGGTGCTCGACGCGGACGGCCGGGTGACGCCCGGCACCGGCGTCCGCAAGTTCGTCGACGCGCTGCCCGGGCTGGGCGCACTGGGCCGCACCGAACTCGGCGCCCACCTGCCGGTGGCGGTGCCGGACACCATCAGCTATCCGGGCTGCGACTACTACGAGATCGGCCTGCAGGAGTACACGCAGCGGCTGCACCGCGACCTGCCGGCGACCCGGCTGCGCGGCTACCGGCAGCTGAACCTCGGCACGGACCCGGCCGGACACAACACCGTCGTGCCGCCGGAGCGTCCCTGGCACCTCGGCCCGGTCGTCCTGGCGCGGCGGGGCCGGCCGGTGCGGGTCAAGTTCATCAACCAGCTTCCCACCGGCCGGGCCGGCGAGCTGTTCCTGCCGGTCGACCCGACCGTCGAGGGCGCCGGCACCGGGCCGCTCGACGGTCCCGCCCCCTACCCCCAGAACCGGGCGGTGCTGCACCTGGCGGGGGCGCAGACCGGCTGGATCAGCGCCGGCAACCCCTGGCAGTGGGTCACCCCGGCGGGCGAGATCACCCCGTACCCGACCGGGGTCGGCCCGACCCACGTCCCCGACATGCCGCATCCCGGGGCGGGCGCCACCACGCTCTACTACCCCAACGAGCAGAGCGGCCGGCTGCTCTGGTTCCACGACAACACCGTCGGCCTGGCCCGGCTGACCGTCTACTCCGGGCAGCTCGCGCTCTACCTGCTCACCGACCCGGCCGAGGAGCGGCTGGTCAGCGACGGGGTGCTGCCGGCCGACCAGCTGCCGCTGGTGTTCGAGGACAAGACCTTCGTGCCGGACGACACCCAGCTCGCCGGGGAGGACCCGACCTGGGACCGGGACCGTTGGGGGGCCCGGGGCAGCCTCTGGCACCCGCACGTCTACCAGCCCCGGCAGAACCCGTACCGGGCCGGAGGGACGAACCCGACGGGGCGGTGGGACTACGGCCCGTGGTCGCGTACCGCCGACGGGGGGCCGGACGCCGGCGCGGGCGACGGCGGGTCGAACGGCGGCCGCCCGCGACCCGTCCCGGCACCGGTGCCGAACCCGTACCACGACCCGGTGACCGACGCGGACGAGCCGCCGCTGACGCCCGGTGTCCCGCACCCGTCGGCGGTGCCGGACGCGTTCGGCGACACCGTGCTGGTCAACGGGGTCGCGTACCCGTGGCTGGCGGTCGAGCCGAGGACGTACCGATTCCGGATCCTCAACGCCTGCCTGGACCGCGGCCTCAACCTCCAGCTCTACCGGGCCGGCTCGGACGGCCCGATGTGGGGTCCGGACGGCGGCCTGGCCGACGCCGACGCCGGCGAGGTGCCGATGGTGGAGGCGGTCCGCGCGCCGGACCGCCCGGCC
>NZ_JAMOKF010000415.1 GCF_023656545.1 Micromonospora phytophila | reverse complement strand
CGGGCTCGCCGTGGAACGGGGCGTGCTGGTCGACGACCGGCTACGCACCAGCGACCGGCGGATCTCGGCGATCGGCGACTGCGCCCAGCACGACGGCGCGCTCACCGGGCTGGTCGCCCCGGCGTGGGCGCAGGCCCGGGTGGTCGCGCAGGTGCTCACCGGCGAGGACCCGCTCGCCCGCTACCGGCCCCGGCCGGCGGTCACCCGACTCAAGGCGGCCGGCATCGACCTGGCCGCGATGGGCGACCCGGACGGCGACGAGGCGGGCGAGGAGCTGACCTTCGCCGACCCGGCCCGGGGCACGTACGCCCGGCTGCGGATCTCCGACGAGCGGCTGACCGGGGCGATCCTGCTCGGCGACAACCCGGCCGTCGGCACGGTGATCCAGCTCTTCGACCGGGGCCAGCCGGTGCCGGCCGACCGGCGGTCCCTGCTGCTCGGCCGGGCGTTCGGCGCGGCAGCGACCGCGCCCGCCGCGACCCCGGCGCTGATGCCGGACGCGGCGACCGTGTGCCAGTGCAACAACGTCAGCAAGGGGGCGCTGGTGAGCTGCTGGCGTTCCGGGGCCCGGACGGTCGACGCCGTGGTCGCGGCGACCCGGGCCGGTACCGGGTGCGGCGGCTGCCGGGACGCGGTCACCGGCATCGTCGACTGGTTGTCCGAAGTGGATTCGGTGGAGGTGGCGCGATGAAGCGGGTGGTGGTCGTCGGCAACGGCATGGTGGGGCAGCGCTTCGTCGACGCGCTGCGCGCCCGCGACCCCGAAGGGCGGTGGCGGGTCACCGTGCTCGCCGAGGAGACCCGGCCGGCGTACGACCGGGTGCGGCTCTCGGCGTTCTTCGACGGGGTCGGCGCGGAGGAGCTGAACCTGCACACCCCCGACGACGGGGTCGAGCTGCGCCTCGGCGAGCCGGCCACGGCGATCGACCGCGACCGGCGGGTGGTGCGCACGGCGACCGGCGAGCACCCGTACGACGCGGTGGTGCTGGCCACCGGCTCGTACGCCTTCGTGCCGCCGGTGGACGGCGCGGCGCTGCCCGGGGTGTTCGTCTACCGCACCCTGGACGACCTGGTGGCGATCCGGGAGCACGCCCGGGGCCGGCGCACCGGCGCGGTGATCGGCGGCGGGCTGCTCGGGCTGGAGGCGGCGAACGCGCTGCGCCTGCTCGGCCTGGACACCAGCGTGGTGGAGTTCGCGCCCCGGCTGATGCCGGTGCAGGTCGACACCGCCGGTGGCGCGATGCTCCGCCGGTACGTCGACGAGTTGGGCGTGGGCACCCACCTCGGGGTGGCCACCACCGCGATCCGGTCCGGCGCGGACGGCACGGTCGCCGGCCTGGAGCTGGCCGACGGCACGGTGGTCGACGCCGACCTGGTGGTCGTGGCGGCCGGCATCCGCCCCCGCGACGAGCTGGCCCGGGCGGCCGGGCTCGACCTCGGCCCCCGGGGCGGGGTGCTGGTCGACGGCGCCTGCCGTACCGCCGACGAGCGGATCTGGGCGGTGGGCGAGTGCGCGGCGGTCGACGGCACCTGCCACGGCCTGGTCGCCCCCGGGTACGCGATGGCCGAGGTGGTGGCCGACCGGCTGGTCGGCGGCGCGGCCACCTTCCCCGGCGCGGACACCGCCACCAAGCTCAAGCTGCTCGGCGTGGACGTGGCCTCGTTCGGCGACGCGCACGGCACCACCCCGGGCTGCCTCGACGTCACCTTCACCGACCCGGCCACCCGGGTCTACGCCAAGCTGGTCCTCTCCGACGACGCGAAGACCCTGCTCGGCGGGGTGCTGGTGGGCGACGCGAGCGCCTACCCGACGCTGCCCGGCACCGCCCAGGTCTGCTCCTGCAACGCGGTCACCCGCGACGACGTCGACGCGGCGATCGCCGGCGGCTGCGCCGACGTGCCGGCGCTGAAGGCGTGCACCCGGGCCGGCACCAGCTGCGGTTCCTGCGTGCCGATGTTGAAGCAGCTGTTGGACGCGGCCGGGGTGAAGCAGTCGACGGCGCTCTGCGAGCACTTCGACGTCAGCCGGCAGGAACTCTTCGACATCGTCCGGGTCCGTGGCATCCACACCTTCTCCGCGCTCATCGCCGAGCACGGTCGGGGGCGTGGCTGCGACATCTGCAAGCCGGTGGTGGCCTCGATCCTCGCCTCGCTCGGCACCGGGCACGTGCTCGACGGGGAGCAGGCGTCGTTGCAGGACACCAACGACCACTTCCTGGCCAACCTGCAACGCGACGGCAGCTACTCGGTGGTGCCCCGGATTCCCGGCGGGGAGATCACCCCGGAGAAGCTGATCGTCATCGGCGAGGTGGCCCGCGACTTCCGGCTCTACACGAAGATCACCGGTGGGCAGCGGATCGACCTGTTCGGCGCCCGGGTGGAGCAGCTGCCGCAGATCTGGCGCCGGCTGGTCGACGCCGGCTTCGAGTCCGGGCACGCGTACGGCAAGGCGCTGCGCACGGTGAAGTCCTGCGTCGGCGAGACCTGGTGCCGGTACGGGGTGCAGGACTCGGTCGGCCTCGCCGTCGCCCTGGAGCTGCGCTACCGGGGACTGCGGGCGCCTCACAAGATCAAGTCAGCGGTCTCCGGCTGTGCCCGGGAGTGCGCCGAGGCGCGCAGCAAGGACTTCGGCATCATCGCCACCGACACCGGCTGGAACCTCTACCTCGGCGGCAACGGCGGCTTCCGCCCCCGCCACGCCGACCTCTTCGCCACCGACCTGACCACGTCGGAACTCGTCACCCTGATCGACCGGTTCCTGATGTTCTACATCCGCACCGCCGACCGGCTGCAACGCACCGCCGCCTGGATCGAGGCGATGGAGGGCGGCCTCGACCACCTCCGCTCGGTGATCGTGGACGACTCGCTCGGGCTCTGCGCCGAACTGGACGCGGCGATGGCCCGGCACGTCGAGTCCTACTCCGACGAGTGGCGGGACGTGCTGGAGGACCCGGCCCGGCTGCGCCGGTTCGCCTCGTTCGTCAACGCGCCCGACGTGCCCGACCCGTCGATCACCTTCACCGAGGAACGCGGCCAACCGGTGCCCGTCGGTCGGACGCCGGCGCCGGTCGCGCTGGGGATGCCGGAGGTGCGGCGATGACCACCGCGACCCTCAGCTGGACGCCGGTCTGCCCGCTCGACCGGCTGGACCCCGACCGGGGCGTCGCCGCGCTGGTCGACGGGGTGCAGATCGCGCTCTTCCACACCGCCGACGGGCTGTTCGCCATCGACAACCTCGACCCGGTCACCGGGGCGTACGTGCTGTCGCGGGGAATCGTGGGCAGCCGGGGAGGGGTGCCGACGGTCGCCTCGCCCCTGCACAAGCAGGTGTACGACCTGCGTACCGGGATCTGCCTCGACCTGCCCGGGGTGTCCGTGCCCCGGCACGAGGTGCGCTGCCGGGACGGCCTGGTCGAGGTGCGGCTGCGACAGGAGGGGTGAATGCGCGAGGAACTGTCCGGCTTCACCATCGGGGTGACCGCCGACCGGCGGCGGGACGAGCTCGCCGCGCTGCTTCAGCGGCGGGGCGCGCGGGTCGTGCTCGCCCCGGCGCTGCGGATCGTGCCGCTGGCCGACGACACCGAGCTGCGCGAGGCCACCCGGGCCTGCCTGGACCGGCCGCCGGACATCCTGATGGCCAACACCGGCATCGGCATGCGCGGCTGGCTGGAGGCGGCCGAGGGCTGGGGGCTGGCCGAGCCGCTGCGCTCGGTGCTCGGCGAGGCGTACGTGGTGGCCCGGGGGCCCAAGGCCCGGGGGGCGATCCGCGCCGCCGGCCTGTTCGACCAGTGGTCACCGGCCTCCGAGAGCTGCGACGAGGTGGTCGACCACCTGCGCCGGCGCGGGGTGGCCGGGCAGGTGATCGCCATGCAGCTGCACGGCGAGCGGCAGCCGGAGTGCACGATGGCGCTGGAGGCGGCTGGCGCCACCGTGATCGAGGTGCCGGTCTACCGCTGGGCGCCGCCGACCGACCCGGCGCCGCTGCACCGGCTGGTCGACCTGGTCGCCAGCCGGCTGGTCGACGCGGTCACCTTCACCTCCGCCCCGGCGGCGGAGGCGCTGCTGCGGGCCGCCGGCGACCGCGGCGACGCGGTGCTGGACGCGTTCCGCACCGACGTGCTGGCCAGCTGCGTGGGGGCG
>NZ_JAMOKF010000043.1 GCF_023656545.1 Micromonospora phytophila | reverse complement strand
GGTGCCGTCGGTGGACGAGCTGCTGGCGGACCTCGACCGGCAGCGGCAGGGCGACACCGAGGCGCTGCTCCCGCAGGCGCGCACGGCGATGGCCAACGACCCCGAGGAGGTACGGGCGGCGGTGCGGACGTTCTTCGGGGTCGAGCCTGTCGGAACCCACACCCCAACTTCCCGCTAAACGCCTCCGGGCCCCGCTCGTCGAAGTGGAGCGCCGTGCGTCCGACCGGCGCAGGCCGAGCCGCGTTTCACGGTGGGCTTCACCATGTACGCGGCGTTCCGGGCCTACGCGACCGGCGGGGCCAGCCCTGCGTCGTTCACCGAACTGGCGGGGTCGATCCAGGCCGGCTGAGCCCCTTCCCCCGGCACCCCGGCCGTCGCGCCGTCCGCCCGGCGGCCGGCTGCGATCAGCAACCACGTGCAGAGGCCGGGCCGTTGCCGCCGGCGTACGTCTTGCGGTCCGCAGCGCCGGCGTGCGGGCGCCCGGTCCTCGCCGAACTCGCCAGGTACGCGGGCGACCCCGCACAACTGCTAGCCGGGCTGCCAGGTCAACCTGTGTAAGGGATTGGTTGCGCCTTGTCCTGCACCGGCGTCAACGGCTCAGCAGCCATTTCGGCGGCGAAGTCGCGGACCAGGGCCGGTAGTCGGTAGCTGCCCGGCCCGTCCCGGTGGACCAGGTGCGCGTCGACCAGGTCCTCAAGGGCCTGGCGCACCCGGTGACTGGAGACGCCGAGCTGCGCGGCGGCGCGGTCCACCTCCGCCGGGCCCTCGGGACAGGTGCCGAGCAGTTCGAGGAGCCGACCCGCCACCTCGTCCTCGGACTGGGCCACCGCGACACCGGCCGCCAGGCTCGCCCGCACCGACAGGTCGTCGTACGTCAGGAGATCCAGCCGGCCGCGGCCTTCCGCGAGCTGGTTGACGAGAGCGGCCACCGGCATTTCCGGCCACCTCGCCAGCCTCGAGCCGGCGATCCGTAGCGCCAGCACCGAGCCGGCGCAGAGCCGGACCAGCTCGGCGGTGGCGGCTGGTTCCGCCGCCATTCGGCCCGGTCCGGCGAGTGCGGCTAGCAGGGCACCGGCCCGGGTAGCGGTCAGCGGCGGGAGGGTGATCCGCCGTGCTCCCTCCAGACTGCGCAGGCGCCGTTGACCGACCACGATCAGGGCCGGACCGGGTCCGGCGGGTAGCAGCGGCCGCACCTGGGCAGCTCGGGTGACGCCGTCAATGGCCAGCAGGAGCCGGCGTCCGGCCGCCAGCGAGCGGAACCAGCCGGCGCGCTCGTCGGTGTCGTCCGGTACGTCGGCCGCAGCGACACCGAGCGCGCGCAGCACTCGGCCCAGCACCTCATCGGACGTTACGGAGGTCCGGTATCCGAGATCGACGAAGACCTGTCCGTGGGGGAATCCGGCGGCGACGGCGCGGGCGGTGCGCACGGCGAGTGCGGTCTTGCCGCTGCCTGGTGGGCCCGTGATGACCACGACGGAGGGAGTAGCCGAGGTCAGTGCCGCGACGACGTCGGCGGTCTCGGCGGTACGGCCGACCAAGGTCGCCAGGTCCGCCGGCAGCTCACGGGGCACGGTCCAGCCGGGGACGCCGGCGGTCCGGTGCTCGCCGACCGGCGTCGGTGACGTCGCGGTCACGGCGGTTGGCCGGGTGTACGAGACTTGGGGTGCCCGGTTCAGGATCGCCCGGTGCAGGGCGTCGAGTTCCTCGCCCGGCTTGATGCCGAGCTGCTCGTCCATCCGGGCGCGCGCGTCCCGATAGGCGCCCAGTGCGGCCGGCACGTCACCGCAGCGGTAGAGGGCGAGCATCAGCTGCCCCCATGCCCGCTCCCGCAGTGGGTGGGCGGCGAGGTGTTCACGGAGCTCGGAGAGCACGTCGCCGTGCTTTCCGGCCGTCAATCGCGCCTCGGTCAACTCTTCGAAGACCTGGAGCCGCTGCTCTTCCAGGCTCGCCCAACGGCTGTCCAGCGTGGTGCCGCCGGGCAGGCCCTCACCCGCTGCCCCGCGCCAGTGCGCCAGTGCTGCGGTGAGCGTCGGGATGGCGCTGGTCGGATCCTCGGTGGTCAACCGGCTGCGACCCTCTTCCGCCAGCCGCTGGAACTCGATGACGTCCAGCTCGTGCGGTTCGAGCCGCAACTCGTACGCGTTCGGGCGGGCAACCAGTCGGTGACCGATCAACCGGCGGATCCCGGCGGCGTGCGAACGGAGGTTCGCCATGGCGGATGCCGGTGGTGCATCGGCCCAGACCATCTCGGCCAGCCGGTTCAACGACATGGACCGGTTGGCCGCCAGCGCGAGCCCGGCGAGCATCGCCCGTCGCTTCCGCGCACCCGGAGTGACGATCCGGCCGTCCACTCTCAGCTGCACTGCGCCCAATAGCCGAATCTGCAGTTGCATCTTGCCGCTCCCCCGTCGAACTTCGAGCGCGCGCCCAGGCTAAGGGGGCCGCCGTCGGCACAACAAGGCATATCGACGGCCGAAAAAGGTGATGATCATCAATGTTGCGGAGCGGCGTGTCGGCGTAACGGAATCACCGGCGGGAGCGCTCTCAGAGATCGGGCCTTCTTCGGACCATCGGTCACCGCCGAGCAACAGTGACGTCCACTCGACGTGCGCGGCGAGCGTGTCGGCATCAGGCAATCACAGCACGTGACACGTGAGCCACCGGCACCGGACGCCACGTGCCACCGCCGACAAGGATCGAAGGTCGTGACAGCAACCTCGACCCCCTCGTGCGCCGGCTCGTGGCTCGGTCGGTCGCGATCGGGTTCGCCCTCCCCGCTCCGCGCCAACCTTTTTCGCATCGGCTCACGCGGTGCGACGATACGAAGACTATATCGGTACGTATAAATGAACGGTCGTACCGTGCGGGCACCTGCGACGGCACAGGAGGACCCATGCCCGCACGCTCGACACATACCCGAGGCCCATCTCGTGGTCACCACCGAGCCATGACGGCACGGCAGACCACCACCAGGCACAGATGGCCCGCACTGGTGATCGCGACGGTACTGACGTTGACGGCGAGCCTGTTGACGCATGTGCCCGCGTACGCCGAACAGCGCCCCACGCCGGGTGCGGAGTCGCGCAAGTCCATACCTGTCAGCAAGGTGAAGCCGCGGGCGCCGAAGAAGACCGCCACGGACGGCCCCGGCATCACCTCCGTCACCCGCAAGACGCTGCCAGGGGCCGCGTCGGGCACGGTAGCCGTCTCGGGCAAGGCCGCGAAGGTCGGTGACCTGCCCGTAACGTTCACTTCCGCCGCTCCGTCACGACAGGACGAAGCGCGGCCGGACCGGGCAGCCAAGCCGCCGCACTCGGTACGGGTGCAGGTTCGCGACCAGGCCGCGGCGCAGGCCGCCGGGGTGTCCGGCGCGCTGCTGACCTTGAGCCGTGCCGACGGGGTGAGCCAGCCGGGTCGAGCGCGGATACGGATCGACTATTCGCAGTTCGCCAACGCCTTCGGCGGCGACTACGCGGGCCGGCTACGGCTCGTCGAACTGCCCGCCTGCGCCGTAAGCACTCCGGCGAAGGGATCCTGCCGGGTGGGGAAGGACCTGGGATCCGTCAACGCGGCCGGGACGCTGTCCGCCGACGTGACGCTCACCCAGGCGGGTACGACCACCATCGCGCTGACACCGTCGGCGTCCTCAGCGGGGGGAACCTTCGAGGCGACGTCGCTGCGGCAGGCGTACTCGTGGTCGGCCGGCAGCATCGGGGGCAGCTTCGCGTACAGCTATCCCATCGCCGTGCCGCCGGCACCGGGACCGGCGCCGAACCTGGCCCTGAGTTACGACAGCGGCCTCGTGGACGGGCAGACCCTCGCCCAGAACGGCCAGGTGTCCTGGATCGGTGAGGGCTGGGACCTCCAGGTCGGCTACATCGAGCGGTCCTACCGGCCGTGCTCGCAGGACGGGGCCGGCAGCACCCTGCGTGGCGACCTGTGCTGGTTCTCCCCCGACAACGCGACCTTGGTCTTCGCCGGCCAGTCGGCGCCGCTGGTGCGCGACGGCACCAACGGCTGGCGGTCGGCCAAGGACGACGGGCTGAAGATCGAGAAGCGGAACGACACCGACAACGACGACGGTGACAACGAGTACTGGAAGGTGACGGCACAGGACGGCACCCAGTACTTCTTCGGCGTCGAGAAGCGGTACGCGAACGACAACCAGCGCACCAACTCGGTGCAGACCGTCGCCGTGTACGGCGACGACGCCAGCGACCCGTGCGCCAACACCATGTGCCGGGAGGCGTACCGGTGGAACCTCGACTACGTCATCGACCCGCGCGGCAACTCGATGACGTACGTCTACAAGCCGTTCGAGGGCAGGTACCAGCCGGGAACGGCCACCCTGGGTTCGACCTTCCTGTACGACCTGGCGGCGAACCTCGACTTCATCGACTACGGCGACCGGGCCGGGTCGGAGCACTCCGGCAACGCGCCGATGCGGGTCCTGTTCGGCCATGCCAACCGCTGCGTCGGGTCGTGCGCCGACGCCGACTACGTCGATACCCCGTTGGACCTGTACTGCACTCCCGAGCAAACCTCGTGCACCGAACGCAGCCCGGCCTTCTTCAACAGGTACCGGCTGGCCAGCATCACCACCGAGGTGCTCGACTCCAGCTCCGGGCAGTACCGCAAGGTCGACCGATGGGACCTCACCCACACCTACCCGCCCAACCCTGACGTGATCGCGCCGGCCGGTGCGCCGGACACCTCTCCGAACCTGTGGCTGCAGTCCATCAGGCACACCGGGTACGGGCGCGACGCCACCACCCTGGCGGAGCCGTCGATGGAGTTCGGCGGCGACTTCACCGACCCGGCCGGCGGCGAGCCCTGGGGCAACCGGGTGGACTGGGGAGCCGACGCCGGCGTCCCGCCGTACGTGCACTACCGGCTGACCTCCGTACGGACGGGAACCGGCGCGGAGACCAGGGTCACCTACACCCGCACGCCCGAGGGTGGGGTCGAGTGCCACCGATCGTGGGCGCCCATCCCGGACAACAACCCGCAGTTGTGTTTTCCCCAGCACCACAAGCCGAACGACGAGCAGCAGCCGGCGGGCTACGGCTGGTTCTACAAGTACCTGGTCGCAGTCGTGACGGAGCGGGACCTCACCGGAGGGTCACCGGACGAGTGGACCTTCTACAAGTACACCAACGAGTCGTCGTCTGACAGCGCTCTGTGGGCCCACGACAGCAACGAGACCGTCCAGTTGGCCTACCGGACGTGGTCGCAATGGCGCGGCTACGGAACGGTGACGGCCACCAAGGAAGCCAGTGAGAACGTCGAGACGGTCAGCCGGAACGTCTTCCACCGGGGAATGGACGGCGACGACAAGAACAAGGCCGACGGCACGGGTCCGGAGTGGTTCAGTCGCCGCACCGGCCTGCTCGCTCCGATCGGCACACCCGGACTCGACGGGTCGGTCTCCGGCCAGGGCGGCAAGTGCCTGGACATCGTCAACGCGAGCAAGGTCGCGGGCACGTCGGTACACCTGTGGAACTGCTACGGCAACTGGAGCCAGGTCTGGCACTGGGATTCCGAGTCGGGGGCGGTCAAGAACCCTGAGACCGGCATGTGCCTCGACATCGACAACTGGGGCACGGCCAACGGCAGCGAGGTGCAGATCTGGACCTGCACCGGTGACACGAACCAGGTCTGGCAGCCCCGCCCCGACGGCGGCCTGTGGAACCCGCAGTCGAAGCGGTGTCTGGACATCTCCTCGTGGGGGACCGCGAACGGTGCCCGGGTCCAGTTGTGGGACTGCACCGGGGACTGGAACCAGGTCTGGCAGCCGCAGAACAACCAGAACCTCGTCAACCCGCAGGCCAACCGCTGCATCGACATCGCCAACTCGGGAACCACCGACGGCACCAAGGTCTGGCCACGCAAGTGCAGCGGCCAGGCCAACCAGGTGTGGCAGCTGCAGGGCAACGGCAGCCTGAAGAACCCCACGTCGGGCAGGTGCCTGGACATCTCCGGGCCGAACACGGCCAGCGGAACCCTGGTGCACCTGTGGTCCTGCTACACCGGGTGGAGCCAGGTGTGGGAGCAGCAGGCCGACGGCAGCCTCAAGAACCCGCACTCGGGCCGGTGCCTGGAGGCCGCCACCGGCACCACCGGCGACGCCAGCGGCCAGCTGAAGATCGCGGACTGCAATGGCTCGATCTCGCAGAAGTGGACCAACCGGTTCCTCGACGCGGACGGACTGCACGGCTCCCTCCGGGAGAGCCTCGACCTCGACGGCACGAAGATCAACAGCTCGACGGTCCACGTGCCGACCGTCACCCGCACCGGCACCCGTGCGGCGCCGGTCACCGATGGCAAGGAGATGCGGGCCCACCGGGTGAGCGAAACCACCACGAAGGCCCGTACCTGGATCGCCGCCGACAGCAAGTGGCGCTGGACGGAGGGCCAGGCCAGCTACGACACAAAGTACGGCCTGCCCACCGACACCCGCGATCTCGGCGATGTCTCCGTCGCCGCCGACGACACATGCGTGCGCACCGAGTACGCCCGTAACGAGGCCGCGTACCTGGTCGGTTACCCGTCCCAGGTCACCGAGTACGCCGGAGCCTGCGGCACGGGGACCGTCCTGTCGGTCAGCCAGACCTTCTACGACAGCACCACCACCCTGCACGCCGCACCCACGAGAGGGCTGAAGACCAAGAACCAGACGCTGAACTCGACCGACGTGTGGGCGGTCACCGAAGCCACCTACGACCAACGCGGGCGGCCGCTGGCGAACAAGGACGCCCGCGGCCAGACGAGCACGACCGTCTACACGCCGAGCGACAACCTGCCGCTGAAGGAAGCCAAGGTCATCAACCCGCTGGGGCACACGTCGACCGTCAGCTTCGACGAGGGCCGTGGCGTGCCCACCCAGGCGGTCGACGCCAACAACAGGACGACCACCACCGAGTACGACCAGTTGGGCCGGCGCACCGCGGTCTACCTGCCCACCGAGAAGAAGGTCAACGGCGACCCGCCCTCGATGAAGTACAGCTACGACATCCGAGGTGACCTGCCGAGCAAGCTCACCACGGAGGCGCTCCAGGATCGCGCCATCGAACCCGGCACGAGCCCGACCTACCTGACCTCGTACGAGTTCCTCGACGGCCGGCTGCGTACCCGAAACACCCAGGCCGCGGCACCGGGTGGCGGGCGGATCATCACCGAGACCAAGTACGACGGCCGGGGCCAGGTGGCGGTGCAGACCGCGCCGTTCCACAACGCGGCGATCGCCGGCTCCGCGCTGGTCACCGCCGCCGCCGCCAACGTGCCGTCGCAGACGGTCTACAGCTACGACAACCTCAACCGGCTCACCGCCGCCGCGCTGCAGGCCAACGGCACCGAGAAGTGGCGCACCACGCACAGCTACGACGGCAACCGGCACACGGTGAACCCGCCCTCCGGCGGCGACACCACCACGATGTACGACGCGGCAGGCCGGCCCGTCCGGCTGACCGTCCACCCCACCACCAGCACGTCGGAGACGACCGTCTACGGCTACGACACCGCCGGAAACCTGGCCACCGTCACCGATCCCACAGAGAAGAACGTCACCAGGTACAGCTACAACCTGGCGGGTCTGCGTACCAAGGTGGAGGACCCGAACACCGGCACCACCCTGTCGGCGTACAACGCCGCTGGCGACCTGAAGTCCACCACGGACGCGCGCGGCCAGAAGATCACCTTGACGTACGACGCGCTGGGCCGGCTCGCCTCCCGCTGGTCTGGGGAGTTCAACACCGGCACGAAGCTGGCGACTTACGAGTACGACAGCCTCACCGCCGCGAAGGGGCAGCTGTCCAGGACCACCCGGCACGTCGGCACGGCCGACTACGTCGTCGAGCCGATGGGGTACGACGACCGCTACCGACCCACCGGAACCCGGTGGATCATCCCCAACGCCGAAGGGACGCTCGCCGGCAGCTACGAGACCGAGTACGGCTACGACGCCGCCAACCACCTCACCTCGATCACCTACGACGCGCGGGCAGGTCTGCCGGCGGAGACCGTCGGCACCAGCTACGACAGTCTCGGCTACGTCACGAGGCTCGCCGGCATCAACAGCTATGTCACCGCCACCAGTTACACCGGCGTCGGGCAGCTGGCCGCACGGACCTACGGCACGCCGGGGGCCGGGGAACTGATCCGCAACTACAGCTGGGAACCGGCCACCGGCCGTCTGGCGGGCATCTCCGCCACGCTGCCCGACCCGGCCACGCCCGGCACGCGTAAGACGGTGCAGGACGACCGGTACAAGTACCTGGCCGCCGGTGACATCTCGTCGATCAAGGACCACACCGACGGGCAGTCCCAGTGCTACCGCTACGACGGGCTGCATCGGCTCACCGAGGCGTACACCGCCACGGACGACTGTGCGGCGGACCCGACCAATGTCGGCGCCACCGGCAAGCACCCGTACTGGGACAGCTTCGCCTTCGACAACGCCGGACGCCGCACCGCCGACACCCACCGCACCGGCGCCGGCACCACCAGCCGGACGTACACCTATCCGGCCGCCGGCCAGCCCCGGCCACACGCCATGGCGTCCGTGGCCGTCACCGCCAACGGGTCCAGCCGCACCGACACGTTCGGCTACGACCTGGACGGCACCATGAAGACCCGCACCGTCGCGGGTGTCAAGAGCGACTACACCATCAACCCGGAAGGCCGCTTCGACGGGGCTCTCGTCGCCGCCGCCGGCGGGCAGGAGCAGACCAAGCACGTCTACGACGCCGACGGTCAACTCCTCATCCGCAGTGACCCCGGCGGTAAGACCCTCCGCCTCGGCGGCGAGGAGTTCAAGGCCACCGGCAACGCGGTCAGCGGTACCCGCTACTACAGCAACGACGGCTCAGTCGTGGCGGTCCGCACCAAGGACGGCTTCGCCTGGCTGGCCGCCGACCACCAGGCCAGCGCCAACCTCACCGTCGATCCGATCAGCGGGGACGTCCAGCGCCGCTGGTACACCCCGTACGGCGCGGACCGCGCCGCGGTCACCGACTGGCCCACCGACCGCGGCTTCCTCAACGCCCCCGCCAACACGTCCACCAAGCTGCTCGACGTCGGCGCCCGGGAGTACGACCCGGACACCGGCACCTTCATAGCCCCCGACCCCCTGGTCGACGTGGGCAACCCGACCAGCTTCAACCCGTACGCCTACGCCCACCACAACCCGATCAGCCTCGCCGACCCGACGGGCCTGGCACCCAGTGGCGGCATCAGCTTCCAGTGGGACGGCCAGGACACCGAAAACGCCATCGTGGCCGGGGCCATGGTCGTCGGCGCCACCGTCGCCATCGCCGCCTGCGGCACCGGCTGGGGATGCCTGCTCACCGCAGCCGTCGTCGGCGGCACCGTCGGCTACGCCGGCTACACCGCCGAACCAGGGCACCGCGTCCAGGCTGCCGCCTTCGCCCTGGGCGCCGCGGCCCTCGGCGGCGGGGTCGGGGCCGGGGCCCGACTCCTTGCGGTCAAGGCCGGGGTCTCCGCCAGCGCCCGCGGGGTGCAGGCCGTCGCCGGCGCGGCCGCCGGTGTCACCGAAAGCGCCGTAACCCAGTACGGATCCACCGGCAGCGTCGACTGGCGGCAACTCGTGCTGGACGGGGTCGCCGGCGGGGCGCTGGGCGCCGCGGTCAAGGTCCGGGGCGGCTGCACGCCCATGCACAGCTTCGCCCCGGACACCCCCGTCCTGATGGCCGACGGCTCCACCAAGCCAATCGAGGACATCGAGATCGGCGACGAAGTCACCGCCACCGACCCGGAGACCGGCGAAACCGAGGGCCGGCCCGTCGAGCAACTCCATGCCAACCACGACACCGACCTGACCGACCTCACCGTGACCGTCAAGGACACCACGCCCACCGACGGCACGGACGACAGCGCCACGACGGTCTTCAACACGACACAGCACCACCCGTTCTGGGACGAGACCACCGATGAGTGGGTGTACGCGGCCGACCTGATCGTCGGGCACGAGCTGCGGACCATCGACGGCGACACCGTCACCGTCACCGCCGTCCGCAACTACGCCGGCGGCGAGGACATGCGCGACCTCACCGTCACCGACGTACACACTTATTACGTCATCGCCAGCAACACGCCGGTACTCGTACACAATGTCGACCTCAACCACTGTGGCGTGCCAGGCCCCTCCGAAATCAGCTTCCCGAGGCACTCCTCCAGGAAGACCGCTGCTGCAGTGGAGAACCCTGATGGCGGACACCTCTTCACCCTTTCCGGATGGGGCAGGGCCTCGCGCGCCTTCACCCGGGTCGCCACGGCGACGGTTGGCGCGTTCCGGAGCGCGTTCGGCTTGTCGCAGCGGGGTCACGGCAATGACCTCGGCATTTTCGGTCGCTACTTCAACAGTCATGCAGAAGCTCAGGCGTGGGTGCTCAAACAAGATGGCCCGATCATCGTCAACCGAGATCCGTGTCGCGGATGTCAGGAGTTCCTCACCGGCGCCGCCATGCACGGAGATAGATCCATCGTCGTATCGAGTCCGAGTGGAACATGGGCGTTCCATCCGACCGGCGACATGGAATTCGTAGTGCGGGTTCCATTCGCCTATCCACCAGGCCTGTGATCCGATTCAGCCTCGATCACCCTGGTGCACCTGGGAATCGGAGCTGACGGCGATCGGGACGTTACAACTATGATCAGACCGGCGGGGCGCGAATCGCGCCCCGCCGGCGGTAGAAGGCAGGCTCATGTCGAAACGTGACGAGATGAATCCGCGCGAGCGGGCCCGTGGTCTCCTTGCGGTCACCGGCGGTGACGTGCCGCTGGTGACCGATCGGGAGGTCAAGGAAGTCAAGCGATCGCTGCTGCCGATGGCGCGGGCTGGTGACCTCGAGGCTCAGTCGCTGCTCGGCGCGATCGAGCTTGAGATCGAGGGGAAGCCGAAGGCTGCCCGTGGCTGGTTCGAGTCGGCAGCGCAGCAGGGCGATGCGGTCGCCAAGCGGAGCCTGGGGCACCTGTACGCCAACGGGCTGGGCGTCCGGCAGGACCTGGCGAAGGCGGTCAGGCTGTTCCGGGAAGCGGCGGCGGACGGCGATCCATACGCGATGTTCAACCTGGCCGCCCTGAACGACCGTGCCGACGGCGCGTACGCGACGTTTGAGGAGACGCTGCGGTTGCTTGAAGGTGCGGCGAAGGCTGGCATCCCGGTCGCGGTGTCGAAGCTCGGTGACATGCTGGCCCGGGTCGATCGGGACGAAGAGGCCGTCGAGTGTTACGTGAAGGCGGCCGAGCTCGGGCACGCCGGCGCCATGTACACGCTCGGTTGCTGGGCCCGCGACGGGATCGGCGGTCCGCGCGACAATGTGCAGGCCGTACGGTGGTTTCTGCGGATGGTGGCGGCCGGCGACAACGATGGGATCCAGCACGGGGTCAAACTGGTGCGCACCATGTCGGCGGAGGACGTCAGGCAGGCGGCACGGCTAGCGGGCCGTCCGGATCTCGGCGAGGCGCTGCTCATGACGACGAGTGGCCGCCGACCAGGTCCTGGCCTCGGTGATCCGCGCTGATCATCAGCCGACCGGATGGACATGTCGCACCGGAGTCGCACCACCGCGTGGCCGCGGCTACTCCAAGCGGGACCCGTCTCCGGCCCCCGGCACAGGATCTCGGGACATTCCGGGCCGCTGTCCCGCGATGGGGGGCCTACGCCAGCGTCAACTCCGGGCTGGCCCGTGGGCCAGCCCGGAGCAGCGTTCGCGTTACTGCAGGGCCAGCACGGCCAGGTAGCCGAGGTGGTCCGATGCCCACCGACCGTCGGGGGTCTGCCGCTCGGTCCCGAAGGTGAGGCTCGAGACGGGCACGACCGCCCCACGGAACAGGACCATGTCGATGCGGTGTTCGACGTCGCCGGCGGGCTGGTTCAGGTCATCGCCCAGACCCGCGGTGTAGCCGGGTTCACCCGGATGCAGGATCAGCCACGTGTCTCGCATTCCGCCGGCCACCAGCGCCGCGTAGGCGAGCCGGTTCTCGGCGACGGGCAGTTTGGGGCCCGTGTTGAGGTCACCGGCGAGGATCACGTCACCGGGCGCCGTGGCCAGCGGGCCGGCCAGCAGCTCGCGGGCCTGCAGCACACGGACACCCGGGTGGAAGGCCTCCAGGTGGGTGTTCACGAACCGGAACGGTCGTTGCCCGTGCACCACGTCCACCGCGGTCCAACCGCGGGTGCTGGTCACGGTCCCGTTCGTCGCCGCGAGCGTGAACGTGAGGTTGTTGACGAAGGTGCCGGACGAGGAGTCGGTTACCTTCACCCGGCCGCCGTGGCGCACCAGGATGACGTCGCGCATCGTGAGCCGTACGTCCAGGTAGTGCGGCGCGCCCGCGGGCGCCTCCAGATCGGCCTCGGCCTGTACGACCGCGACGTCGTACGGGTGACCGGAACGGCTCAGCTCGCCCATGAGCAGCGCCAGGTAGTCGTACCGGATGTCGGTGGCCGGTGCGGGGTCACCGATCGTGCCGGTGCGCCACAGGGCGACCTCCTGCAGTCCGACCAGATCCGGCTTGTTCTCGGTGATCTCCTGGGCGAGCAGTTTCGCCCGCGCCGGAAAGTCGACGAGGCCGACGTGGCTGAACAGCGCGGAGTTCGCGGCCAGAAACGCAGCCGTTGTCGGCGCGCCGATGGACGGCGTCAGATCGCCACCCAGATAGAGGTTCCGGGTCATCACGGTGACTTTGGACTGTCCCTGGGCCTGGACGGGCGCGCCGACAATGCCGAGGCTGACCATTGCGACGGCGGCTGCGAGGGTCACCCGCGCCGTTCGCCAGCGGAAGATAGGGGGTTTCGAGCGCATCCTCTTCGATCCTCTCTCCCGGCGACTACGCCGGCGTCGGACGTGAGATCGGGTGGTGCGCGGCGGGGACGCGTAAGGCGGCGTCCCGACCTGTCGCCGGGGCGCAGCCCGCGGCGGTGCGTGCACGGTATCGCCGTACGGGCGGTCGGGGATAGCCGTAGTCGTACGCCGCGGTCAGGCAGGAGCAGCCGGGACGCCCTCTGGGCGTGGCGGAGCGAATCGCGGCAATCGAGCATGCCGTGCATGTGAACGGCGCAACCACGTCGATGCCGCCCCGGTCATTTGGACCAGCATTCGTACGGTCATCCGCCGCGAAACCGCCGCCGCGAGGCTTCCTCGGCCGACTGACCGACCGCCGACAGGGTGCCTCACAGCACTGACGCTGCGCCCGCAGGTGGTGGCGCTGCCGTCCGAAGGCGGATAGCGGCAGCCGATCAGCGGAGACGGCGACGAATCCAGGCGGCGAACGCGCCCGCGCCAATGAGCGCGGTGAGAACTGCGATGATCTGGGTCACCGACCACTTCGTGACGTCCAGGGTCGTCGTCCAGACCTGCTTTGCGGTGTACTCCGATGTGCGCTCGACGGTGAGCCGGATCGTGAAGGTGTCCCGGGTGACCAGCTCGAGGTCCGTGTCGGCGGCGAGGACAAACACCGCCCCTTTCAGATCGTAGGTGCCTGGCTTACTGGCCCGGACACTCCACCACCAGCTGGCGGCGTCGGTGGGATCGGTGAGCGGTTGGACGCTGCCGGCGGGGTTCAGGTCGTCCTTGATCTCGATCTCGCTGTGGGGCGAGGTCAGGATGACGCCTACACGGCCGCCGATCGGCACCGTCTTGCTCGTCGAGGGGCGGTGTAATTGCACCCCAGGGGTCGTGGGTTCCATCGGGGCGAGGCAGAGCTCATCGCTGTTCGCTGGTCCGCAGACGAGGACCCGGACGTCGAACCACTCGGCAACCTTCACCGTCCGGTCGGTGGTGACGTGCAGCTCCCCGTCGAACAGGTCACGCCGACCGTCCTGCACTGTCGCCTGGTACTTGAACTGGTCCGACGGTGAGGGCCTGACCGCCGGGCCGGCCGCCGGTGATCGGTCAAAGAAGCCGGTGACGTCGATGACGATGGCCGTGGCCTGGAGGATCACCACCAACACAATCGCCGTGGTCTGCAGATCGAGGCGCCGGCCCCGCTCGCTCTGCTCTTTGGTCCGGCTTTCCTGAGCAGAACCCCGCGTACGCCGCATTAGCGCCTCCTGACAGGGCGTGGTCGCACCAGTGTGGAACACCGCTGCACGGGGCGGACCACCGGGACGTAAGCAGCCGCATGACGGGACCCATCCGTGTGTGACCGTCCTGACCGCCCGTTGGGCCCTCCGGAAAGACCGGCAGGAGGCCGACCGCCCCGAGACAGCCGCGGCCGGTTCATCGAGGTCAGCACGTGAGTGCGGGCGTGGACGCCTGGTGTCGGCGAGACCGTCGGCGAGGTGATGGCCACCCCGGGCGGCGGGCACCGCCGACATTTCGCCGTGACCGCATCGACACATTCGCCTTCCTTGACGCCCAGCGGACGGCTGTCTAGCGTCGGTTGGCATGACCCGGCCGAGGTTTTTGCCGCTGCTCACCGCCCTGATCGTTGCCTTGGCCGGGGCGGCTTTGCCGTCCTCGGCCGCGTCCGCCGATCCCGCCGTTCAGAGCGCCGGTCCCGGCGCGGTGATGCTGATCGGCGGAGCGCTCGACGACGACAACAGCGCCGTCTACGGCGAGTTCGTCCGGCAGGCCGGCGGTGCCGCGGCGCGGATCGGCGTGCTGAGCGCGTCGTCGGCGTCGCCGCACTGGAGCGCCAACCAGGTCGGCAAGGTCCTCAAGCGGTACGGGGCCGCGGAGGTCACCTGGATCCCGGTGAACGTGAAGCGGGACGGCAGCGGTGACGACCCGGAGTACGCCGCCCTGGCCGCGTCGATGACGGGCTTCTTCTTCACCGGCGGCGACCAGTTCCGCTACGTGCAGTCGATGATCCACGAGGACGGCTCCGACGGTGCCGTGCTCGCCGCGATCCGGCAGCGGTTCCTCGCCGGCGCGCCGGTGGCTGGCACCAGCGCCGGCATGCAGATCCTCGCCGGCCCCGACATGATCACCGGTGGGCTCAGCTACTACGGCGTCCGCGACGGCGCCCAGCCGGGCTACTTCGACACCGACGAGGTCCTCGGCTACTGGCCGGCCGGCGGGTTCGACCTCTTCACCTCGGGGCTGGTCGACACGCACTTCGACGCGCGCGGCCGGACCGGCCGGTCGATCAGGCTCGCCGCCGACACCGGCCACGACCGGGTGTACGGGGTGGGCGAGGACACGGCGCTGGTCGTCACCGGAGCCGGCACCGCGAGCGAGTTCGCGCGGGTGGTGGGCACCAACGGGGTGTCGATTCTCGACCTGCGCTCGGCCCAGGTCGGTCAGGTCGGCGGTCACTGGTCGATCAGTGGCGTGCGCTGGAGCTACCTCACCGACGGCGACGCCTACGATCCCGGCCTGTGGCAGGTGACGAAGGGCGCCGCCAGCGCGCCGGTGGTCGCGGGCAGCCGCGCGGCGGCGCCGCCGACGACCGACGCGTTCGGGCCGTACGCGCTGCGCGACGCGGCGCTGGACCTCGCCGCCGCCGGCCTTTCCCCCTCGACCACCGGAACGACCACGGAGACAGCGCCGCGTTTCGTGGTGGGTCTGACCAAGGACCCGGCGTTCCGCGCCTACACCGTGGACGGGGCCAACCCTGCGTCGTTCACCGACCTGACGGTGTCGATTCAGACTGGCTGAGTCGGTCCGCTCCCCCGCCCGGCGACGCTCCGGCCGAGGGTGGCGCTCGTCTGTCTGGCTGCTTTGCCGCGGTGCTCAGACAGCCGCTGCTTCACCTTCCCTGCGGCCAGCCCTGGGTGGCTCCTTCGGGGCGGCTGACGGGCCGGACAGAAGCACCGCCGGCCTGACCGGTCTGACTGACGTCACCTGTCGCCCCGGTTCCGGTGGGTCCGGTGCGCCCGGCGCCTTTGCGGCGCCGTACCGCCGCGGCTCCGGCCGCTCCCGCCGCAAGCAGCGCCGCCATCAGCGGCCATGGAGTACGACGACGAGTCACGGCTTGTTGCCTCTTCAGGTACCTCTGCGCTCTCATTTCCTCATTGTCGGCACGCGGGCCGGCCCAGGTGGCGAAATCGACGCCTGCGACTGGTCCGGCCGACCCGGCCTGCGAAACCGATGGGCTGACGCTCCGGCCGGATGCTCCTGAAGATCAGCCACCGGTACCTTCGGCCGCCCCGTCCGAGGCGTGGTCGTCGCCTTCGGTGCCCAGGAAGACGTGCTGGTGACCGAGGCCGGCAGCGATGTTGATCTCGTCAAGCTGGGTGGCCGCGACGGACCAGGCGGCTGCGGCACCCTTGGCTTGCCGCTTCGCCAACTCGGTCAGGGCCGCACGGTTGGCCGCCGGCGCGCTGGCGACGACGGCGAAGGTGTCCACGGCCAGGGCGGCCTGTTCCACGGCGTTGCGCAGGCAGCCTCGGGCGACGTTGGTGGCCGTCGTACCCGACGGCGGGTTGGCGAAGGGCTCCGCCGCACGCCGCAGGACCTGCTGCCACTGGCGCGCCTGGGCGGGATCCGGCTGACGGGTGGCTGACGGCTCGCCGCCGATCGAGGTGAGGATCGGAGCGATCTCGTCGCGGAGGCGGCGGGCGGTGCTCGTCAGTTCGGTGATCTGCTGGGCGTCCTTGCGCGTCTCCGCCGCGCGCATGTCGGCGATCGCTGCCTCGGTCCGGTCCGGGCGTCCGACGCGGTAGCCGACCGCCCCGCCGAGCAGCGCGAGCACGAGGCCCACCGCCACAGCGACCCCGATGCGCGCCGCCCCCGGTTGACGGCCGGTCGGGGCGCTGAGCAGGTACGACGGCTTGCCGGTACGGCGTGACACCCGCATCCCCTCCTGTCGATGTGCTGTGCCGGCAGCCTAATCAACTTCTGAGACACACGTCGATACTTCGGATCGAGGGCGAGCCGAATCTTG
The DNA here is from genome assembly GCF_023656545.1 of Micromonospora phytophila. Classification (GTDB taxonomy): domain Bacteria; phylum Actinomycetota; class Actinomycetes; order Mycobacteriales; family Micromonosporaceae; genus Micromonospora; species Micromonospora phytophila. Next base: position 9,591 of record NZ_JAMOKF010000043.1, on the reverse strand, counting down.
ATCGACGAGGCGGCCTCGCCGGCGGAGCGGCGTCGCCGGGGCGTCGGCGGGTTGCCGCCGGACGTCCGCACCTCCTCGCGGACCACCGTCCGCCACCTCGTTCGCCAGGCGGTCCGTGACCTGCCCGCCCACCCGCCCGGCTGGTCAGCCACCGCACCCGTCATGGCGACTCCCCCGCCACTCACCGCTGCGTCCGCGGTGGCGCCCCGGCTCGCAAGGCGACGGCGGACGCACGAGCACGGCTGGCGCGAAGCCCCGGCGCTCGTGCAGCAGGGTTGCCGGGCGACAGTCACGGTTCTCACGCTCCCGGAAGTGGCAGGAGACCGGATCCACACGCCGCAGGCAAGGATCCCATCGCTGATAGCCCCTTACCTCGCTGATCTACAAAACACTGTCCCACCAGGGAATATCCAACATAGTTAATTGCCTTCACTGTTGCTTTATGTTGCATCCAAACGCCCGCACGGTCTCCGACCCAGCAAATTGCAGATCGCAGGTTCAACCGGCGTCATTCGGGACCGTTCGGCCCTCATTTGATCGCGACTGCCCGCCGTCCAACGCGCCGCCAGCCACCCAGCCGGCCCCTCCCCTCGCCCGCTCGGCATCGAGGCCCGTGGATGTCGCGGGTAGAGGCTTCCCGCCTGCGCCTTGCACCGGCTGCCATCGGCGCGCGACCCCTGACTGCGGGGTTAGTCAGGTCGCTGCCCTGCCAATCAGCCCAAAAGTTCGAGATTTTTAGTTCAGGACATGACCATTAGCGAGTTTTGCTACCTTCCGTGAAGCATTGCGGACCTTACGGTGAATCGCGCCCTCTGTAGGCGGATGCCCTGGTCTTACTCTGGCGGATTCTCGGGGCCACGTCCTGGTGGCCGGCCGAGTTACGCACAGTGATCGCTGCATGGCAACAGGTGGTTCCGGGTGGTTGGCGCAGGAGGTTTCCGTTCCGTGAAGCAGGTCGATTACATCGGTGCGTCCACGTCACCCCTGCGACCGGAGCGTCACTCGGACGCGGAAGCGCGCGTCATCGTCGGCTCCCCGGTCGTCGATGATCCGGTGGGCGGGCCACGGGACGAGGGCCAGGTCACCAGGACGCGGCGTCTGCACCACGTGTTCGAATCCGCGTGCGACCGGTATCCGTCGGCCGTCGCACTCGAGTGCGGCAGCGAGCGGCTGACCTACCGCGAGCTGGACGAGCGGGCCAACCAGCTGGCCCATCACCTGCGCGCTCTCGGCGTCGCGGGCGGCGCCCGGGTGGCCATCCTGCTGCAGCGCTCGGTCGAGACGTACGTGGCGTTGCTGGCCGTGGGGAAGGCGGGGGCGGCTTTCGTGCCGATCGACCCCGAGTCCCCGGCCGACCGGGTGGCGTACATCGCTGAGGATTCCGAGGTCGACCTGGTGTTGACCTCCTCGGAGCTCGCCGACCGGGTGGGTGAGCGGCGGGCTGTCGTGATCGACGAGTGCGCCGCCGAACTCGCCGCGGTGCCGGGCGACCGGCCGGAGCTCGGCCGAGACGGTGTCCGGGATCCCAGCGCGTATGTGATCTACACGTCGGGGTCCAGCGGTCGGCCCAAGGGTGTCGAGGTCGGGCAGTCGAGTATCTGCAACTTCCTGGACGTGGTGCCCGGTGTGTACGACGTACGTCCGGATGATCGGGTCTATCAGGGCATGACGATCGCGTTCGATTTCGCGATCGAGGAGATCTGGCCGACCTGGTCGGTCGGTGCGACGTTGGTGGCTGGTCCGACGGACTCCCGGCGTCTCGGGGCGGAGCTGGCGGATTTCCTGGACGAGGCGGGCATCACGGTCTTCTACTGCGTGCCCACCCTGCTGGCCACGGTTCCCCGCGATCTGCCGCGGATCCGGAACCTGCTGGTCGGCGGTGAGGCGTGTCCGGCTCAGCTGGTCGAGCGTTGGAGCCGGCCGGGTCGGCGGATTCTCAACACCTATGGGCCAACCGAGGCCACGGTCACCGCGACCTGGGGTGAGCTGTTACCCGGGCGGCTGGTCACCATCGGGCGGCCGTTGCCGACCTACTCGGTGGTGTTGCTGGATGAGCAGCGCCGGCCGGTTGCCGATGGTGAGGTCGGTGAGATCTGTATCGGCGGTCCGGGGGTGGCGCGGGGGTATGTCGGGCGCCCTGAACTGACCGCGGACCGGTTCATCGAGCATCCGTTGGCGCCGCCCGGCAGTCGGCTGTATCGCACCGGGGATCTGGGTCGGCTCACCGAGGACGGGGAGATCGAGTATCTCGGCCGGGCGGATTCCGAGGTCAAGATCCGTGGCCATCGGGTGGATCTCGGGGAGATCGAGAGTGTGCTGCTGGAGGACGAGGGTGTGGCCGAGGCCGTGGCGGCGCTCGTTCCCGTCGCCGACGGTCCGGACGCTCCCCGCGAGCTGGCCGCCTACCTTGTACCGCACGACGGCGACGAGCGCGGGTGGGAGGACCTGATCGCCCGGCTGTGCCAGACCCTGCAGACCCGGCTGCCCGGCTACATGGTGCCCTCCTTCCTGGATGTCGTCGCCGCGCTGCCGACCATGCCCAGCGGAAAGGTCGACCGGAAACGACTGCCCGCGCCGAGCCGCCGGCTCACCCGGGCCACCGGCCCGCTCGTGGCCGCCGACGGTGAGCTGGAGGAGCAGGTACGCGCGGCCTGGGCGGAGGCGTTCGGCGTCGAGGCCGAAGCGCTCTCGGTCGAGGCGGACTTCTTCACCGACCTCGGAGGGCATTCACTGCTCGCGGCGCGGGTCGTGTCGCTGCTGCGCGCCCGAAAGATCGGCGTGAGCCCGGCGATCCGCGACCTGTACGCGCATCCGACCGTACGGGGTATGGCAGCTCATCTCGCCGCCGCGCAGCGGGTGGGAGGGCCGACCGCTCCGCCCCGTGCCACCCCGCTGCGGCACAGCAGCCGGCGGATCGCGCTGGCCGGGTTCGGCCAGGGGGCCGTGATCTACCTGCTGCTGCTGGCCGTCACGCTTCCCGTCTCCTACGTCTACACCCGCAACGACGGCTTCGTGTCCGTCCGCGTCCTCGTGGAACTGATGGTCGCGATCCTGCTCAGCTACCTCGCCGTGCGCTGGGTGCTGCCGGTGCTGCTGGCCCGGCCGTTGGCCGCGGGCATCCGACCCGGCCGGTACCGCCTGTGGGGACCGACCTACGTCCGGCTCTGGGCGTTGAACATGCTACTCGCGATCGGACCACTGGCCGTGCTCAGCGGTTCTCCACTGATCGCCGCCTACCTGCGGCTTCTCGGTGCCCGCGTCGGCCGCCGGAGCATCATCGCGACCAGCGCGATCAGCCTGCCCAGCCTGATCTCCATCGGGCGGAACGCCTCCGTGGGGTACGGCGTCTCGCTGCGCCCATGGCGGGCAGAGGACGGCTGGGTCGTCGTCGCTCCGATCACCATCGGGCGGGATGCCTTCGTCGGCGCGAACACCGTCCTCGAGCCGGGCTCCTCGGTCGGGGCGTACGCCGGCGTCGGCGAGCAGTCCGTCCTCGTCCAGGGTGAGGCTGTGCCACCCGGGGAGCGCTGGGCCGGTTCACCGCCGGCCCCGACTCGCCGGCTGACCCCCACCGTGGAATCCATGCTCAGCTACCGGCAGCTGCGAAGCGGCTGGCGCCCGCATCATATGGCCGCCGCCCTGGTCGGCCTGATCGGGCTGGAACTCGGCGCGATCGCCATGGTGCTGCCCAGCGTGGCGCTGGTCTGGTGGGTTCTGCTGACCCGGGGTCTGCTTGCCGGCCTGGTCGCGACCATCCCGGCCGGCATCGTCTACGTGCTCACCGTCTGCGCGGGGGTCGCCGTCGGCAAACGTCTCGTGCTGCCACGGGTACCGGTCGGCATCCACCACCGGGCGCACTCGATGCTCGGCGTGCGCAAGTGGATCGCTGACAAGCTGCTCGAGTTCAGCCTGATGTTCACCAACTCGCTGTACGCGACCCTCTACACCGGGCCGTGGCTGCGACTGCTCGGTGCCCGGGTCGGTCCCGGCGCCGAGGTCTCCACCGCCGCGCACCTGGACCCCGACCTGCTCACCCTGGGCGCGGACAGCTTCGTCGCCGACATGGCCAGCCTCGGCGCCGCGACGTTCGCCAACGGTCGCGTGGCGTTCCTGCCCACCACGGTCGGCAGCCGGGCCTTCGTCGGCAACGCCGCGTTCGTACCGGCCGGCACGGTGCTGGGCGACGGCTCCCTGCTCGGCGTCGGCACGCTGCCGCCCGACAAGGGTGTCCCGCAGGGCACGTCCTGGTTGGGCTCACCGGCGATGCACCTGCCGGTGCGCCAGAGCAGCGGCTCCTTCTCCGAGGAGCAGACCTTCCGCCCGCCGCGCAAGATGGTGGCCCGCCGGCTGTTCGTCGAGTTCTTCCGCGCCACCCTGCCCGCGTCGGTGCTCGGCGTCAGCTTCTACCTGTATCTCCTGGCGCTGTCCTGGCTCGCCAACGGCCGGGAACTGCTCGTGCCGGCGCTGGTGTCGCCGTTCGTCGCGATGGCGTCGAGCCTCGCAGTGATCGCCTTCTGCGCGGCGACCAAGCGCAACGTCATCGGCACCTACCGTCCGCAGGTGAAACCACTGTGGAGCGGTTTCGTCCGGCGCACCGAGTTCGTCACCGGCCTCTACGAGGCCGCAGCCGTCCCCGCCGGCGTCGGGCTCCTGGTCGGCACGCCGTTCCTGCCGCCGGTGCTGCGCTGGTTCGGCGTCCGCGTCGGCAGACGCACCTGGATCGGGACGACGTACCTGACGGAGTTCGACCTGGTCGAGATCGGTGACGACGCCACGGTGGGCACCGAGGTGTCGCTGCAGACGCACCTGTTCGAGGACCGGGTGATGAAGATGTCCGTCGTCACTGTCGGCCCCGGCGCGACCATCGGCACCCGCGCCGTCGTCCTCTATGACGCCGTTGTCGGCGACAACGTCAGCCTGGACTCGCTTTCGCTACTGATGAAGGGCGAACACCTCACTGCCGGGACCCGGTGGCGGGGGATCCCCGCGCAAGGGGTGCTCAACCACGACCCCGTCGAACAACTGGCGGCCTGATGCCGCACCGTACCGCCGGGGATGGCACCGCGCCGCAGCAACCCGATTCCGTCCATTCACCGCTCACGATAGGGAAAGCCGCTCAATGAACAAGGCACTACTAGTTTCCGACGCTGCTCATTTCCGGGTCGACTACGAGATCAACCCGTACATGCACACCGAGGTGCAGCCCGATCAGGTGGCGGCGGTGATCGAGCACGAGGCGATCGTGGCGGCGCACCGAGCGGCGGGTCGCCACATCGAGTACGTGGCGTCGGCGCCGGAGTGTCCGGACATGGTGTTCACCGCGAACGCGGCCCTGGTGCGGGGCCGTCGGGCTGTGCTGGGGGCACCGCCGCCGGAGCGTAAGGCTGAGTTGCCGTATTTCCAGGAGTGGTTGATCAATCATGACTTCGAACTGCTGGAGGCGCCGTACCCGTTCAGCGGCCAGGGTGATGCCTTGGCCTGTGGTGATCTGCTGCTGGCCGGCTACGGCCAGCGGACGGACCGGCGGATGCATGCGGTGCTCGGGCGGGAGTTGGGCTACGAGGTGGTGCCGCTGCAGACGGTGAGTCACCGGTGGTACGACCTTGACCTGGCGGTGGCAGTGGTCGAGCCGGGGCGGACGCTTGCCTACTGTCCGCAGGCCCTCGATGAGCCGAGCTGCCGGCGGCTGCGTGGACTCGGCATGGACCTGATCGAGGTGAGCGTCGAGGAGGCGGCCCGTTTCGCGCTCAATCTGGTCAGTGACGGCGTCACCGTGACCATGACCAAGGGGGCGCCGCGCCTGGCCGCCGCGTTGCGGGCCGGTGGCCTACGGGTCGTTGAACTGGACACGACCGAGCTGGCCAAGGGCGGGGGTGGGGTGCGCTGCACCGCACTGACGCTGGACAACCCGTTGCCGGCGGGGTCGTGATGGCCTCGGGAGCCTTTGGTCGGTTGTTCGCCGCCGGCGAGCGGACACTGTCCGGCCGTGGCCTGACGATCCGCTCGCCCCTGCCGCAGGGGACACCACCACCGGTGGCGCTGGTCTACCGGGGGCCGGCAACGCTGCCCGGCTGCCCGGAGGCGGTGGCGGCGCTGCTGAAGTCCAGCCGGTGGGGCTTCGACGTCCGCTACGTCGGCCCGGACGAGGACCTGCCACTGAGCCATCAGGTGCTGACCGGGGCGGCGTTGTACGCCCAGCCCGGCGGCGGCACCCTCAAGCGCGGCTACCGCCACCTGAAGCGCCACCAGGACGAGATCCGGCAGTTCGTCCACAACGGTGGGAGATACCTGGGGATCTGCCTCGGCGGCTACCTCGCCGGGGCCACCCCCGGCTTCGCCCTGCTGCCCGGGGACACCGATCAGTACATCGCCTCCGCCGCCGCCACCGTCGACTCCGAGAAGAACACCGTCGTCCAGGTCTCCTGGCGCGGCCGGCGGCGGACGCTGTTCTTCCAGGACGGCCCGTACTTCTGGCTGCGCCCGAACGCCGACGCCGACATCCTCGCCACCTACCCGAACGGCACCGTCGCGGCACTGGTCACTCCCTTCGGCGCCGGCCGGGTCGGCGTCGTCGGCCCGCACCCCGAAGCCACCGACGACTGGTTTCTCGACGCCGGACTGCCCGCCACCGGCCGGCTCGGCACCGACCTCGGCTGCGACCTGATTGACAGCGTGATGACGCCATGACCCAGACGGTGAACCTCACGTGGGAGGATCTCGAACGCGCCGCCGAGGCGAACAGGCTCGCCACCGCCGCCCGGGACACCGCAGGTCCGCCCCCGGCGACCGACCTGCCGGTCGCGCGAGCCCGGCTGCTCGGCGTGGACGCCGCCCGGGGAGTCGCGCTGTTCGGAATGATCGCCGTGCATTCGTTACCCAATTCCGACGCCGCGGGGCGACCGACCTGGTGGTTCACGATCTTCGGGGGACGGACGGCGGCACTGTTCGCGGTGCTGGCCGGGTTCGGTATCGCGTTCCTGACCGATCGACGGCGGGTCCGCCCGACCGCCCGCTCGGGTGCGGTGGCGGCGCTGATCGTCCGGGCCCTGGCCATCGGCGCGATCGGCTTGGCACTGGGCTACGCCGACGCGTCAGTGACGGCGGTGATCCTGCCCTACTACGCGGTGATGTTCGTGTTGGCGATCCCGTTGGTGTTCCTGCCGACCTGGTTGGTGGCGTTCACCGGCTTGGTCGTGGCCGCCGGCGTTCCCGTTCTCCGGATGATGCTGCTGCCGCAGCTGCCGGCACCGACCCACGACAACGCGGGATTCGCGCAACTCGTCAGCAGCCCCGGCGCGGTGCTCAGCGAGCTGTCGCTCACCGGGGAGTTTCCGGCGGTGGCGTGGCTGGCGTACCTGTGTGCCGGCCTGGTGATCGGGCGGTTGACCCTGACCAGGATGAGAGCGATCGTCGGGCTGCTCGTCACCGGAGTCGCGTTCGCCGCCGCGGCGCCGGTGGCAACTTCGATCCTGCTGAACCGGTACGAGGGCCTGCGGCAGATCTGGTTCACCCAGCCGAAGAGCGGGCTGAACGCGGCGGAGACAACCGAACTCCTCACGTTGGGCGGGGACGGCAGCACCCCCACCTCGACGTGGTGGTGGCTCGCGGTCGACGCGCCACATACCAGCACGCCACTCGATCTGCTCGGCACGACCGGAAGCGCGATCGCCCTGCTTGCCGTCATGCTGCTCGCGAGTCGCGTCGCACGGCCCCTGCCCCGGCGGGCGATCTCCGTGCTGCTGGTGCCCCTGGCCGCAGCCGGCGGCATGGCCCTGTCGTTCTACACCGCGCACATCATTTTCATCAACTCTGACCTCGACTCCTTCGCGCCCGTGCCCGGATTCCTCGTGCAGGCCCTGACTATCGTGTTGCTCGGGACCGCATGGTGGGCGACCGCGGGCAGGGGGCCGCTGGAAGGGCTCGTCACGGCGCTGTCCCGCGCCGCTCGTCGGGTGGCCGGCCGGACAAGCCGACGAAGGCGCGGCCGGGCCGGCATGTCGATGTATTCACCAGAGGCGCCGCGCGCGAGCGGATACCCGGTCGACCGGCCAGCGACGATTTGACGCGGCGGTTGAGCGGGAGCAGAGCGACATGAGACAGATCAGGTTGGGTCTGCCGCTCGGCGCGGCGCCCAGGATCAGCCGACGGCGGGCGCTGGTCGGTGTCGCTGCCGCCAGCGCCCTGGCCGCGCTGGGGTGGGCCGGAAGGTCGGCAGTCTCCGGGGACAGACCGCTGGCACTCGTCTACCGGGGTCCAGCCGCCTGCTCCGGCTGCGCGGAGGCGGTGGCAGCCCTGCTACGCAGTTCACCGGCGGGGTTCCGCACCGAGTACTGCGGTCCGCATGAGCAGCGGCAGATCTCCTCGGACGCGTTCGCCGAAGCGGCGGTCTACGCGCAGCCCGGCGGCGGCGACGTCAGGCCGGCCTGGCGCAAGCTGCGTGACTACGCCGAGCTGATCCGCGGCTTCGTCGGTGACGGGGGGCACTACCTCGGTTTCTGTCTGGGGGCGTACCTGGCCGCCGCCGACACCGGTTTCGGGCTGATCCGTGGAGAGGTGGACCAGTACATCAGCACCGACGGGGCGAGCGTCGACAGCACCGACGACACGGTCATCCCGGTGCGGTGGCGCGGCCGTGTGCGGCACATGTACTTCCAGGACGGGCCGACGTTCAAGCTGCGACCCGGGGTGCCGGGCACCGTTCTGGCCACCTACGACACCGGCGCTGCCGCCGCCGTCGTCACCACCTTCGGCGCCGGACGAGTGGGGCTCGTGGGACCACACCCCGAAGCCGACCGGTCGTGGTACGCCGACGCGGGGCTGACCAACCCGGACGGCATTCGCTTCGATCTGGGCCATGATCTGATCAAGCGCACAATGGACGGCGACGGCCAGGCCATCAGCAAGAGCTGAACGGTTTCCGACGGTTCCCGGGGCCTCCGGGACAGGTGCCCTCCGCATCGGGTGTCCGCCGCCGGCCACGAGCAGCGGGCCGCTGCACCCGCACGCGCAGCGGATCCTGGACCGATCGCCGCGCTGCGGCCCCTCCCGCCGGGGATCCTGGAATCAGACCGCCGCCCGGTCAACACCGGGCCTGCCCGACGCGGTGGTCACGACGTCCGCCGGCGCAGTCCTTCGAAGTACGGCTTCATGGCGGGGTAGTAGGCGTCGAAGTCCGGCTTCGGCGCGCCGGTGCGGGCGGCCACCAGCATGTCGAGGTAGTACTCCCAGCCGGGGCCGACCTCGCCGATCGCGTCCTCGTTGTCGAGATGCTGGACGAAGCGCAGCTCGGTGATGCCGTCGGCCGCTGAGAGCAGCAGCTCGATGCGCCAGGCGCCGTGCTCGTCGAGCATCGACACGACCAGCCGTCGCGGCGGCTCGCACGCCTCGATCAGCACGTCGCACCACGGCGCCTGCTCCTCGTACGCCATCTGCACGCTGATGGTCCGGCCCGGGCCGGCGTCGCCCTTCCACGGCCCGAACCAGCGAGCGCTGCGCTCGGGCTCGGTGATGCTCGCCCACACGTCCTCTACGGGCGCGCGGAAGCTGCGCCGCAGGAGCAGGTCGGTGCCGGTGTCGGTGGGGACCAACTGG
>NZ_JAMOKF010000414.1 GCF_023656545.1 Micromonospora phytophila | reverse complement strand
GGCGGCCGACCCCGCCTCGACCGGCGGCACCGGCGAGCCGGCGGGGGAGGGCGCGGCTGCCCGCGTACCCGGGAAACAGCCGACGCCCCGGCGGCGCCCGTCGCCCGCGCCCGAGCCGGCGCCGGAGTTGGACGACGCGGAGCTGCGCGGGGCGCTGGAGGCGATCCTGCTGGTGGTGGACGAGCCGGTCAGCGAGCTGACCCTCGCCCAGGTGCTGGAGCAGCCGGTCGAACGGGTGGGGCCGGTGCTGGACGAGATCGCCGCCGGTTACACCGCCGCCGGGCACGGCTTCGAGCTGCGCCGCGCCGCCGGTGGCTGGCGTCTCTACACCCGCCCGGAATACGCGACCTATGTCGAGCGGTTCGTACTGGATGGGCAGTCGGTACGGCTGACCCAGGCCGCGCTGGAGACCCTCGCGGTGATCGCCTACAAGCAGCCGGTGACCCGTTCGCGGATATCCGCCATCCGCGGTGTGAACTGCGACGGGGTGATCCGTACTCTGGTCTCGCGCGGGCTGGTCGAGGAGTGCGGCGCCGAACCGGACAGCGGGGCGTTCCTCTACCGGACCACCACCATGTTCCTGGAGAAGCTCGGGCTGAACAGCGTCGACGACCTCCCGCCGCTGGCCCCGTTCCTTCCCGACGACGTAGAAGAGCTTGCCGATGCCACGCGATGACCGTTCCCCCAAGACCGACGCCCCCGTCTACGAGGGTGCCGAGCGCCTCCAGAAGGTGCTCGCCGCCGCAGGCGTCGGCTCCCGGCGTGCCTGCGAGGATTTGATCTTCCGGCGCCGGGTCACGGTGAACGGCCGGGTCGCCCAGCTCGGCGACAAGGCCGACCCGTCCCGCGACGTCATCCACGTCGACGGCGAACGCCTCCAGGCCGACAACCGCCTGGTCTACCTGGCACTGAACAAGCCGCGCGGCGTGGTCTCCACCATGGCGGACGAGAAGGGGCGCACGGCGCTCTCCGACTTCATCGGCAACCGGGTGGAGCAGCGGGTCTACCACATCGGGCGCCTGGACGCGGACAGCGAGGGCCTGCTGCTGCTCACCAACGACGGCACCCTCGCCCACAAGCTCATGCACCCGTCGTACGAGGTGCTGAAGACCTACCTGTGCGAGGTGGCCGGGCCGATCCCGCGCAACCTGGGCAAGCGGCTGATGGCGGGGGTCGAGCTGGAGGACGGGCCGGTGAAGGTCCACTCGTTCAGGGTGGTGGACACCCTGGGCAAGACCGCCCAGGTGGAGCTGGCCCTGCACGAAGGGCGCAAGCACATCGTCCGGCGGCTGCTCGCCGAGGTCGGCCACCCGGTGAGCCGGCTGGTGCGTACCTCCATCGGGCCGATCCGCCTGGGCGACCTGCGCCCCGGGCGGACCCGGCGCCTGACCAACGCGGAGGTCGCCGCCCTGTTCAAGGCGGTGGGTGACTGACCCCGTCCTGCCGGGGTACGGCTGCCGGTAGGCTCCGTGGCGCCTCGGGCGGGGTGGCGCGGGTCGCCTCCGGCGGCGTCGCACGTGGGGCGTCCGCGGCGCCGGGCATGATTGAGGACGTGTGGACATCCGCTCGCGGAACGCGGTGTGCGTTTCGTGGGGTACGGACTGAGGAGGACAACGGTGGAGGAAAACGAACGGGCCGGGCGATGCGTGGTCGCTGTGGACGGGCCGTCCGGTTCGGGTAAGTCCACCGTCTCCCGGCGGCTAGCCGCCGGCCTCGGTGCCCGCTACCTGGACACCGGCGCGATGTACCGGGCGATCACCTGGGCGGTGCTGCGCTCCGGGGTCGACGTGACCGACGCCGAGTCGGTGGCCAAGGTCGCCGGCGAGGTGGACCTGCGCATCGGCACCGACCCCAAGGGGTACGGCGTGACGGCGGACGGCGTGAACGTCGACGCCGAGATCCGCGGCCCCGAGGTGACCGCGGCGGTCTCCGCCGTGGCCTCCGTGCCGGCGGTACGGGCGCTGCTGGTCGCCCGGCAACGGGAGATGATCGTCAACGCCGGCCGGATCGTGGTCGAGGGTCGCGACATCGGCTCGGTGGTGGCGCCGGACGCCCACCTGAAGGTCTACCTGACCGCCTCCGAGGCGGCCCGGGCCACCCGGCGCAGCGCCGAGGACGCCGCCGACGTGGCGGTCACCGCCGCCGACCTGGCCCGGCGGGACCGGCTCGACTCGACCCGTAAGGCGGACCCACTGATCCAGGCTGCCGACGCCGTGGTGCTGGACACCACGGAGCTGGGCATCGACGAGGTCGTGGCGCGACTGCGCGACCTGCTGACCGGGCGGGGAGTGGCATGACCGACAACGGTGGTTGGGTGGAGCTGCGGGAACCGGACGTCGAGATCGAGGAGGCGACCGGTCCGCAGCCCGTCGTGGCGGTCGTCGGCCGTCCCAACGTCGGCAAGTCGACGCTGGTCAACCGGATCATCGGCCGCCGTCAGGCGGTCGTCGAGGACGTTCCCGGGGTGACCCGCGACCGCGTCCCGTACGACGCGCAGTGGGCCGGCCGGCAGTTCACCGTGGTGGACACCGGGGGTTGGGAGCCGGACGCCAAGGACCGGGCCGCGGCGATCGCCGCGCAGGCCGAGACGGCGGTGGTCACCGCCGACGTGGTGCTCTTCGTGGTCGACGCGATGGTCGGCTCCACCGACGTGGACGAGGCGGCGGTGAAGATGCTCCGCCGCAGCGCCAAGCCGGTCATCCTGGTCGCCAACAAGACCGACAACACCTCCATCGAGATGGAGGCCACGGCGCTGTGGTCGCTGGGCCTCGGCGAGCCGTACCCCGTGTCGGCGCTGCACGGGCGCGGGTCCGGCGAGCTGCTCGACGCCATCATGGAAGCCCTGCCGGAAGCCCCGAAGATCGTCGAGGACCGGCCCCGGGGCCCCCGTCGGGTCGCCCTCGTCGGCCGGCCGAACGTCGGCAAGTCGAGCCTGCTCAACCGGTTCTCCGGTGAGGAGCGGGCGGTCGTCGACTCGGTCGCCGGCACGACCGTCGACCCGGTCGACAGCCTGGTCGAGATCGGCGGGGAGACCTGGCAGCTGGTCGACACCGCCGGGCTGCGCAAGCGGGTCGGCAAGGCCAGCGGCACCGAGTACTACGCCAGCCTGCGTACCGCCGCGGCGATCGAGGCCGCGGAGGTCGCCGTGGTGCTGCTGGACTCCAGCGAGCCGATCAGCGAGCAGGACCAGCGGATTCTCACCATGGTCACCGAGGCCGGCCGGGCGCTGGTGATCGCCTTCAACAAGTGGGACCTGGTCGACGCCGACCGCCGGTACTACCTGGACAAGGAGATCGAGCGGGAGCTGCGCCGCATCCCGTGGGCGCTGCGGCTCAACCTGTCGGCCCAGACCGGCCGGGCGGTGGACAAGCTCGCCCCCGCGCTGCGCAAGGCCCTGGCGAGCTGGGAGACCCGGGTGCCCACCGCGCAGCTCAACCAGTGGCTGACCGCGCTGGTGCAGGCCACCCCGCACCCGGTTCGTGGCGGGCGGGCGCCGAAGATCCTCTTCGCGACCCAGGCGGGCGTCGCCCCGCCGCGGTTCGTGCTCTTCACCACCGCGCCGCTGGACGCCGGCTACCAGCGCTTCGTCGAGCGCAAGCTCCGCGAGGAGTTCGGCTTCGAGGGCAGCCCGGTGGAGATTTCCGTACGCCCGCGCAAGAAGCTCGGCCCCGGCGGCCGCGGCAAGGCGCACGGCTGATTCGCTGACGAAGCCGGGTGAGGGCCACGCCCCCACCCGGCTTTTTCCGTCCCAACCATCCACCTATCCTCCTAGGAAGCCGTAGGGGTGGTGCGGTGGGCGACGCGGCCCGGCCCGACCGGGGGCAGTGCGGACGGGACGATGATCCTGCGCTAAGCTGTACCGGCTGTCGCGGGGAGAATCGCGCGGGGGCATCGGGACGTGGCGCAGCTTGGTAGCGCACTTGACTGGGGGTCAAGGGGTCGTCGGTTCGAATCCGGCCGTCCCGACACAGGTGAGGGGCCATCTCGGAAGTTCGAGACGGCCCCTTTGTCGTACCTGGGTGACTGACTCGAAAATCGCTGAGTGAGTGGGCAGGCGGTAGCGCCCGGCGTAGCGAAGCGGAGCCGGGCTGTGGTGTTGGTGGTGTCAGGCTGCGGTGGGTAGGTCGGGCTCGGGGTGGAGGGT
>NZ_JAMOKF010000413.1 GCF_023656545.1 Micromonospora phytophila | reverse complement strand
CCCGCCGCGCCGCGCGGGCCGGACGATCCGGGCGGCCGGGCGGCCCCGCGCGGCCTGGACCCCGCGGGCGGGCTGGCCGCGCTGCGCGGTCTGCTGGACCGCCCGCTGGCCTCCTACTACCTGCTGATCTCCAGCGCCGGGCTGCTCCTGGTGATCGGCCTGACCATGGTCTTCAGCGCCACCAGCGTCCGGGAGTACGCCCAGGGCGGCAACGCGTTCGCCGCGCTGACCAAGCAGGCCATCTTCGCGGTGATCGGCATCGTGGCGTTCTGGGTCTGCCAACGGCTGCCGGCCAAGACCTACCGGGCGCTGGGCCGGCCGCTGCTGGCGGTGGCGGTCGGGCTGCTGCTGCTGCTCAACCTGCTGCTCGCCTACGCCCGGTTGACCAACCAGGAGTCCGCGCGCTTCGGCCCCGTCGAGGCCCGGCTGCTCTGGCTCTTCGTCGGCGGCATCCAGGTGCAGCCCTCCGAGTTGGCGAAGTTCGCCCTGGTGCTCTGGGGCGCGCACGTGATCGCCCGCAAGGGCGCCGCGCTGGGCTGGTGGCGCGAGTTGGCCACGCCGCTCTTTCCGGTGGTCGGCCTGCTCTTCGTGCTGGTCGGCTACAACGACCTGGGCACGATGCTCTGCCTGCTGGCGCTGGTGGTCGGCCTGCTCTGGGCGGCCGGGGTGCGGATGCGGGTCTTCGGCACCCTGTCGGTGCTCGGGCTGATCGGCGTCGGCCTGCTGATCGCGGTGGCGTCGGTGGGCGCCGGCTCCGGCGAGCGGGGCGAGGAGAACTACCGCTTCGCCCGGCTGATGTCGTTCTTCAACCCGCCCGCGCCGGAGGAGTGCAAGCTGACGGGCTGCTACCAGATCTACCAGGGCCGGCTGGCGATCGAGCACGGCGGCTGGTTCGGCGTGGGGCTGGGCAAGTCCAGCCTGAAGTTCGGCTGGCTGCCGGAGGCGCACAACGACTTCATCTTCGCCATCATCGCCGAGGAACTCGGCGTGGTCGGCTGCGCCGTGATCCTCGCCCTGTTCGCGGTGCTGGCCTACACCGGGCTGCGGATCGCCCGCCGCGTCGAGGACCCGTTCCGCCGGCTCGCCGCCGCCGCGGTGACCACCTGGCTGGTCAGCCAGGCCGTGATCAACATCGGGGGGGTGGTCGGGCTGCTGCCGATCACCGGCCTGCCCCTGCCGTTCATCTCCGACGGCGGAAGCGCCCTGGTCGTGACCCTCGCCGCGATCGGGATGCTGGCCTCCTTCGCCCGCGCCGAACCCGACGCGGCCCGAGCGCTGCATGCCCGTCCGCCGGCCCGATGGGTCCGACTACTCTG
This sequence comes from Micromonospora phytophila, assembly GCF_023656545.1. GTDB lineage: Bacteria > Actinomycetota > Actinomycetes > Mycobacteriales > Micromonosporaceae > Micromonospora > Micromonospora phytophila. The sequence continues at coordinate 2,835 of NZ_JAMOKF010000413.1, read as the reverse complement.
GGCCCCGTTGCCGCCGCTTCCCGGGCGGCGTCGCCGCCCGGCGTCGCCCCCGGCTGCCCGAGGGTCCGTGCCCCGGTCGCGGGAGCGGCGGTCCGACGACCAGGCCGCCCCGCGCGGCGTCCGGCAGGGCCGGGCCCGTGACGGCTCGGCGAACGAGAGGAGACGTTGATGGGTCCGCTGCGTTCGGTAGTACTCGCGGGAGGTGGCACCGGGGGGCACATCTACCCGCTGCTCGCCTTCGCCGACTGCCTGCGCCGGCACGACCCCGGCGTCCGGATCACCTGCCTGGGCACCCCGAAGGGCCTGGAGAACGAGCTGATCCCGCCGCAGGGCTACGACCTGCGCCAGATCCCGGCCTACCAGCTGCCCCGGTCGGTCAACATGAACCTGGTCCGCACCCCGGGCCGGATGTGGACCGCGGCCCGCGCCGCGGGCAAGGTGATCGACGAGGTGCGGGCCGAGGTGGTGGTGGGCTTCGGCGGGTACGTCTCGGTGCCCGCCTACCTCGCCGCCTGGCGGCGCGAGCTGCCCATCGTGATCCACGAGGTGAACGTGCCGCCGGGCGTGGCCAACCGGCTCGGCATGAAGTTCACCAAGCACGTCGCGGTCGGCTTCCCGCACCAGCCGGCCCAGGCCGAGGCGCTGCGCGACGCCCGGGTGGTCGGCGTGCCGCTGCGCCGGGGCATCGCCGGGCTGGACCGGGTCGCGATGCGCAACGCCGCCCGCGCCCACTTCGGGCTCCGCCCCGACCTGCCGGTGCTCTTCGTCGCCGGCGGCTCCCAGGGCGCCCGCTCGATCAACCTCGCCGTCTCCGGCGCGGCCAAGGAACTCGCCCGGCACGGGGTGCAGGTGCTGCACGTCATCGGCGCCCGCAACGAGCCGGTGCCGGTCCCCACCGACCTGCCGGTGCCGTACGTGACCCTGCCGTACCTGTCCGAGATGGAGGCCGGCTACGCCGCCGCCGACCTGATGCTCGGCCGGGGCGGGGCGATGACCTGCGCCGAGGTGGCCGCGATCGGCCTGCCCACCATCTACGTGCCCTACCCGCACAGCAACCAGGAGCAGAAGCGCAACGCGCTGCCCGTGGTGGAGGCCGGTGGTGGGCTGCTCGTCGACGACGCCGAGCTGACCCCGGACTGGATCGAGCGCACGGTGATCCCGTTGATCCGCGACCAGCACCGCCTCGCCACGATGGGTGCCGCCGCGGCCGGGTACGGGCGGCGCGACGGCGACGAGGCACTGCTCAACTTCGTCTACGAGGCGGTGGCCCGATGAGTCGGCCCGTCGCTACCGGAAGGTCTCTGTCATGAACACCGCGCAGTTCACCCCGGCCGGCACGCTCACCGCCGAGGACCTGGGCACGATCCACCTGATCGGGGTGGGTGGGGTCGGCATGAGCGGCCTGGCCCGGCTCTTCCTCACCCGGGGCATCCCGGTCTCCGGCAGCGAGCTGCGGGAATGGCCGTCCCTGGCCGGCCTGCGCGCGCTCGGCGGCACCATCCACATGAGCCACGAGGCGTCCAACCTCGACGGCGTCGACACGGTCGTCTACTCCTCGGCGATCCCGCAGGACCACCTGGAGATGGTCGAGGCGCGCCGGCGCGGGCTGCGGGTGCTGCACCGCTCCGAGGCCCTGGCCGCGGCGATGACCGGTCGCCGGGCGGTGGCCGTCGCCGGCACCCACGGCAAGACCACCACCACGTCGATGGTCACCATGGTGCTCCAGCAGGCCGGGCAGGACCCGTCCTTCGTGATCGGCGGGGAGATCTCCGAGGTCGGCTCGGGCGCCCACCACGGCACGGGGGAGTACTTCGTCGTCGAGGCCGACGAGAGCGACCGCTCCTTCCTCATCTACCGCCCGTACGTCTCGATCATCACCAACGTCGAGGCCGACCACCTGAACACCTACGGCGACTACGCCACCCTGGAGGCGGCGTTCGTCGAGTTCGCCCGGCTCACCGACCCGGACGGCTTCATCATCACCTGCGCCGACGACCCGGGCGGGCGGCGGCTGGCCGAGACGCTGCGCGCCGAGGGCCGGCGGGTGCACACCTACGGCGAGGCGGCCGACGCCGACCTGCGGCTGACCGAGATCGCCTCCTCCGCCCGGGGGGTGCGCTACCTCGCCGCCGTCGACGGCCGGTCGCTGGGGGAGTTCCGGCTGCCGGTGCCGGGGCGGCACATGGGGCTCAACAGCGCCTCCGCCGTGCTGGCCGCGTACCTGCTGGGCCTGCCGGTGGAGGCGGCGGAGGCCGCGCTGGCGGCCTTCCCCGGCGTGCGGCGGCGCTTCGAGCGCAAGGGCGTGGCGGACGACGTGCTGGTCTACGACGAGTACGCCTACCACCCGACGTCGATGACGTTGGCGTTGCAGACGCTGCGCGAGGTGGCCGGGGACGGCCGGCTGGTGGTGGTCTTCCAGCCCTACCGGCTCTACCGCACCCGCGACTCGCAGGCGGAGATCGCCGAGGCGCTGGCCATCGCCGACGAGGTGGTGCTGCTGGAGGTCTTCGGCCCGGGTGAGCTGCGCCAGCCGGGGGAGGGGTCGGCGGCGCTGATCGAGGCGGTGGCGCTGCCGGCGGAGCGGAAGGTCTTCGTCGACTCGTGGGAGGCGGCGCCGGTGGAGGTGGCCCGCCGGGCCCGCCCCGGTGACGTCGTGGTGACCATGGGGGCCCCGCCGATCTCGCTGATGGGGGACCAGTTGCTGGACGTCCTGTCCGCGCGTACCGCCGATCCGGCGGCGCCGGCCGGCACGACGCCGGGCGCCGCGACCGGCGGGACGACGACCATCGGTGGCACCGTCCCCGGCGTGCCGAGCGCAGGCGGCGCCGTCCCGGA
>NZ_JAMOKF010000412.1 GCF_023656545.1 Micromonospora phytophila | reverse complement strand
GGTGCCCCGCATCGGCCACGTCCGCAACGCCTCGCGGCCCTCCAGCGCGGCGTGCACGTCGGCGTGGCGCAGCCGCGGCAGCCGGACCCCCAGCGACCACATGCCGCTCGCCGCGTCCTGCGCCTGCATGGCCCCGAACCACTGCACCACCTCGGCCACCGTGCCCGGCTGGCCGGCGGGATGCGGGCGCAGCAGCAGGCTGGTCATCCGCAGCGCCAGGGCCTCGGTCGCGGTGAGCTGCACGGGATGGCCGCCTTTCCAGGGCTGGACGTCCGGCCAGCATAGGGGCGGCCACCGACGATCCGGACCGGCGTGGGGTGTCGGGGCTTAAGTGCTCCGGGAGCGGGAAAGCGGGCCGCCGGAGCACGCGCGCCGAGCGCGCGGGAGGGAGTGACATGACTGCGTCCAGCGAGCCGGCCCGTAGCGGCGGCGGCACACCCACGCGGACCCGGGGCGACCGGCCGGGCACGGCGGCCAAGACCAGCGCGGCGGCGACGTTCGCCCTGGTGTTCGGGGTGTCCGCGCTGATCTGCGTGCTCACCGCGATCCTGGCCTGGGCCGGCCTGATCCTGGGCATCATCGGCGTCATCCTCGGCATCGTCGGGCTCAAGATGGCCCGCCGGCCCGGCGTGACCGGGCGGGGCGTCGCGATCGGTGGCCTGGTGCTCAGCGCCCTGGCGGTGTTGATCGGACTCGCCCTCGCCGCCGGGATCACCACGTTCATCAACAACGAGGGTGCGGTCGACCGGATCCAGCAGCAGGTCGACGACCTGAGGGACAAGCTCGACGACTGACCGGCGGGCCTGGTCGCGTGCCCCCGCCGCGTCGCGGGGCGCGCGACGGGGCGGCGACCTGCCCGACTAGGGTGGTCGGGTGCTCCGCCAGGTCACCGGAATCCGCTACGTCACCCCGCTGCGCGAGGGCGGCTCGCTGCCCGGCGTGGTGGAGGCCGACGACCTCGGCACGTACGTGGCGAAGTTCCGCGGCGCCGGGCAGGGGCCGAAGGCGCTGGTGGCCGAGGTGATCTGCGGTGAGCTGGCGCGCCGGCTGGGGCTGGCCGTGCCGCCGCTGGTGGTGCTCGACATCGACCCGGTGATCGGGCGGGCCGAACCGGACCAGGAGGTGCAGGAGCTGCTGCGCAACAGCGGCGGCGCCAACCTGGGCATGGATTTCCTGCCCGGCGCGCTGGGCTACGACCCGGTCGCCCACCCGGTCGACGCCGCGCTCGCCTCCCGGGTGCTCTGGTTCGACGCGTACGTGGAGAACGTCGACCGCAGCTGGCGCAACCCGAACCTGCTGGTCTGGCACCGCGAGCTCTGGCTGATCGACCACGGCGCCTCGCTGTACTTCCACCACAACTGGCCCCGGGCGCAGGCCGCGGTGCACCGCGCCTACCGCGCCGACGATCACGTGCTGGCCGCGTACGCCGGGCGGATGGCCGAGGCGGACGCGGAGCTGAGCCCCCGGGTGACCCGGGACCTGCTCAGCGAGGTGCTGGCCCTGGTGCCCGACGGCTGGCTGGACGGCCCCGACTTCGACTCCGTCGACGCGGCGCGCGCCGCGTACGTGGAGCACCTGGCCGCCCGGGTCGCCCGCCGCGGCGACTGGCTGCCGCAGGGGAGCCCGGCGTGAGACACCCCTTCGAGTACGCGGTGATCCGGCTGGTGCCCCGGGTGGAGCGCGGCGAGCAGATCAACGTCGGCGTGCTGCTCTACTGCCAGCAGCGGGACTTCCTCGGCGCGCGTACCCACCTGGACGCCGACCGGGTACGGGCGCTCGCGCCGCAGGTCGACCTGGAGGCGGTGGCCGCGGTGCTGCGCTCCTGGGACCGGACCTGCGCCGGCGACGGCCCGTCCGGCGGGATGAAGCTGGGGGAGCGGTTCCGCTGGCTGGCCGCACCGCGCAGCACGATGGTCCAGGCCGGGCCGGTGCACACCGGGCTGACGGCCGACCCGGCGGCCGAGCTGGACCGGCTGACGGACGCGCTGGTCCGCTGAGCGCTGTCGGCGGGCGTCTGCCCTGACCGCGCTACGCCAGCGACGCTGCCGGCGGAGCGCGATCCCCCGTTCAGGTGCGCCGGCGCGGGGCGGCGGCCGGGCCGGCCGTTGCCTGTGCGAGAAGGATCCCCGGCGGCGAGACGCCCGGACACCGGTGCCTTGGGGAACTTGCGGAAATCTTGAGCCGTGGCGCGGGACCGGCGCGCCCCGTCGCCGGGCGGTGCTCAGAGCCGGCGGTGCATGACCAGCAGGTCCACGTACCCCTCGGCGGGGTGCCGGAAGCCCTCCGGCACCCGGCCGACCACCTCGAAGCCGAGCGACCGCCAAAGCGCCACGGCCCGGGTGTTGGTCGCCACCACCGCGTTGAGCTGCATCGCCCGGTAGCCGTCGGCCCGGGCGAGGTCGAGCAGGTGCGCGCCGAGTGCCCGGCCGACACCCCGCCCGGCCGCGTCCGGGGCGACCATGAAGCTGGCGTTGGCCACGTGGTCGCCCGGTCCGGCCTGGTTCGGCGTCAGCTTCGCCGAGCCGAGCACGACGCCGTCGGGGTCCACGGCGACCACGGTGCGCCCGGGCGGCGGCACCAGCCACATCCGCCGGGCCTGCTCCTCGTCCACGTCCCGGGGCCACGTGTAGGTCTCGCCGGCGGCGACGATCTGCCGCAGGAAGGGCCAGATCAGCGGCCAGTCGTCGGCGCTCGCCTCCCTGATCTCCATCCGTCGATCATGGCACGCCGGGCGGGCCCCGCAGCGCGCTCCGGCCGCCGCCGTGGTGACGGTCCGTCGACGGATTCCGTGCACGGCGGGGCCGACTTTGGCCACCAACGCGTCGTTTGACACTGCAACTAACGGGTAGTCGCCGGAGCTGATCCGAAACTTGAGGAGGGGAACATCCGATGGCTGCCCAGATCAAGGTCGCGGTGATCTACTACAGCGCGACCGGCATCACGTACCAGATGGCGCAGGCGGCGTGCGAAGCCGCAGGTGAGGCCGGCGCGGACGTACGACTGCGCAAGGTGCGCGAGCTGGCGCCGGATGAGGCGATCCGCTCCAACTCCGGCTGGCAGGCGCACCACCTGGAGACGCAGGAGGTGCCGCAGGCGCAGATCGACGACATCGCCTGGGCCGACGTGGTGATCTTCGGCTCGCCCACCCGCTACGGCATGGTCGCCGCCCAGCTCAAGCAGTTCATCGACACCACCGGTCCGCTCTGGGCGCAGGGGTCGCTGTCCAACAAGGTCTACTCCGCGTTCACCTCGACCGCGACCTCGCACGGCGGTCAGGAGACGACGCTGACCTCGCTGTTCACGATCTTCTACCACTGGGGCGGGCTGGTGGTCACGCCCGCCTACTCCGACCCGAGCCAGTTCGTGGCCGGCAACCCGTACGGCGCCTCGCACACCAGCAACAACGGTGAGATCGCGCCGGACAGCATCGCGCTGGGCGCGGTCGGGCTGACCGCCCGGCGGGCGGTGGAGATCGGCACCTACCTGAAGAAGGGCATGGCCGCCGCCTGAGCACACGCGACCGGCGGTCCGGGCGGGGGCTCTCGACCCGCCCGGACCGCCGGTCGCCCCCAGCCCTACCCCCGATCGGTGCGACTATGCCCGCTCGGCCGCCGCCGACAGCTCACCGGCCGGCGCGGGCAGCAGGTCCCGCAGCAGGTCGGCGAGGACGGCCAGGCCGTCGGGGCTGAGCACCGACTCGGGGTGGAACTGCACCCCGGCGAAACCCCGCCCGCGCAGGGCGTGCACCGCCCCGTCCACGTCGTCCCGGGACACCTCCACCGGCCCGTAGGCGGTCTCCAGCCGGTCCGCGTCCGCCCGGGCCGTGAAGGTCGAGTAGAAGCCCACCCGCCGGCGGGTGCCGAAGACCGGCACCTCCCGCTGGGGCCCCTGGTACGGGGCGTCGCGCCGGTGCAGCGGCAGCCCGAGCAGGCCGGAGAGCAGCTGGTGGCCCAGGCAGACGGCCAGCGTGGGCCGGCCCTCGGCGAGCAGCCCGGCGAGCAGCCCGCGCATCGCCAGCATCTTCGGCTCTGCGGTGCTGCCGGGATCGCCCGGGCCCGGCCCGATGACCACCAGGTCGTACCCGTCCACCGGCCCGGGGACGTGCCACGGTCGCACCTCGACGGCGAGGCCGAGCGCCCCGAGCTGGTGGGCCAGCATCCCGGTGAAG
>NZ_JAMOKF010000411.1 GCF_023656545.1 Micromonospora phytophila | reverse complement strand
CCCGGCGCTCGCCGCCGCGGGTTTCGCCGCGGTGGTGTACGCGCTGGTGGTCAACGCCGAGACCTCGAGGTCCGCGCCCGAACCACTCGGGCTGCCGGTGGCTGCCCTGGTGGCGTACCTGGCCGGGGCCGGCGTCCTGCGGCTGCTCAGGTCTGGGTGGGGAAGCCGAGGTTGACCCCACCGTGGCGCGGGTCCAGCCAGCGGCTGGTGACCACCTTGCCCCGGGTGAAGAACCGCACCCCGTCCTCGCCGTGCGCGTGCAGGTCGCCGAAAAGCGACGACTTCCAACCGCCGAACGAGTAGTACGCCATCGGCACCGGGATCGGCACGTTGATCCCGACCATGCCGACCTCCACCTCGTGCTGGTAGCGCCGGGCGGCGCCGCCGTCGTTGGTGAAGATCGCCGTGCCGTTGCCGTACGGATTGGCGTTGACCAACTCGACCGCCTCGTCGTACGAGCCGACCCGGACGACGCTGAGCACCGGCCCGAAGATCTCGTCGGTGTAGACGGACATGTCCGGGGTGACCCGGTCGAAGAGCGTCGGGCCGAGCCAGAAGCCGCCGGACTCCCCGTCCGGCCGCACATCCCGACCGTCCACCACCGCCACCGCGCCGGCAGCCACCCCCGCCTCGACGTAGGAGCGCACCTTCTCGGCGTGCGCGGCGGTGACCAGCGGGCCCATGTCGCAGCCGCGCCGGCCGTCGCCGGTGCGCAACCCCGCCATCCGCTGCGCGATCTTCGCGACCAGGGTGTCGGCGACCGGCTCGACCGCCACCAGCGCCGAGATCGCCATGCACCGCTCCCCCGCCGACCCGAACCCGGCGTTGACCGCCGCGTCGGCGGCCAGGTCCAGGTCGGCGTCCGGGAGCACCACCATGTGGTTCTTCGCCCCGCCGAGCGCCTGCACCCGCTTGCCGGCCATCGCACCGCGCTGGTGCACGTAGCGGGCGACCGGGGTGGAGCCGACGAACGAGACGGCCTTCACCGACGGGTGCTCCAGCAGCGCGTCGACGGCCTCCTTGTCGCCGTTGACCACGTTCAGCACCCCGTCGGGCAGGCCCGCCTCGGCGAACCACTCGGCGAGCAGCAGCGCCGCGCTCGGGTCCTTCTCGCTCGGCTTGAGCACCACCGCGTTGCCGCACGCCACGGCGACCGGCACGAACCACAGCGGCACCATCACGGGGAAGTTGAACGGGGAGATCACCGCCACCACGCCGACGGGCTGGCGCAGGCTGTACGAGTCGACCTCGGTGGAGACGTTCTCGCTGAACCCGCCGCGCAGCGCCGACGGGATGCCGCAGGCGTACTCGATGACCTCCAGGCCGCGCTGCACCTCGCCGGCGGCGTCCGCGAGGACCTTGCCGTGCTCGGCGGTGATGACCGCGGCGAGCCGGTCCCGGCGGGCATGGACCAGCTCGCGGAAGGCGAAGAGCACCGCCGTCCGCTTCGCCAGCGACGCGTCCCGCCAGCCCCGGGCCGCGCGCTCGGCGGCCTCCACGGCCACCGCGACGTCGCCGGCGGAGGCCAGCTCCACCTGGGCGGCACGCCGGCCGGTGGCCGGGTCGAAGACGTCCCCGCGCCGAGGCGAGGAGCCGCCGACCCGCTTGCCGTCCACGAAGTGCCCGATGGCGGCGAGGTGCGTCGCGCTCATGCGGCCACCTCCGCCGAGGCGCAGGAGCGGATCGCGTCGACCAGGATGGCCAGCCCCTCGCGGGCCTCCTCCTCGGTGAGCGTCAACGGCGGCCCCATCCGCAGCACGTTGCCGTGCAGTCCGCCCTTGCCGGCGAGCAGGCCCCCGGCGCGGCACGCCTCGAAGACCCGGGTGGCCAACACCGGATCGGGCTCCATAGTGGCCGGTCGGACGAACTCGACGCCGAGCATGAGCCCCTTGCCGCGTACCTCGGCGACGCAGCCGAGGCCGCCGACCGCGGTCCGCAGCCCGTCGGCGAGGATCGCGCCGGTGCGGGCCGCGTTCGCCTGGAGGTCGTGGTTGAGCAGGTAGTCCAGGACGGCGTTGCCGGCGGCGGTCGAGACCGGGTTGCCGCCGAAGGTGGAGAAGCTGATCGCCGGCACCGACTCCAGCACGTCGGCCCGGCCGACCACGCCGGCCAGGGCGAAGCCGTTGCCGACGCCCTTGGCGAAGGTGAGCAGGTCCGGGGTGACCCCGTGCGCCTCGTAGCCCCAGAAGTGCTCGCCGGTACGCCCCCAGCCGGTCTGCACCTCGTCGGAGATCAGCAGAATGCCGTGCTCGTCGAGGACCTTCTTCCAGGCGGCGAAGAGCCCGTCCGGCGGGGCCACGAAACCGCCGACGCCCTGGATCGGCTCGGCGATCAGGCAGGCGACGTCGCCGGCGGTCTGGGTCGCCAGCACCTCCCGCAGGTCCTCGACCGCGGCGTCGATCCGGTCGGACTCCGGCAGGCGGGACAGCAGGCCGCGCAGCCGCTCGCCCGAGTGCAGCCAGGCCACCTGGAGCGGGTTGAGCGCGCTCGCCGTCCAGCTGCGGTTGCCGGTCACGCCCATCGCCGCGTACGACCGGCCGTGGTAGCTGTTGCGGACCGCGAGGATCTGGTGGGAGCGGCGGTGGTTGGTGGCGACCAGCAGCGCCGCCTCGTTGGCCTCGGTGCCCGAGTTGGTGAAGAAGACCCGCGCGTCCGGGATGCCGGAGAGCCGGGCGATCTTCTCGGCGAGCTCGACCTGCTGGCGGATCAGGTAGAGCGTCGAGGTGTGCACGATGCCGGTGGCCAGCTGCCGCTCGACCGCCTCCCGGATCTCCGGGATGTCGTAACCGACCATATTGGTCAGCACGCCGCCGAAGAAGTCCAGGTAGCTGCGCCCCTGCGCGTCGGTCACCCGACGGCCGGCGCCGGAGACCAGCTCGATCGGCTCCGAGTAGTACAGCGGCATCCAGGACGGGAGCACGGCCCGGTGCCGGGCCAGCAGGTCGTCGGTGGTCATCGTGGCACCTCTCAGCGGCGGTCGCGGTCATCGCACGCTCTCACCGGCGGACGGCAGTTACAACTGTCACTGTGTAGCGCAGCGGAGGTGCGCACCTGACACCGCGTCAAGTCCGCACTGCGGTTTCCGGGCCCCTTCGCGATCACCACGCAGGTTTCCGTGGCCCCCGCCCCCTTCCGCCACTCAATCCGCACGACCCGATTCAAGGTGCACAGGTCGACGGGCGGTCCTACCCTGGGCCGGTCCGCCGCTGTCGAGGAGGTGCCCGTGCGGGTGGAGGAGACGATCGCCGAGCTGGAACGGGTGGCCGCGCGGGAGGTGGGCCGGGGCAGCGAGCAGCTCGCCGTACCGGCGGCGGGCGGCCTGCTCGCCGCCGCCCGGTCGCTCACCGGGCGGCCCACGGTCGACGCGGCCGTCCTCACCGGCTTCTTCATCCCGGGCGCCGATCCGCCGGCGGCGGAGACCGACGGCCCCGTCGGCGCAACCCAGATCGCAGCCGCGCTGCGGGCGCTGGGCGGCGGGGTCCGGCTGGTCACCGACGCGCCGTGCGCGCCGGTGGTGAACGCCGCGCTGGACGCCGCCGCGCTGGACGTCCCCCTTGAGGTGGCGCCGCTGACGGGGTACGACGACTGGGCCGCCGCCGCGCTGCCCCGGTACGCCCGGCTGTCGCACCTGATCGCCTGCGAACGGGTCGGTCCGGCCCTCGACGGCCGGCCCCGCAACATGCGGGGTGAGGACATCGGCGCGCACACCGCGCCCCTCGACCGGCTCTTCGCCGCCGGATCCGCGTTCCGGGTGGGCATCGGCGACGGCGGCAACGAGCTGGGCATGGGCCGGCTGCCGACGGAGCTGGTGGCCCGGGTGGTGGACCGGGGCGAGCGGATCCGGTGCGTGGTCGGCTGCGACGCGCTGCTGGTGGGCGGCACCTCGAACTGGGCCGCCGCCGCGCTGGTCGGCGCGCTGGCGCTGCTGCGCCCGGAGGTGACCGCCCTGCGCGACCTGCTCCGCCCCGAGTGGTCGTACGACGTGCTGACCGCGATCGTCCTGCACGCGGGGGCGGTGGACGGCGTGCGCCGGCGGGCCGAGGTCAGCGTCGACGGCCTGGACTGGCCCGCGTACGCCGAGCCGCTGGCCCGGATCGCCGAACTGGTCGCGGCGGCGGGCTGAGCGAGAGCGACGGCGGCCGGCCGGGCCGCCCGGGTGGCCGCGCGG
>NZ_JAMOKF010000410.1 GCF_023656545.1 Micromonospora phytophila | reverse complement strand
CCTGCTGGTCGGCGCGCTGGCCGCCGGCGCGCTGGCCTTCCTGGTCACCGGCCTGCCGGTGGTCGGCCTGCTGGTCGCGGTGGCGGTGCCGGGCACCCCGTGGCTCTTCTCGGTCGGCAAGGCCGAACAGCGGGCAATCGCCCGGATCGAGGCCGTCGGCGAGTGGACCCGCCGGCTCAAGGACGTCTCCGCCACCGGCCAGGGCCTCCAGCAGGCGATCACCGGCACGGTCGCCACCGCGCCGGAGGAGATCCAGGAGGAGGTACGGCTGCTCGCCGCCCGCCTCCAGGCCGGCTGGCTGGCCCGGAGCGCGCTGCTGGCCTTCGCCGACGAGATCGGCGACCCGGTCTGCGACCAGGTGGTGGCCGCGCTGATCCTGCACCTGACCGACCGGGGCGAGCGCCTCGGCGACGTGCTCGGCTCGATCGCCGGGGCGGCGGCGGCCGAGGTCGCCACCCGACGGGAGATCGAGGCCAAGCGCACCCAACCCCGGTTCGCGGTCCGCTTCCTCACCGGCATGACCCTGGCCACGGTCGCGTACGGGCTGCTGAACACCGAGTACATCCGCCCGTACGGCACGCCCTTCGGGCAGCTCGTGATGGCGGTGCTCGGCACGGCCTTCATCGGCCTGCTGGCCTGGGTGCGCTCGATGAGCCAGCCGCAGCGCCCGGCCCGCTTCCTGCCCTCCCCCGACCCCCAGGAGATGGTCACGTGAGCGCGAGGTGTGCGGCGCAGCGCAGTCCCGCCGCCGCGAACGAAACGCGGGCACCCGTGAGCGCGAGGTGTGCGGCACGGCGCAGTCCCGCGGCCGCGAGCGAGAGGAGACTCCCGTGATCCTCAACTGGCAGCTCACCGTCGCGGTCTGCGCCGGGGCGGCGGTGGGGCTGGGCGTCTTCCTGGTGGTCCGCGAGCTGGTGCCGGCCACCCCGGCGCTCGGGCCCGCGCTGCGCCGGCTGCACCAGCCGCCGGGCAGTGGTCAGCTCGCCGGTCCCGCCGACCGGCGGCTGGAGTGGCTCACCGGGCTGTCCCGCTGGCTGCGGCCACCGCACCGGCAACTCGCCCTGATCGACCGCACCCCCGAGCAGTACGCCCTCTCGCTGCTGCTCTCCGCGCTGGTCGGGCTGGCCGCGCCGACCCTGCTCGGCGTGAGCCTCTTCGCCGTCGGCATCCGGCTGCCGGTGGTCGTGCCGGTGCTGGGCAGTCTGGGGTTCGCGGTGCTCAGCGCCCTGCTCGCGCACCGCTCGGTGCTGGCGAAGGCGGACGCCGCCCGGGACGAGTTCCGGCAGGCGGTCTGCACCTACCTGGACCTGGTGGCGTTGCAGCTCTCCGCCGCGCACGGGCCGGTGCAGTCGCTGGAGCGGGCGGCGGCGGTCTGCGACGGCTGGGTCTTCGACCGGATCTCCGAGTCGCTGCGGATCGCCCAGATGCAGATGCACTCCCCCTGGGACGAGCTGCGCGACCTGGCCGACCGGATCGGCATCCCGGAGCTGGGCGACGTCGGGGCGATCATGCGCTCCTCCGGCAGCGAGGGGGCGCAGGTGCACGAGACCCTGGGCAGCCGCGCCGACTCGCTGCGCGACCAGATCCGTACCGACAACCTGGCCCGCGCGGAGGGGGTGACCAGCCGGCTGGACATCCCGGGCGCGCTGCTCGTCTTCGTCCTGCTCGGCTTCGCCATGTACCCGTTCATCGCCCGTCTGTGACACCCACCCGAAGAAGGAGCACGTCATGTACCTGGTCACCTACCTGCACGTCGCGCTGACGACCCGCCTGGCGGAGCTGCGCCGCGACGGCGAGCGGGGCGACAGCCCGGTCCCCACCGCGGTGATCATCTTCGGTCTGGTCGCCGCCGCGCTCGCGGTCACCGTTTTGGTGAAGTCCCGGGCGGAGAACTGGATGACCGCCGTACCGACCGCCCCCTGATCCGTACCGTGCGTCGACACCTGACAGCGGGCCGTCGCCGGGCGGTGACCACCGCCCGGCGCCGCGCCGCGCCCGGAGCAGGGCGGGTCCACGCCGGGTGGACCGGCACCGTGTCCGGCGTGCGGCGGCGGCTGGTCGACGCCGGCACGGACCGGGGCGCCAACCCGGTGGAACTGGCGGTGGTGATGCCGCTGATCTTCGTGCTGCTCTTCGCGTCGATCCAGGTCGCGGCCTGGTTCGTCGCCCGTTCCACCGCGATGAACGCCGCCCAGAGCGCCGTCAACGCGCAGCGGTTGCACGAGGCGCCCGCCGGGGCCGGCGAGGCCCGGGCGACCCGTTTCCTCCGCGCGGCGGGCAGTTGGCTGGTCGGCTGGGACGACCCCGGCCCGAGCTGCGTGACCAGCCCGACGGAGGTGAGCTGCACGGTGCGCGGTCGCTCCCTCTCCGTCGTGCCCGGGGTCAGCTTCCCGGTGCGGCAGACCGCCCACGGGACGGTGGAGCGGTGGACCGCGCCGTGAGCCGTTCCGCCGAGCGGGGCTCGGTCTCGATCGAGGTGGCGGTCCTCGCCCCGGCCTTCATCGCGCTGATCGTGCTGGCCGGCGCGGCGGGGCGTACCGCCGTGGCGGCGGAGGCGATCGACGCCGCCGCCCACGACGCCGCCCGCGCCGCGTCGATCTCGAGGGACGCGGACACCGCGCGGTCGGAGGCCCGGGACGCGGCCCGCCAGCAGCTCGACTGGCGGGGGTTGAACTGCGCCGGCACCCCCGAAGTCGCCTTCAGCGGCTCGGTACGCGGCCGCGCCACCAGCTTCGACGCGGCGTTCCGCAGCCCGGTCGGGCAGGACGCCTCGGTCACCGTCCGGATCTCCTGCACGGTCTCCTGGCGGGACCTGCGGCTCACCGTCCTGCCGGGGATGCCCACCGGCAAGCGGGTGTCGGCGAGCTTCACCTCGCCCCTGGACCGGTACCGGAGCCGAGGATGACCGCCGCCCGGAGCGCCCGCCCGCCGGTGCGCCGCCCCGCGCGCCGGATCCGCCGGGGTCGGTTCGGCGGACGGGACGACGGCCGGGTCAGCATCTTCCTGGCGGTGGCCGCGGTCGGCATCCTCGCCGTCATCGGCCTCGCCTTCGACGGCGCGGGGCAGCTGCGCTCGTTGCAACGGGCCGACAACCTCGCCGCCGAGGCCGCCCGGGCCGGCGGCCAGGCCATCGACCGGGCCACCGCGATCGAGGGCGGGCCGAAGCGGATCAACCAGCCGCAGGCCCGGCGGGCCGTCGCCGACTACCTCGCCGCGGCCGGCGCCACCGGCCACACGGTCAGCTTCCCGGTCGTCGGCGGCGAAGACCTGGTCCAGGTACGGGTCACCGTCACCTACCGCAGGTCGATGCTCGGGCTCCTCGGCTTCGACGACACCGTCACCGTCTCCGGCGAGGCGACCGCGCGGGCGCTCACCGGGGCACCGTAGGAAGGAAGGAAGGCAGCCATGGCCGCATCGGGTCGGTCCGCCGCACGGCGGGCCGGACGGATCCTGACCGGGTTCGGCGCGCTCGTCGTGCTCTGCGCGCTGCTGGTCGGCGCGCCGGTGGCGCTGCTCGCGTTCGCCGGCAACCCGCTGCCCGACCACGTGCCCACCGTGGCGGAGGTCGGCACGACGCTGACCGGCCGCGACGACGGGCAGCTCTTCCTGCGGGCGCTGGCCCTGGCCGGCTGGTTCGGCTGGGCGACCTTCGGTCTCTCCGTGCTGGTGGAACTGGGCGCCCAGACGCTACGCCGGCCGGCGCCCCGGCTGCCCGGGATGAGCCGCCAGCAGAAGGCGGCGGCCGCGCTGGTCGGCTCGGTCGCGCTGATCGTCGCCGCCAGCCCGGCGGCGAGCGCCGCGGCGGCCGCCGCCACCGGGCCGTACGCCCTGCCGGTCGCGCCGATGACCGTGACGGTGCAGCACCCCCCGACAGCGCCGGCCGACGGCACGCCGCTCTACCGGGTGGCCCGGGGTGACCACCTGGGCGAGGTCGCCGAGCGCTACCTGGCGGAGTTCGCCGACTACCGGAAGCTGGCGCAGCTGAACCAGCTGGACGACCCGAACCGGATCCATCCGGGGCAGGTGTTGAAGCTGCCCGCGGCGGCCGAGGACCGGGGCGCCCGCCCGCACGCCACCGGCCGGCTCGTCGCGCGCCCGGCGAAGCCCGCCCCGGTCCCGCCGGCTCCCCGACCGGTGCCCGAGCGGGTGGCCCCCGACCAGGTGGCGCCG
>NZ_JAMOKF010000409.1 GCF_023656545.1 Micromonospora phytophila | reverse complement strand
CGGCGGTCCACGCCTCGTCCAGCTGCCCGGCCGGGGCCGGCGCGCGCCGACCGGCGACCCGGTAGGGCTGGGTCACCCGGGCCACCACCAGGCCCGCACCCGTCGTGGCGTCGCGGAGCGCGAGCAGGTCCGGGGCGTCCACCCCACCGCCGGCGCCGTGCCCGAGCACCAGCAGGGCGGTCGGTGGCCCGGCCGGCGGGTCGGTGTCGACCCGGGCCGGACCGCGCGGGGTGGCGATGTCCTCGTTCTGCGGCACCGGCCCATTCTGCGACCCGGACCACCACCGCCGGGGCACCTCCTGCCGAGTCGGCGCGCGGGCGAACCCGAACCAGCGGCTCGAGGACGTCTCCCAGCCCCCGGAAGTGCGGCTCAGCGGCTCAGGCGCACCGGCTCAGCGGCTCAGCGGCACGAGGGTGAGCAGGCGGTCGCGGACCGGTGGGCCCGCCTCGTCGACGGCGTCCGGGTCCGGCTGCACCTCGCTGCGCCAGGCGACCAGCATCGCCCGCCGTTCGCGCGGGGTGGTGCCACCCCACACTCCGTGGCAGTCGCCCACCTCCAGGGCCCAGGCCAGGCAGGAGCCCTGCACGTCGCAGGTTCGGCAGAGCGCGACGGCCGCGTCGGCCGGCTCGTTCGGCGCCGGAAAGAACGTTTCCGGGTCGACACTCTGGCAGGTCCCTCTGGTCCGCCACGCCTCGTCCTGTCGCCGTTCCCGCAAGGCCCGCAGCAGTCGCGGATCTCGTTGCGCGGCGGCCACCTCGTGCGGACGGGGCATACGTGCCCGTGTCATCCACCCACCTCCCCCGTGGGACCGGCAAGATCGGTGGACATCGTTCGCCCCGTGCGAATCGTCGCCCACTACCGGCGCTGTGTTCTATCGCATTTCCGAACACGGAGACAAGAGCCTGCGGGGAATACGGGCGAAAATCCGGGCGACTTTTCGCCCGGAACTCTGGCAAATCACGCTCGACTATGTGGCGGCACGGTCAGAAGAGCCTCACTTCCTCCGGCTCGGGGGCCCGGGCGACCGGCACCCGGGCGGTCAACTGCGGCCCGTCGTTGCGCACGTCGCCCACCGCCGGCCCCACCGGACGGATCTCCAGCCCGGCGAGCCAGTCGGGCGGGGGCGGGGCGAGCAGGCCGGCCGGCTCTTCCGTGGGCGCCAACCACGACCCCCAGCGCTCCCGGGGCAGCAGCAGCGGCATCCGCTCGTGCACCTCGGCGAGCTCGCCCAGGGCGCCGGTGGTGAGCACGCTGCACGTCAGCAGTGGGCCGCCGGGGCCGTCCCAGACCGACCAGATGCCCGCGAACGCGAGCACCCCGCCGTCCTGCGGGGTCATGTAGTACGCCTGCTTGCCGCCCCCCGGCGAGCGGACCCACTCGTACCAGCCGTCGGCGGGGACGAGGCAGCGTCGCCGGGCGAAGGCCCTGGCGTACGCCCGGCTGGTGGCCACCGTCTCGGCGCGGGCGTTGATCATGCGGGCGGCGCCCGAGGGCGACCGGGACCAGGCGGGCACCAGCCCCCACCGGCCCACCGACAGCGCGCGGTGGCCCTCCGGACTCACCCGGACCAGCGGCACCGGGTCGGTGGGCGCCACGTTGTGGTCGGGCCCGAGCCGGCCGTCGGTCTCGTCGTACGACTCGAACAGCGCGCTCAGGTCGCCCGCACTCCGGGTCGTCGCGTACCTCCCGCACATGTCGCACACGCTAACGCGCCGAGCGCCGCCCGGCTGTCCCGCTGACCGGGAGACGGCGGGCTGGCCGGCGTCACCCACGCCCGGACACGGCAGAATGTAACCGTGGGGAACCTGACCGCGACCCGGCCGCTGCAGCCGTGGACCGCTCCGACCGCCTCCGACCCGGTCACGGCCACGCTGCGCCTGCCCGGGTCCAAGTCGCTGACCGCGCGCGCCCTGGTGCTCAGCGCGCTGGCCAGCGGCCCCTCGACCCTGGCCGGGCCGCTGCGCGCCCGGGACACCGAGCTGATGGCCGCCGGCCTGCGGGCGATGGGCGCGCACATGTCGATCAGCGACGACGAGCGCTGGCTGGTCCGGCCGCACCCGCTGGTCGGCCCGGCGCACGTCGACGTCGGCCTGGCCGGCACGATCATGCGCTTCGTGCCACCGGTGGCCGGTCTGGCCGACGGGCGGATCACCTTCGACGGCGACCCGCAGGCCCGCACCCGACCGCTCGGCCCGCTGATCGGCGCGCTGCGCTCCCTGGGCGTACGCGTGGACGCCCCGGCCACCGGCAGCCTGCCGCTGACCGTGTTCGGGGCGGGGCGGGTGGCCGGCGGTGAAGTGGTGATCGACGCCTCCGCCTCCAGCCAGCTGGTCTCCGGGCTGCTGCTGGCGGCCCCGCGCTTCGACCGGGGGGTGGTGGTCCGGCACGTCGGCCCACCGGTCCCCTCCGCGCCGCACCTGCGGATGACGGTGCAGATGCTCCGGGCCGCCGGCGCGGCGGTCGACGACACCACGCCCGACGTGTGGACCGTCGAGCCGGGCCCGCTCACCGGGCGCGGCTGGGAGATCGAGCCGGACCTCTCCGGCGCGGTGCCGTTCTTCGCCGCCGCCCTGGTCACCGGCGGTGAGGTCACCCTCCAGGGCTGGCCGCGCAGCAGCGCGCAGCCGGTCGAGCAGCTCCGCTCGCTGCTGCAGCGGATGGGCGGCGAGGTCACCCTCTCCACCGGCGGGCTGACCGTCCGGGGCACCGGCGTCGTGCACGGCCTGGACGCCGACCTCTCCGACGTCAGCGAGCTGACCCCGGCACTGGCCGCGCTCGCCCTGCTGGCCGACTCGCCCTCCCGGTTCACCGGGGTGGGCCACATCCGGGGCCACGAGACCGACCGGCTGACCGCCCTGGCCCGGGAGTTCACCGCGCTCGGCGCGGACATCACCGAGTCGGCCGACGGGCTGGAGATCCGCCCCCGGCCGCTGCGCGGCGGGGTCTTCGAGACCTACCACGACCACCGGATGGCGCACGCCGCCGCGGTGGCTGGCCTGGCCGTGCCGGGGATCGAGTTGAACGACGTGTCGTGCACCTCCAAGACCATGCCGGAGTTTCCGGCGCTATGGTCAGCGATGGTGACCGGAAAGAGCTGACACGACGGGGGGCGGTCCTGACGACCAAACGGCGGGAGTACGACGAGGACGACGTCCGGGTCCGGCCCGGCAAGTCGTCGCGTCCGCGTACCCGGACCCGACCCCGGCACGCCGACGCGGTGGACGGCTTCGTCATCGCCGTCGACCGGGGCCGTTACACGTGCGTGCTGGCCGGCGCGGAGCACGGCGCGGCCGGCGCGGAGCTGCCGACGGTGACCGCGATGCGGGCCCGGGAGCTGGGGCGCAAGTCGGTGGTGGTCGGTGACCGGGTCGGCCTGGTCGGGGACACCTCCGGCGCGGTGGGGGCGCTGGCCCGGATCGTCCGGATCGCCGAGCGGACGTCGGTGCTGCGGCGCACCGCCGACGACGACGAGACCACCGCCGAGGGGCGGTTGGAACGGGTGGTCGTCGCCAACGCCGACCAGTTGGTGATCGTCAGCGCCCTGGCCGACCCGCCGCCGCGGACGGGCTTCATCGACCGCTGCCTGGTGGCCGCGTACGACGCGGGCATCGAGCCGCTGCTCTGCCTGACCAAGGCCGACCTGGCCGGCCCGGAGGCGGTGGTCGACTACTACGCCGAGCTGGAGCTGCCGTACGTGCTGGTCCGGCCGGACTCCGACCTCGACGCCCTGCGCAGCCTGCTCAGCGGGCAGGTCTCGGTCATGGTCGGGCACTCCGGGGTGGGCAAGTCGACGCTGGTCAACCGCCTCGTCCCGGACGCCGCCCGGGCGGTCGGCGTGGTCAGCGCGATCGGTCGCGGCCGGCACACCTCGACCAGCGCGGTGGCGCTGCGGCTCCCGCCCGCACCGGGCGCGGGCGGCGACCCGGGCTGGATCGTCGACACCCCCGGCGTGCGCAGCTTCGGTCTCGCCCACGTCTCGGCGGAGAGCCTGCTGCACGGCTTCCCCGACCTGGTCGAGGGAACGGTCGAGTGCCCGCCGAACTGCCCGCACACCGCGGACGAGACGGAGTGCGCGCTGGACGCCTGGGTGGCCGCCGGCAAGGCCGACCAGCGCCGACTGGCGTCGTACCGTCGGCTGCTGTCCTCCCGGTCCGGCGAGGGCGACTCGCGCGGCGAGGCC
>NZ_JAMOKF010000408.1 GCF_023656545.1 Micromonospora phytophila | reverse complement strand
CCCGAGCGCGGTGCCGGTCAGCCGGGCGGCGCGTTCCTTGGCGGCCTGCTGCATCGGCCCCTCCCGCCAGCGGCGGGGCACCGCGGCGAGGGTCAGCCGCAGGGCCCGCAGGGTCAGGTCGGCGGTGAGCGCGGTGGTCGGCAGGCCCAGGCCGCCGTACATCCGCCGGGCCCAGGACGGCAGCAGCGCGAGCGCGGTGCCGGCGATGCCGAAGTACGCGAACCGCGGCGGGCCCAGGTTGAGCCCGATCCGGGCGGGCAGGTTCAGCTTCCACGGGATCGGCGGCGCGGTCAGGAAGACCGCGGTCTCGGCCGCCTCGCGGGTCATCCGCAACTCGGGGCGGACCTGCCGGTAGTAGTCGGCCACCTCGGCGGCGGTGCCGGGGACGGTCTCCGGGTCCAGGCCGACCAGGGCGGCGGCCCGCCGCTGCTCGGTGTAGTAGCCGTCGACCTCGTCGGCGGTCAGCGGCAGTCCGGCCCGGCGCGCGGTGTCGAGGAACGACTCCACCTCGGTGACGTGCACCCAGCGCAGCAGGTCGGGCTCGTCGACGCGGAACTCCTCGCCGGTGACGAGGTCGGTGGCCCGCATCCGGGCGTGCAGCCGGCGCAACCGCTGCCCGGCGTCCTCCGCCTCCGTGGTGGTGCCGTAGATGGTGGTCCCCACGTAGGTCGCGGTACGGACCAGGCGGCCCCACGCGTCGGTGCGGTAGTTGCTGTTCTGCGCCACGCCGGCCATCGCCCGGGGGTGCAGTGCCTGCAGGTAGAGCGAGCGCAGGCCGGCGACGATCAGGATCGGCTCCTCGTGCACCTTCCACGTGACCGAACCCGGACCGAAGAGGCCGAGGTCATCGGAGTCCACCGACCAAGCGTGCCACGCCCCCGGGGCCCCACGCCGGACGGTGGACGCGCGAGGTGGTGGCGGGGTCAGTTGTCGGCGGAGCGACGGGCCTGGCAGGGCGGGCAGAGGCCCCAGAAGGTCACTTCCGCCTCGTCGACCTCGAACCCGTGGGCGATGTCCGGGTCCAGGCAGGGGGCACTGCCGACCGCGCAGTCGATGTCGGCGATCTCACCGCAGCCCCGGCACACCACGTGGTGGTGGTTGTCGCCGGCCCGGGCCTCGTAGCGGGCGGGACTGCCGGCCGGCTCGATCCGGCGGGACAGCCCGGCCCGGGAGAGCGCGCCGAGCACGTCGTAGACCGCCTGCGTGGAGACGGAGTCGAGGCGTTCGCGAACCCGGCGGGTGATCTCGTCCACCTCGAGGTGGCCGCCGGCGGCCAGCACGTCGAGCACGGCGAGGCGCGGCCGGGTGACCCGCAGGCCCCTCGACCGGAGCAACTCCTCGCCACCGGACATGCGCCAATGACAGCACGCGGGCCGGGGGCCGACAACCGACCGGCGGCACAGGGTGGCCCCGGCCACACCCAGGTCGTGCCGCCGCACGGTGAACCGGAGCCCCGTGCCGCGCGTGTAGCCGGGTGACAAGGCCTGGGCGGGTCGACCGGCGCACCGTACGCTGGCACCCCCCGACCGCGTACCGCCGGAGGTGTCGATGTTCAAGGAGATCCTGGGTCTACCGGCGCATGTGCTCGTGGTGCACGCGGTGGTCGTCTTCGTGCCGCTGCTGGTGCTGCTCTCCAGCGCGTACGTGGCCCTGCCCCGGTTCCGCCCCCGGCTGGACTGGGCGGTGGCGATCCTCGCCGTGGTGGCGCCGGTGACCGCCTTCGTGGCGGTCGAGTCCGGCGAGGAGTTGACCGACGCGTTCGTCGCCCGGGGCCTGCAGGGCCCGATCGTCCAGCAGATCTTCGACCACTCCCGGTACGGCGACATCCTGTTCCGGTACGTCCTGCCGCTCGCCGTGGCGGCTGTGCTGCTGCTCGTGGTGACCAGCGGGCACCCCCGGGTGCCGAGGCTGCCGTCCTGGGTGACCCCGGCGCTGTCGGTCGCGGTGGTCGCTCTCGGCGTCGCCAGCCTCTTCTACGTCTACCTCACCGGGCACTCCGGGGCGGAGGCCGTCTGGGGGAACACCCTCTGACAGCCGTGGGCCCCGGCCGGCGCGGCGGCGGGGGCCTCCGGCACGGTCTCGGCGTCGACGCGGTTGGGATCAGTCCTGGTACCGGGCACGTCGACGTGGGGGCCGCGCCCCTGCGGTTCAGAAGAGGATCCGCGAGCAGAGCAGGCAGACGAGGATCACCAGCACGACCGCGGCCACCAGGCCCATGCCGTTGGTGAGGCGCTGGGCCCGCTGCTCGGCGGCGTCCAGACCGGCCATGTCCTGCGGCGGCAGCCGCCGGGGCGGGGGCGGTTGCAGGTGCACCGGGGGTCGCCAACCGGACGGTGGCGGGGTGGTCGGCGGCGGGCCCGCGTAGCCGCCTCCGGGGCTCGGCGCCCCGCCGGCTTCCGGCGGGCCCGACCACCCGGCCGCCCCCGGTGTGCCGTGTGCGCCCTCCGCGCCCGCCCGGTCCGACCAGACCGATTCACCCGGCGGGCCCGAAGCACCCCGCGGGCCCGACCCACCTTGCGGGCTCGACTCTCCCTGCGGGCCCGGCCATTCCGCTGGGTTCGCCGTGGCGGACGAGTGCGGCCCACCGGCCGGGTCCGGTGAGCTGGCCGGGGCCGATCCGCTCGGGGCCACCGGGGGTGACGGCGCGGCGGGCGGCTGATCCGGAGGTTCGCCGGGGCCGACGTCGGGCCGCCGCCACTGCTCGTCCGGGGAGCTGCCGGAGCTGGGGGTCGTCACGCCGTCCGACGCTACCAACGCGGTGGCCCGACGACCCGTGGACGCGGCCGGCACCCCGGCTGCGCTCCGATTAGCGGGATCACGGCTGCGCTAGTCTTTCCGCTCGTGAGCACCGAGGATCCGGGTACGCCGGCCGTGCGCGGCGACGACGACCGCACGGTCGACCTGAGCGACGACTTCGTGGTGCTGCCGGAGCAGACCGCCGACGACACCGACCGGGGCTGGGGCGAGCGGTCCGGCGGCAACGACGACTGGCTGCTCGCCGAGCGCCCGCCGCACTGGGACTGACCACACCCCGTCCCGCGCGTCGCCGGCCGGGCCGCATCGGAGACCCGCCTGGCCCCACCGCGCCCCGTACCGACGGCATCCGGCCACCTCCGGCTGCCGTGCCCGCCGGGAGCCCGGACGGCCCGCGACCGGCGAGGCCAGGCGGCGGCGGGCCGACCGCAGGTGGCATCGGGACGGCCTGTGGACAACGAGGCGCCCCTGTGGAAAACCCCTAACCGGCGACCGGAGCTGCTGGATCGACCCGTCGAGAACCGGCCGAAGACGTCGGAGAGCCCGGGGTCACCGTCGGCGGACGCGCCGACGCCCGGGGCGGGCGAGGGCCCACCCCGGGACGGGTCGGTGTGCGGCGCCGGTCAGGAGGCGCTGGAGGTGCTGGCGGCCGGGGTCTTGGTCGACCCGCCGCCGCTGGAGCCGGACGAGCCGGTCGACGACGAGGACGACGTGGTCGAGGCGCCCGACGAGCCGGAGTCGCCGCCCGAGGAGGACGAATCGGACTTGGCCGGCTTGGCGGCGCCGTTCTTCGCGGCGTCCGTGGCGGACGCGCGCGAGTCGGTGCGGTAGAAGCCGGAGCCCTTGAACACGACGCCGACGGAGTTGAAGACCTTCCGCAGCCGCCCCTCACACGCCGGGCACTCGGTCAGCGGCTCGTCGGAGAAGGACTGCACCGCCTCGAGCTGCTCGCCACACGCGGTGCAGGCGTACTGGTACGTGGGCACGTTCTCCTCCGGATCTGGCACGGCCGGTTGGCACTCGACGTATTCGAGTGCCAATGGTGCGTCATCGCCCCCGGGTTCGTCCAGCGGAAGTGTGGGGCGCGACACCTGCCGCACCCTCCGGGGCCGCGTCAAGCGTAACCAGGCCGTCGGCGGGGGTGACGACCGCGCGTACCGGGCGGTCGTGCGGCTCGGCGGGAAGCGCCTCGACCAGCTCACCGTCGTGCAACGGGACGACGGTCAGCGCGCTCGCGGGCACCCGGGCCAGGGCCCGGTCGTACGAGCCGCCGCCCCGGCCCAGCCGCAGCCCACGGCGGTCCACCGCCGTTGACCGCCGGCACCCATGCGAACGGGCACGCAAGGGGCACGCGACTGTCACTCCCTCCCAGTAGAAGCCGATCCTCGATGCCGTCAAGCCGTCCTCTCGTCGTGATCACCTGGTGACCG
>NZ_JAMOKF010000407.1 GCF_023656545.1 Micromonospora phytophila | reverse complement strand
TCGTGCGTCCAGACGTCCGGCACGTGCAGCACGGTCGGCACCCGGGTCAGCAGGCGCAGCAGACCCGCCGCGGCGAAGGCGGTCGCCGGCGGCTGGTGGACGTAGAGCGCGTCGACGTCGGCGAGGAATGCGCGTCCGGTCACCGTGACGCTGGCGGCGAAGGACAGGTAGCCGGCCATGCGCGTGCGCAGCGACCCGTCACCGCCGGAGTACCGGGGAACCCGCCGCACGGTCAGCCGCTCGCTGCGCGTCTCGTGCCGCCAGCGCTGCCGCCAGCCGGGGTAGACGTGCCCGCCGGGATAGTCCGGGAAGCCGGTCAGCACCCGTACCTCGTGGCCCCGGGCGGCCAGTTCCTCGGCGAGGCTGCCCGGGATGAACGCCGGCTCGGGCGGGAAGTGGTACGACAGGATGCCGATCCTCATCGGGACGCCTCCGCCCGGCCGCGGCGCTTCGGCGCGGCACCGTGACTCCGACGCGTCCGGTCCGCGTACGATGCCGACATCCCCTCCGCGGTCGGCCACCACCACCGGCCGACCGCCGTCGCGGCGGTGTCCCCCGCGACGGCACCGACGAGAGGGGTCCACATGGTCGACCGGGTGCTGTTCGTCTGCCACGCCAACCTGTGCCGGTCACCGATGGCCGAGTACATCGCCCGCCGGTTGCTGGCCGGGCGGCCGGTGACGGTGGCCAGCGCCGGCACCGATGCCCGCGACGACCTGCTGATGCACCCGTACGCCGCGGAGGTGGCGGCGGAGACCGGCGCGGATCCGGCCGAGTTCCGCAGCCGGAAGCTACGCCGCGAGCACCTGATCGGCGCCTCGCTGGTGCTGACGGCCACCCGGCGGCAGCGGTCGATGTGCACCGCCCTGGCGCCGGCCGCGCTGCACCGGACGTTCACCCTGCGCCAGTTCGGCCGGCTGGCCGCCGCGGCCGAGCCGGCCACGGGCCCGGCGGGCGAGGAGTTGCGGGCCGCGGTCGAGGCCGCCGCCCGCGCCCGGGGGCGGTTGCAACCCGCCACCCCGGACGCGGACGACCTGCCGGACCCGGTCAGCGGCACCGCCGCCGACTTCCGCCGCTGCGCCGAGGAGATCGAACGGTCGATGCGACCCCTCGCGGCGCTCATCGGGACAGCCGGGTGAGTTCCTGCGTGCGGTCGCTGACTCCGTTGACCCCCGGGTGCTCGGCGTGCCGGGAGGTCGAGGCGCGCTCCGCCGGCACGTCCGGCGTCCCGGCCGACGTGACCACCCGGTAGGCCTCGTACTGGTACGCCTCGGCCTTGGGCATCTTGGCCATGTTGAGCACACAGCCGAGCAGCCGGACGGAGACCGAGTGCAGCGAACGGGCGGCGGAGGCCACCTGACTGCGCGAGGTACGCCCCTGCTGCGTCACCAGCAGCGCGCCGTCGGCCTGCACGGCCACCACCACACCGTCGGTGACGGCCAGCAGCGGGGCGGTGTCGATGATGACGATGTCGGCCGACTCACGCAGGGCAAGCAGCAGGTCCGCCATGGCCTTGGAGCCGAGCAGCTCGCTCGGGTTGGGCGGCGCCGAGCCGCTCGGCAGCACCAGCAGGGACTTGTCGCCCCAGCGCTGCACCACGTCGCCGACCTGCACGTCGCCGACCAGCACGTCGGTGAGCCCGACCCCGTCGTCGATGCCCAGGTAGTCGGCGACCTTCGGGCGCCGCAGGTCCGCGTCGACCAGCAGCACCCGCCAGCCCGCCTCGGCCAGGGCGATGGCCAGGTTGCAGGAGAGCGTCGTCTTGCCCTCGCCCTGCAGTGCGCTGGTCACGGCGATCACCCGGGCGGGCTCGTGCACGTCGACGAAGCGCAGGTTGGTGCGCAGCTTGCGCACCGCCTCCGCCCGGGCCGAGTTGACCGCGTCGCCGACGATCAGCGGGGACGCCTTCGCCGTGCTCTCGAACGGGATCTCGCCGAGCAGCGGGCTGCCGGTGGTGCGTTGCAGACCGGCGGCGTCGCGCATCCGCACGTCGGCCAGGCCGCGCAGGATCGCCAGACCGATCCCCGCGAGCAGCCCCAGCAGGCCGCCGATGGTGAAGTTGCGGACCGGCTGCGGCGAGACCGGGGTGGAGCTCACCCGCGGCCCGCTGACCACCTCGATCTTGATTGGGCCGGCCTTGCCGTCCTGCGTCGTCTCCACCTTCTGCACCAGTTCCACGAACTTCGCGGAGAGGCTCTCGGTGACCTTCAGCGCGCGGTTCTGGTCGGTGTCGGTCACGGAGGCGCGCAGCAGGACCGTGCCGGTCTCGGTCGAGGTGCTGACCCGGCGCTGGATCTCCTCGGCGGTGAGCCCGACCGGGTTCTCGGCCACCACGCTCTGCGCCAGCCGGTCGCTGGTGAGCAGCTCGGCGTAGGACTTCACGCGTTGCTGGAGGAAGAGGCCGCCCTGATAGGCGTCCGTGACCCCCTGGCTCGGCGTGGTGACGAAGAAGGTCACCGAGGCCACGTACCGGGGTTTCGTCCGGACGGTGATCCCGACGGTGACGCCGAGGGCGACCATGACGGTCAGGAGCACGATCCACCAGTGCCGACGCACGAGGCGGAGTTGGCGGTACAGGTCCATCAGGCGCGCCTCCGTAGCAGGCCGGTAACGCCAAAGAACTTCACGAAAACCCCCAAGGTCGACTTAATCTCGTGAAACCATTAAAGCGACTCATTACGCCTTTCGTTCCGACTTGCGTATTTTCGACGCCGGGCATCCGTCCGACCACAACCGACAAACG
This sequence comes from Micromonospora phytophila, assembly GCF_023656545.1. Classification (GTDB taxonomy): domain Bacteria; phylum Actinomycetota; class Actinomycetes; order Mycobacteriales; family Micromonosporaceae; genus Micromonospora; species Micromonospora phytophila. The sequence goes on along the minus strand of NZ_JAMOKF010000407.1, from coordinate 1,444 downwards.
GATGCCCGGCTCGGTCGGACGCGGGGCCGCAACGGTGAATCCCGGGAGGGACCCGGCGGGGTGAGCGCGGCCGGGCTGCCCGGTTCGCGGCTGCGGGCACCGGCGGATAGGGTCGGAACCGGTGTGCCGGGAAGTCTGGTCGGCGACGATCCTTGCCGTCTTCACGACCCTGAGGTGAGCTCGCGCATGACCGACCGCACCCCGCCCACCGGCCGCTCCGGCTCGTCGACCCGCCGGCTCTTCTCGCGTACGTCCTGGCCGGAGGCCCGGTTCCTGGCCGACGTCCTGCGGACCGAGACCGTCGGCGGCGGGCTCCTGCTGCTCGGCGCGGTGATCGCCCTGGTCTGGGCGAACACCCCGTGGGAGGCCTCCTACCGGGCCCTGGCCGCGTGGGTGCCCTGGCCGGGCGGCGAGGCGCTGCACCTCGACCTGAGCCTGGCGACGTGGGCCGGCGACGGCCTGCTCGCGATCTTCTTCTTCGTGGTCGGGCTGGAACTCAAGCGGGAGTTCGTCGCGGGCGAACTGCGCGACCCGCGGCGCGCGGCCCTGCCGGTGGTGGCCGCGATCGGCGGCATGGCGCTACCGGCGCTGATCTACGTCGCGGTCAACCTGACCGCGGGCGGGAACGGGCTGCGCGGCTGGGCCGTCCCCACCGCGACGGACATCGCCTTCGCCCTGGCGGTGCTGGCCGTGATCAGCTCCCACCTGCCGCAGGGGCTGCGGGCGTTCCTGCTCACGCTCGCGGTCGTCGACGACCTGTTCGCGATCACCATCATCGCGATCTTCTACACCGACGACTTCAGCCCGCTGCCGCTGCTCGGGGCCCTGGCGCCGATCGCGCTCTTCGGCCTGCTGGTGCAGCGCCGGCGGACCTGGTGGTGGGCGCTGATCCCGCTCGCCGTGCTCGCCTGGAGCCTGGTGCACGCCTCCGGCGTGCACGCCACCGTGGCGGGTGTCCTGCTCGGCTTCACCGTGCCGGTGCTCAGCGGCAGGGACGGGGACACCCACGGCCTCGCCGAGCACCTGGAGCACCGATGGCGGCCCGTCTCGGCCGGATTCGCCGTGCCGGTCTTCGCCTTCTTCGCCGCGGGCGTGTCTCTGCGCGGCGCGGACCTCGGCGCGGTCGTCACCGACCCCATCGTGATCGGCATCGTCGCCGGCCTGGTACTCGGCAAGGCCATCGGGATCTTCGGCTCGACGTTCCTGCTGGCCCGGTTCACCCGGGCCGAGCTGGACGAGGACATCACCTGGTCGGACCTGCTCGGGGTCGCGCTGCTCGCCGGCATCGGCTTCACGGTCTCGCTGCTGATCGGGGAGCTGGCCTTCGGCGCTGGCAGCGCGGCCGACGAGAACGTCAAGGTCGCGGTGCTGACCGGCTCGGTGGTCTCCGCGCTGTTGGCCACGGTCGTGCTGGTCCGACGCAACGCCGCCTACCGCCGGATCG
>NZ_JAMOKF010000042.1 GCF_023656545.1 Micromonospora phytophila | reverse complement strand
AGTAGGCGACGAGTCGTTCGAAGCCCAAGGCCACCGAATGATCGCCGAGGCGCTCTCGTCCTCCCCTGTCTGACGGAGCGAGGCGGTGAGCCCGTCCGACACCCCGCAACTCAGCACGACAGCGCACGGCGCCAGTTGCTACCAACGCGCGGACAGCGGCAGATGCGTGCGTTCGTCGTACAGGACGTCGCGCGGCGCGGGCGCCAGCTCAGGGAAGGGCGGGATCTGGGTGCTCGGCCACAAAACGCTCGCCCGTTTCGTCGTCGACCAGCGAGTTGATCAGGTACTGCGGCCTGAGCCCTCGGCGCAGATCCACACGGTGGTAACGGATGAGGCGCGGAACCAAGGGATCGGTTCGGCGTTGCTCGAGGCGGCGCAGGATTGGGCTGCGGCCCAAGGGATTGGCTATCTGTCCGCCGGGATCGATCACCGGAACGCTGACGCCGTGCGGTTCTATGGCCGGCACGGGTATGCCGATTCGGGTCGACTCTTGGGTAGGAGGGTCACTGCGTGACGCACCCTCATCGGCACATCGGCACGACCGGACGCCAGCACCGGCGCCGACGTCACCTTCGGTCACGAGCGCCACGCGGCAGATCCGGATGGTGGCGCCGCGCTTCCGTCGCTCCCGCATTAACCACTCGGACGGCTTCTTCCGCGGGTCGCCCCTCGGCTTCAGCGAAGGAATTCGCTGAGCACTGGGGCCAGGGTGCCCGCAGGCACGCCGTGCCACCCGCCGGGCAGGCTGCGGTGAACGGCCTGGGGAAGCAACTCCGTTACGACCGTTGCCATGTGAGTCAGATCGGTGGTGCTGCCCGTGCTGTCCAGTACCAGCGTCGGTGCCGTGACGTGTCGAAGCAGGTCCGCGTCGACGGTTTCGCTGAGCATGCTGTCGTACGCCAGCGTGGATGCGACGGAGACCATGGCGGACCAGTGCGGCGTGTCCCGCATGCCGGCGAGGGTCTCGGCGGGCACACCGATGCTGGTCAGGAAGAACTCCACCGCATCCGCGCCGGTGAGGCGCCGCAGTTGAGCGGTGAACGCTCGTTGCTCTGGATTGTCGCTTGCGGGCTCGATCGGCGGCTCAAGCAAGGCCAAACGACGTACGGCCAGGCCGGCTGCAGCCGCATGCAGCGCGACCAGGCAGCCGGACGAGTAACCGTAGAGCGTCGCCGCCCCGCCGACCGCGTCGATCAACGCCGCTAGGTCTTCCACCTCGCGTGCGGGGGCGTACGGCGGGGTGTCGGTGCTGGCGCCACGGCCGCGGCGGTCATACCGGACGACGGTGAAGTCCTCGGCCAGCAGGGTGGCGAGTTCACCCAGCGGACTGTTGGCGCGGAAGTGTCCGGCGGCGTCGATGAGGATGACCGTCGGGCCGGAGCCCTTCTGCTCGTACGCGATGCGGGTCCCGTCCCGGGACGTAATGACAGCCTTCATGAACTGAACGGTATAGTACAGTTGAGGGGTGCGGAAAGAGCAGAAGCGTCAGGCGATTCTCGATGCTGCCCTGGCGGAGTTCCTGGAACACGGCTACCGGGGTACAAGCATGGACCGGATCGCCGCTCGCGCAGCAGCCTCGAAAGTCACGCTCTATGCGCACTTCGCCGACAAGCAGGCGCTCTTCGAGGCCGTCATCACCAACGCGATCGCTGAAGCGGAGCGCTCAGGTTCACCGCTGACCGAATCACTGGCCGAGTCCCGCGACCTGGCCCGCGACCTGCGTGCTTTCGCCCGCGAACATGTCAGCACCGTCACGCAACCCCACTTGATCCACCTGCGGCGCATGATCATCGGCGAGGCCGGCCGGTTCCCCGAACTGGCCCGCACCTGGCATCGGCGCGCACCCGAACGCGGCGCCGCGACCCTCGCCCGCGCCATCGCCCGGCTCGCCGAGCGCGGACTGGTCCACGCACCGGACCCGCTGCTGGCGGCACAGCACCTGAACTACCTGATCCTGTCGATCCCACTCAACGAGGCGATGTTCGCGGTCCGCGAGCGCCACGACAAGGCCGATCTGCACCGTTGGGCCGACCAAGCCATACGGGTATGGCTCGCCGCGTATGGTGTTGCCGGGACGGCCTGATACTGCCGATCAACCAACCTTCCACTCCGCACTAACATCGGCAGATCCGCACCGCGAGCCCCGAGCGGTCACGTAGACGTCCGTAGCGCGCTGATCGCGGCATGACCGGATGCCTGAGCATGGTCCGACGGCTCGCTTCAGGGCGTGTAGGAGTGGGATCCTCCAAGCCAACGGCTCAGGTAATCGGACTGAATCTCACCCGTTAGTAAGCCGACGAGGGCCACGGAGAAGCCGGCCTGGTACTGCTCCCAATACGGCCCTTCCTCCTTGAACACCACCGGCCAGTCGTCGGGAGCCGCGCCAGGCTTGACGTGCCAGAAGAGCAGGTCGCCGTTGCCGGTGTGTCCCCACGGGATGAGGTTGTCGCCGGGGTCGAACCAGGATGGGACGTCGTCGCGCTGCGGTTCCCACTGCGACGAGTCACCCAGGTGCCAGCCTCCGGAGGCGTTGTCGGGTCCTCCGAAGTCCAAGCGAACGCACTCGTGGACCCAGGCGTTGTGCTGCAGCAGGTCTGCACAGTCGCGCGGTTCGTCGGGGGCCACCCGCACCGCCCCCGCGCCGGCACCGACACGCCGGCACAGCGGTGGGGCAGGATGGCAGTCGTGGCCAAGCCCCCACCCGAGTCGACCAAGACCAGCCTGCGTCAACGCCTGAGCGCGCACGCCCGCACCCGCTGGCCTGCCCTGACAGCCGTACCCGTGCGGTATCACGGCATCTTCGCCTACGTCGACGCGCGGCTCGCCGACGGCACCACCCTGCCGCTGTGCCGGCTACGCTACGGCGGCTCCGCCAGCAGGTGGGGCTTCGCGATCTACCTCGCCAGCCATGACGGCTACCAAGACTCCGTCCTGCCCAACGGGCTGCCCGCAGGCAGCCCGGAAGAAGCCCTCGACTGCGCCTGCGGCCTCTACCTCAACGATCCCACCGCCTGGACGCAACCCCCGACGAATTAACGACGAGAAGCACTAAGAATCAGCGCTCAAGCGATGTTTCCCCTTCAGCTATCGTCGCCAGATGCCCGGTGCCCGCACCGCCGTGACCGCCCTTGTCGCCCTCACGGTCGTTGACGTCTTCCACACCATCGTCGCCCTCGCAGCGTACGAGCACCGGATCGGTGTAGTGACCCACGACGGGTCCGGCACGGTGGACATGCTCGACACCATCGTGCCGCTTCGCGAGCTGTCCGCAGCGATGTTCTGTCTGCTGTTTCTCACGCTGCTTACCGCCTGGTCCGGCGTCGCCAACTGGGTCATCCGGGCCCGGCGCACCGGACCACCGGTCTCACTCACAGAGCCAGTGGCGTGGTGGCGGATAAGCGCGATCGTCGCCGTACCCTTCAACCTGATCGCAGCCGTGCAGTACCTGTCCGCCACCGCAGACGGGGGCGAGTACATGCGCACTGTCCTGGCCGAGACCACCCTGCTGCTGGTCGCCGCATCCGTGGCACTCGTGACCACCACGACCGCCGGTATCCAGGTCGTCCGGCACACCGCAGGAAACCAGCAGCACACCGCCGGTGCCCGAGCCACAACGGCTTAGTCGTCCACGTGACGCACGGTCGGCGGCATGAGCGTGCACCGGATCTGCGCGTCGCTCTCTCATGCAGCTCATGCGGTGGACCGACAAGTCCAAGCTCGACCTGTACGGCAAGGACGTCCAGGTTGAGCGCGCCACGGAGGGCCAAGCGTCGCCGCGGCAGTATCTAATGATCCCGACGGTCAGCTCTGGCGGAGTTCTCGTGCACGGTGGTTCAGGCTACGAGCAGGCGGAGACCGAGCTCTGCCGTGTCGAGGGCGACGAGGTCGCGGTTGCGCTCGGCCCACCTGCCTGAGGAAAGGTCTTCGCGGAGTGTGCTGACTGCACGTTGCTCAGCCTGCGGTCCGACTCTGGTCCATACCGAAACCGCGCGGCGTACATGTTCGTCCAGGTACGCCTCAGGCCGGCGCCAGTGCGCCTCGAAGAAGCCGTCAGCGCAGTCCCACGGGACGAGCACCGGCTCCGCGCGTCCTCCGATCGCGCGGGTCAGGTCGGCCAGGGACGGCCAGCCGACGAGAAGCTCAGCGAACTCAGGTAAGTAGTCGCGGGTGAGCCAGAACCGCTGACGCCAGCCGGTGTCATCGGCGTCGTACGTGAACACCACCACGCGGCGGGCCACACGCCGCATCTCACGCAGCCCGGCGACCGGATCCGGCCAGTGATGGACGGTGCTGACCGCCATCGCGGCGTCAAAGGACTGGTCCTCGAACGGCAGACTCTCCGCAGCGGCGGCCACGCACGGCGCCGCGCCCACGGGACGCTGCGCCCGCATGACCGCCGACGGTTCCACCGCGGTGACGTCGCGGTCGGGTGGTTCGTAGGAGCCGGTGCCAGCCCCGACGTTCAGCACCGTTCGTGCATCCCCCAGCGCGTCCCAGATGCGCGCGGCGATCCGTGGCTCGGTGCGCCGCGTCGCTGGGTAAGCGGATCCGATGGCGTCGTACAACTGCGCGCCGAACACCTTTAGTTGCTCCTCTGGCGTCGTCCTGATCCCCATTGCCCGTGCCTCCAGTTCCCTGTCTATGGCCGTCACCATCGCGGCAGCGCGGTCGCGCTGGTCCATCAGCAGGCCACGCAGCCGGCACAGGTGCGCGACTGCGTCGGTGGCCGGATCGTCAACCAGATCCGCGATCTCCCGCAATCCGAAGCCGAGCCGCCGGTAGGCGAGCACCCTCCGGAGTCGCTCCACATCGTTCGCGGAGTAGGCCCGGTGCCCAGCCGCAGTCCGCGTGGACGGCTCCAGGAGGCCGATCTCGTCATAGTGATGCAGTGTGCGGACGCTGACGCCGGCCAACTGCGCCACACGCCCCACGGTCAGGTGCTCCTCCACGCCACCGACTATGTGGCATGACGCCGCGTGAGGAGCAAGCGCTTCGCTGCTGACATGATCGATTTTCCGCTCATCGGCACGTCCGGATGCAGGCACCCTGCGATCCAGTTACCTTCCGTGACGAGCGCTTCGCGGCAGATCCGGATACTTGGCTCCTCCCGTCCCAGCGCCCTCGTGGCGATCCATGCGGGCGTATTCAGGTCCACTCGGTGCGATACGGCCAACTGCCCCGGATCCGCCCCATCTGAGGACTCACCCGGCTTGTGGAACAATATGCATTCCGACGACTCATTATGCAGAGAGCGGGTGTGGGGGTGCTGGGCGTCACGGTCCTGGAAGTACCGCAATGGCAGGGGTCGGGCTCACGTGGCGCGTACCGGTTGCGGCAAGGCGCGTCCGCGCTGGTCGGGCTGTTCCCCGCCGGGCAACGGGTGCGAGTCGACACGGACGGCCAACCGGCCGACTCCCGCGACGGCGTTGCCGCACTCGACACGCTCGCGGCGAACCTGAGCGCGGTACGCGCCGCCCACGCCAACGCTCGGGCGCGCGGGCGGACAGTTGTGACCGTCGGCGGGGACTGCGGTGTCGACCTGGCCCCCATTGAGGCGGCCGTGGCCGCGCATGGCGACCGGCTGACCGTGGTGTGGTTCGACGCGCACGGCGACCTGAACACCCCGGCCTCGTCGCCGTCCGGCGCGTTCCACGGCATGGTCTTGCGGGCCTTGCTCGGAGATGGCCCGCGCGAGCTGGCCCCGGCCAAGGCGTTGCGGCCGGACCAGGTGGTGCTGGCCGGTGTGCGCGCGCTCGATCTCGGGGAACGGGCGTTCGTGGCTGAGCACCGGATTCGGCACGTCGCGGCGGCAGGACTGGCCAACCCGTCCGTTCTAGTGGACGAGGTCGCCGCCACCGGTGCTGGCTGCGTCTACCTCCACATCGACCTCGACGTGCTGGACCCTGAGGTGTTCGGCGCCGTCGGCACGCCCGAGCCGGGCGGGCTGACCCTCGAACAGCTCATCACCGCCGTGCGCGACCTCGCCTCGCGGTTCACCATCGCCGGATTGTGTCTTGCCGAGTACGAACCGCAGGACGACGGCGACCGCGAGGTCCTCACCGGCCTGAGCGCCGCACTGGCGTCTGTTATGGACGACGACGCCGCGGACGGCACGGCGCAAGAAGTCGAACGCCTCGCTGCCAGGGCATAACCGGCTACCTACACCGCAAGCCGCGGCGGCTGGCTGCTGCGTCACACTCGCGGCGTCACCCGCCGCCGCTCAAACTCTGCGGCTCCGCTTGCCGCACGGGACGATTCCCACCATGGGATCGAGGCGGTCGAGTTGTTCTACCGCTCGCGTAGCTGCCGGTGCTGGTCCAGGTCGCGCCCGCACACCACCACGCCGGGCTGGACGCGGTACTGGCCGCGCGGAGATACCGCCTAGCTGCGCCACCCTGGTGCTCACCGCGCCCACCGCCGACGTCGTCGCGGCGACCGCCATGGGCGACGCGTGCGCCGTGCACATCGACGCGACCTCAACGGCGCGCCGTGAGGGGCACGAGGACGAGGACGGCAACGCCAAGTGTCGTGGCGCCGACAGCCCACCACCAGAAGAATCCCGAAAAGACCGAGGCAATCAGGAGCCCCATGCCGAGGCCGGCCAGCAGGCCGAGTGCGAACAAGGCCCGTGGGGGCAGGGCGAGGTAGGGCAGGCGCCGTACCACGAGCACTTCCAGCCAGGTGCCGCCCAACGCCAGCAGTGCTGCGCCGACCCCGTCTACGGCGGATAGTCCGTGACCTTCGCTGAGGGGCACGAGGACTCTGCCCTCGTCACCGGCGGGGACGAAGAGGATGAGCACGCCGGCGACGATGAGCAGAGCGGTGATTGCTACCTGCGTGCGCGGCGCACCCCCGACATCTTGAGACATCGCTACAGTCTCGGTCATCCGCCATGGTCTCCGCAGGAGCCGTATCGCCGAACATCGAATGCCGGCGGTAATCGCCGCGTCTTGATCCCACCTTCCTCGCCCAACCCGGCGCGATCCGCCGGCACGACAAGCGGCAAGAGAGGACGTTCAACTCCTGTCCGGCTCAGCCAACGGAAACGTGGTCTGCCTGATCCAAGTGCCGCTGTCATCGGCCTGAGCGATGAGCGTCATCTTCCGGGCACGTCCCACGATGGGCAGATGCTGTTCGAGGGCCCGTTCTGCAGCTTGCATGTCCTCCAAGTCGCAGCCATGAGCCACTGTCAGGTGAGGCACGACGTCGTCAAACTGCCCCTCGAACGGCGGGAAATCCGGGAAGGCTGTGTGCACGAGCTCTGTGAGGATCCGGAAGGGCTGGGGATCCTCCGGCGCGAGCCACAGAACTTCGTCGCCAAACCATGCGGTGCGGGTCAGTCGAAAGTCGAACGCCGCGGTGTTGGCGAAGATCCGCCGAAGCTCAGCTACGACCACCAGGTCGGTCTGAGCTGGAGGCACGAACGGGAACAGCACGGTGACGTGGGCCGGGACCCCTAGCCGGGCGCTGGCGTCGAGCACGTCACGGTGGTGTCCCACTGCCGCTTCCGCCTCGGGAACCTCGAGTATCAGACCACTTTGACGGAGTATCGCACCCATGGTCCGAGCCTAGATCTCGGCGTCGACCGGGGACGCACTGGACTCGGGATGCACGCGCGGACAGCGGCATAGCGGAAATTTTCAGGCCTGGCTTGGGCGCTGTGGGGGTGGCTCATTTAAGGGATCGGGTTTCCTCGAGGATGACCCGGCCGCCGACATCGACGGTGTCGTTCGGACCTGGTCGAGTCAGGATTTGCGATCCCTTGCCCTGTATGATGTCCAGCGCCCGGCGCAGCTCGGCGGTGAGCACGATCGCGGACGCTCCGGTGGCTTCATCCTCGACGATGGCGTCGCCCCGGCGGGGAAATCCTCTGGTACGCACCCGACCGGCGGCCCGGTCTTGCCACGCCCACGCGTACAGCCACCCGCCACCTGGCGGCGGACACGGTAGCGAGTCGACCTCCTCGGCTGAGGCGTACTGCTGCATGCGCCTGTCGGGCGCCCACTGCGCGCGACCCCTGATCCAGGTGAACTCGCCGTCCTGCCAGGTTGGCACCGAGCCCGCCGGCGGGTGTAGGAGTTCCGGCCTGGCTCGGAGCCGACCCAGCAACCAGGACGTGCCCACCAGGGGATGCCCGGCAAACGGCAGCCGCACAGTCGGCGTGTAAATATCGACGACCCCTGTGTCGGCATCATCGACGAAGACAGTTTCGCTGAAGCCCAGCCGCGCGGCCACGGCTTGGCGGTCCTGCCCAGTGGCCACGGCATGGCCGTCAAGAACAACGCCGAGCTGGTTTCCGTACCTACCGCCGGGACCGCAGAACACGCGAAGTACATGGATATCTGTCACAAATGATGCTAACCACAGGAGGCTGTTGAGCGGACACCGGGCACTGTGCGCTCATCGGAACGACCGGGTGCCGACTTGATCCGTTGTGGTGACAGTGTGTAGCGGTCGGTCGGCGGCAGATCCGCGCGTGGCTGAAGGTGGTGACCCTGGTGGCTGTTCAGAGAGCGCGGGCAGCGGCCCGGCCGGCGGGGCCGAGCTGCCACCGCTCGGCCGGCACCGGCGGTTCGACAACCAGATTCGCGTGCCGAACCAGCACCAGCCGGGCTCCTTCGATCACCGCCATCAGATGAAACGCATCCGGGTCTGCAGATCCAGACTGTTGTCCGGCAGCACGGCGATCCCCGCGGCGCGAGGGCGCCGGCCATAGCGACCGACCTGCGGCAGAGCCGGATGTCTGCGCGTGCCCTCTGGCTGGAGCGAGCTTGTCCTATCCTTGTGCTCTAATCCCGTCATGCATGTCGTCGTCTGCGGCGCGCTCGTGGAGAACGGCGCGGTCCTGCTGGTACACCGCAGCCCGACCCGCCGGGCATACCCGGATCTCTGGGATCTGCCCGGGGGGCACGTCGAAGCGGGTGAGTCGGAACTACAGGCCCTCGCGCGTGAGATGCACGAGGAGCTAGGGGTTCACATTGTGGCGGAGTCCTCGTCACGGTTGGGCGACCTGCATGCCGGCAGTGGCGAGGACGCCGTCCACGTGGGCGTCTGGCAAATCAGAGACTGGGTCGGCTCCCCCACCAACCGTGCACCTGACGAGCATGACGACATCGCATGGGTCGGGATCAGCGAGCTGGGCGGCCTTCCCCTCGTGTTTGGCGCCCTGCCGGCATTGCTTCGTTCCCTGCCTGAGCCTGACCGGCTGTCTCGTCGCGACGAAGCACGGACAACCGCATCGCCGAGCGGCCCGTAAATCCATCGCTGCTCCGCACTTCCGTCCGGTTGACTCCCCTGCATCCGGTCATCGACAGATCCGGACGCCGGGCATCTCCCCGGCGATGGCTCTGGATGGCCTCGGCAAGCGGCGTCAGTCCCTGGCTGGCTGTGCGCGGTACCGATGGTGATCACCTGTCGGCAGGGTTGCTCCGAAGCCGGTGGACGAGCGTGACGGTCGCTTCCTGGGGTTCGACGTCGAGATCGGCGAGGGCTTTGGTCAGGGCGCGAAGGAGGGTGTGGATGCCGTCGGCGTCGCCGAGGGCATGGCGGGCGTGCATCGCCTTGGTGTAGAGGGCCTCGTTGTAGCGGTCCAGTCCGATGGCCTTGTCGAGCAGGTCGGATGCAGCCTGTGGGTCGGTGTCGATGAGGGCGTCTGCCAGGAGTAGACGGGCTTCGGTGCCCCAGCGGCGCACGGTCTCTCGGTGTGGTTGCAGCCATTCGTAGTCTTGACCGTCGGCCAGTGGCGCGGTGTAGAGGTCGCAGGCGGCGGTGAGCAGCTCGCGGCGGCGTGGGCCGGTGGCGATGGCGGCCGTGCGGAGCAGGTCGCGCAGGGTCCAGACGTCGACGTCGACGGCGGCGGGGTCGAGTCGGTAGCGTCCGGCGTTCTTGACGACGTAGGCGTTCCTCGCATCGAGGGTGCCGGCTCGGGCGAGGACGTGTCGCAGGTTGCTCGCGTTGGTGTGTACGCGCTGGTCGGATTGGCTGAGGCGGGCGTCGGGTTCGAGGTATTCGCCGATCTCGCGGGTGGTGACGCCGTCGGGGTGGCAGGCCAGGAACACGGCGAGTTCGAGGGCTTTGGCGCGCAGGGGGCGGCCGGGCTGGGTGATGTTGTCGATGCGCGGCGGCCCGAGCACCCGCAGGCACGCCTTGCCGGTGGCCTTGGGTTCGACGGTCGCGGTGACCGGTTCGGGCCGGTCGGGAGACGCGGTGTCGGTCCGGCTCGCGTGCAGCGGGACGGCTGGGCTTGGCGCAGCGGCTGAGGACAGCGTTGTCGGTTCCCCGGTCTGCGCCTCCCGCAGAGTGGTCAGAATCCCGATAGCGGTGCGGGTGTCGAGGACGGGCAGGCGTGGTGGGATCGGCTCGGTCGCTGACCCAGCGGCGAGTGTGGTGTGGCCGTCGGAGGCCACGTCGCTGGTGACGCCGTGCTGCCATTCGCCGAGCAGCACGGCGGACACGCCCAGGTCGCCGCCGAGAGTGAAAGCGGCCTTGGCCCGCATGCGGGCGTTGGCGGGTGGGACTGCAGTGATGAGGACGACCGGTGGCAGGGCTTCCTCGTCGGGGGCCTGCTGGCGCAGTGTGTCCAGGTCGGTCAGTGCGTGCTCGTCGAGGATGCGGCTGCGGTGCAGGAGCCGGGCCTCGATCGCGGCGAGCGCGTGATCGCTGCTGTCAGTGATGTGCAGCCGTGGCCATGGTGCGAGGGCCGTGGCGTCGGGGCCGAGAAGCGTGACCAGGGTCGCGGCGTCGATGACGACCTCACCGCGTGCGTCGGGGTGGTTCGGGCCGCCGGATGCCAAGGCTGCGACGAGCGCGGCGCGGGCTGCGGCGTGCGCGCCGTCGCCGACGACGCCGATTCCGCCGGTCGGCAGCGACACGAGCTCCGGTACGCGGCCGGTTGGCTCGCCGTCGTCGTTGTCCGAGTCGGATGGTTCGGGGCGGTGGGTGGCCACGGCGCGGCGGACCTGGACAACCGGCGGTGGCAGCTCGACGGGTGGTTCGGCCTCCGGATCGCCGGTGTCGCGGCGCCGGCGTTGAAGCCAGACCAACGCGGCGGCAGCGCTGATCGCAGAGGCGAGGGACCAGGGCAGCCAGGTGGAGGCCGACAGCTTCACGCCGTCTTCGTCGGTCGTCACCGCCGGTGTGTGCGTGTCGGTGGCGGTCGGAGAGACTGGCGGCGGCGCAGCGAGGCTGGGGGATGCCGATGAGTGATTCGGCGGTAGGGACGTGCTCGGGGCCGTCGACGGTGCGGTGCTCGGGACGGCAGGGGGTTTCTCGGTGGTGGGCGGCTGCGCGGTGGAACCGGGTGGCTGTGGCTCGGCGCTCGGCGGTGCAGGTGACGGCGTGACCGTCGACGGTGGTGTGGCGGGTTTGGCGGCCTGTGGTGGGCGGGCGTCACCGGGTAGTCGCAGTTGCCAGCCGGGGTAGATGAGGTTGCAGTCGCGCAGGGTGCCGCCGACCTGGGGGAAGTGGCGGTGCTTGTTCAGCTGGCAGATCTCCGGCCACCGGTTCGCGTCCCCGAGCCACTCGGTGGCGACCTTGGACAGGGTGTCGTGTCGCTCGACGGTGTAGAGGTAGCGCTGCTCGGCGACGTGGATGACGGCGGGACCACGGGCGGCGGCCTGCCGAGGAACGTCGGCGCGCTCCGTCGCGGCGGCGAATGCAGCCGGCTGGTCCGGGTTCGCCGCACGGTCGAGTGACCCGGCGGACGTGACGGCGAGCGCGGCGGTGCCAGCCAAGCCGAACACGAGGCGGTGCAGCGGGGCCGGCAGCCTGAGCACGGGAATGCGCCACCGGGTGAGCGCCGCGAGGATCTCTACAAGCAGGAGCAGCGCGAACACGCCCCACAGCAGCCACATCGCCCAGAGTGCCGCGCCGATGAGGACGTCCGGGGTGAATCGGCCGCTAGAGCGTTCGAACCAGTCCGGGATCTGCGACCACGCGGGCAGCCGTTGCACGGGATTGCCGCCAGCGAACCAGAGCAGCGTCGGCACCACCACCAGGAAGAAGCTGGCGCCGATGACAGCACGAGCACCGCTGGCCAGGGAACGCGACATCGAACCCGGCGGTGGTGGTGAGTCGCGCGGAGGGTGAACCGTCGCCCGTGCGCCGTACTCGGCGAGCCTGTCGCTCTTATCCGGAGACATTGACGGCACCCCCTTCCTCTGCGGTTGATCCTCAACCTCCCCGGATACACGAGGATCAGCATGTTCTGCCATCCCACCGAGAAGGATTCTCACCATCCGCGCACAAAGGATCACGCGGAGAGGATCACGGTTGACGTCTCGCCCTCACGGGCGAGACTGCCCCTCATGCCAAGCGGGGGCGCCAGGGCGTCGATAGACCTCAGTTCCTCGGCCATCGCCGTCACCGTCAGCCAGCAGGGCGTTCGGGTCCCGATCCTCATCGACGGTCGCCTCGTCATGCCGCCGGGCGTCGCCATCGGCCCCGCGGGCCAGCTCTACGTCGGCCTCGACACCACGGCCGCGAGGTCCCTCCCGGCGGACCACCGCTTCGTCGACGATCCCGCCGACCTGCTCGGCAAGCCCGCTGGTGCCTACGATGCGACACAACCCGACCCGGTGGATCTGCTCGCTGCCGTCCTGCGGCATGCCGGCCACCATGCTGCCCACCAGGTCGGCCAGCCGATCACCAAGCTCACCGTGACCATCCCACCGAGTTGGGGACCACGCCGCCGCGGACAAATCGGCGAGGCGGCCGCCCGATCGGGACTACCGTCTCCCGCCCTGGTCACCGCACCTGCCGCCCTCGCCGCCTACGCCACGACACTCGGCCTCACCATGCCCGAGAACTCCTGCGTGCTCGTGTGTCAGGCCGACCGCCATCCGGCGACCCTCACCGTCCTTCAGGCAGTCACCGACGGCTACCGCGAGCTTGCAACACAGCAACTCGACGGCATACCAGACCTCGACCACCTCATCACCCAACGTGTCGTTCACACGGCAACCAACGACGACGACCCACTCCGAGCGGCGATCAACCAACCCTGCGACGCCAACGCAGAGGGCCGCCTCGCCGTCCTGGAGTCCGTCCGCACCGCCAGGAACCTGCTCGCGGCACAGGATCGCGCACCGGTCCTGCTGCCCGCGCCCCGACAGCCCGCGGTCATCACCCGCGAGGACATCACGATCGCCGCGCAGCCCCTCCTCGATCAGGTGCCCACCACGATCACCGGACTACTCGACGCCGCTGACGTCGACACGGAACACCTGGCCGCCGTCATCCTGCGGCCAGCTCACGCCCTACCCGCGCTGACCGACCGGCTCGCCCACGACACCGGTATCACCCCCGTCCTCGTCGGTCACCCTCACGCCCTCGCTGACGGAGCCCTGGTCCTCACCGCCGCCCACCAACCCCAACCTCGCGCCGCCACAGCACGGCTACCCCGCGTCCGGCTCCGCATCAGCGACCTCACCGGCGCCCTTCTCATCGGCGCCTGCTCCCTGACCCTGCTCCTGCAAGCCGTCCTCACCGCCGACATCACCAAGGTCTTCACCTCCGTCATCGGCGCCCGCACCTCCCTACCGCAACTCGGCACCGCCGGCGCGCTCGCCATGCTCACCGCCCTCGCCGTAGCACACCTGGCACCCACCACCTGGCTCGCCGGAACACCCGCCGCGTCAACACCCGAACCCACCACCGGCAGCCTCATCCGGCGCGGATACTTTGCTGCCGCCGTCGGCGGCACCGTCGCGGCCGCCCTCTACGGACTTGCCACCGGCACCGCCGTCGGCCTCGACTACACCCCGTACCTCAAGTGGGCCCTCGGCGGCGCCCTACCCCTGGCCGCCTGCGCCGCCCTCATCGCCGTCACCGCACCACGGATCCACACCGACACAACGCCCACCTGGCTCGCCCTGGCTCGCCCCGCCATCACCCACACCATCACCGCCGCCGCCGGCATCTTCCTCATGCGCGCAGCACTCACCCTCACCACCCCCGTCGACCTGACCGGCATGCCTGGCCTCGCCGGCAGCCTCGGAGCAGCCCTCCTCGGCGCAGCCACCGCCCTCACCGCTAGCCACAGCCGCGTGATCCGCACAATCACCGCACCCGGCCTGGCCATCGGGTACGCCCTCGTCTTCAGCTACGACACCAGCAGCGCCCTGATCGTCGGCTACCTCATCGCCCTCACCTGGTGGAGCCTCCGACTCACCGCCCACACCCTGCGACTCGCCTTCCCCCACGTCCGAGCAGCGCTACGCCGCCTCACCGATCGCGCAACCGGCTGAGAACCTGAAGGCAGCCCTCCCGCGCGAAAGCCAACTACCACCTAGCCTTGGCCGATGGGATTGACTCGGTTGAGGATGGTCTTCGGCTGCTCTGGCGCGCCAGCCCCAAGTTGCCGACGAATTCGCCCGGGTCTGGGAGCTGGCCCAAGCCGCCCTCGGCTCACGGATGACCTCAGCGGCTGAACGACACCGCGCCAGCACAGCTCAGCGAGCGGTCAGCGGCAGATCCGGATGCTGAGGTCGCGCCCATACTTGCACCGTGACCAACCAGAGCGATGCCCTTCCCGTGCTCGTCATTGACGGAGCCTCGTTCGTCGACTTCGCCGGCTTCGTACGCGAGTTCTCGCAGCTGCTTTGTCACGGCACCTGGAACGGAAGCCTCGATGCCTTCAACGACATCCTCCGCGGAGGCTTCGGCACCCCCGAGACCGGCTGGGTGCTCAAGTGGGTCAACTCTGACTCGTCCCGGGTCGCGCTTGGTTATGACGCGACGGTCCGCTGGCTGGAGCAGATCCTCCTCACCTGCCACCCATCGCACCGCGCGAGGATCGAGGCCAGGGTCAGCGACGCACAGCGTGGCCAAGGGCAGACGCTGTTCGACATGATCGTAGACATCATCCACGAACACGGCCCAGGCGGCAGCGAATCCGAGGACGGCATCATCCTCGAGTTGCTCTAAACCGTTCGGGTCCCTCCTGGCCGTTGCCGCCCGAACCAGCGGCATCCGCTGACCAGGTCCACGCCTCCGCTGGCCACGGCTCCCAGCAACGCGCGACCCGCGGCATGAGAGTGCGCTTCCTGGCGACCTGACGCGATAATCCATCAGTGAACTACGAAGACCGCACGGACTTGCTGCCGCCGGATGCTGTCCTGGGTCCCGATGTGCTCGAACGTCTTCGGTCTGACGATTCAGACCCGGTGGGTTGTCTCAACGAGGTTGGTGAACCGCAGGTCACCGAGGCGGTTCCCCGTGCGGCGATCGCCGCCTTCATCGCCTCGGAGGCTGCAGACGGGGCACCGGAGCCAGCCCTTCATGCCGAGCGAGATGCAGCGGAGTGTGGCTACGCGTTCGGCCAATTGCTCCTTGATTCCTTCCCTAGCGATCGACTGACCAGCGACGGGGTCTTATCCGACCTCAACCGGATGTACCTGTTCGCCCTCGTTGATCTCGTCGACGAGGCCACACCCTCGTTCAGCACCCAACTGTCGGCCTACCTCGCCCAACGCGCCCGACGATTCCCCGAGGCCGAGGCCCTCGGAGGTGCGCTCGAGGAAGCGACGTCCTTGGCCTGGTGTATGGGATTCGGTACTGCGGTGGTCTTGGCCGACCGTCGGTAGGGATACCTGCTGCCGAAGCACTCACATCGGCAGATGAGGATGGCGAGCGGCAGCTCCAGCCGTCACGCTGCGTGCCGCGCGGATCGCGGCAGATGCGGATGTCCGATCATGGTTGGTTGATGGCGCCGGGCGGGGCCTCGCTCGAGGTGTTCCCAGGGGTGCGCGAACGTCAGTAGGTGGCCCTAAACTTGCGGCTCGTGACGACACCCCTCACTCCGGCCGAGGTGGCCTCCGCGCTGTTGCGCGAGGGCCGTATGGGCGACGCTGAGAACCTCATGACGCGCGAGCTGCAGGCCGCCACGGACATACACGGTCACGGCAGCCCGGAATGGGCCTCGGCCCAGTGCGACCTCGGCAATGTGCTGCTGGACACCGATCAACGCGATCGCGCGATCGAGTACTACCGCCGCGCCGCCTCCGCGCCGCCGCGCGATCGCGAGTCCCACAAGGACCAGTTGACCTATCGACTCAATCTGGGCTTGGCGCTGCGCATGGCCGGACGACTCGACGAGGCCGAGACGGAGTTACGCCAGGGCGTTCAGGAGCGGCTCGCCTTTTACGGCCGCGAGCACGCGGGGTACGCGTTCGGCCTCGAACCATTGGCGGACCTGCTGCGGCAGCGTGGCGACGTGGCAGAGGCCCGGCAGGTCGTCGAGGAGGCGGTGGCCAACCTGTGGCGCAACGGGCACGAGCGGGTGGCCTCAGCCTTGGCGTTGCGAGCAGCGATTGTGCAGGCCGGTGGCACCCGCGAGCCGCTCTTCGTGGGCCTGCACCAACTGCCCGACGAGGTCGTCGAGCAGATCGGGCAAGTCGTCACCCAGATGCTGGACCACAACGATCCGGCATCCAAGCTCCTGCTCACCTCCCTGGTCGCCGCCTTGGAGGAGCGGCTCGGCATTGACCACCAGGCGACGCTCAACGCCTTGTCCGCCCTGGCGAACCTCGGCCGGGATCTCGGTGACCAGGCGGGGCGGGTTGATGCGATCGAGCGCGTGCTCGCTTCGTACGACCGCCTGGGCCGGCAGGAGGAGGCGCTGATGGCAGCGCTCGGCTTGGCGATGGCCCAGGACGAAGCCGGCGATGCCGAGGCGGCGCTGCGCACGTACGCGTCGGCGCACGCGAGGGCGGAGCGCATCGGTCGTCCGGAGCTGCGGAGCCAGGTGCTGCGCAACTGGGGCCTCGCACTGAAGGAGGCCGGCCAGGTGGGCCCGGCGGAGCAACGGCTGACCGAGGCAGTGAACCAGGCGCGCCGCGGCACCGACCACGACGCGGTCGGGCGGGCCTGCATCGCCCTCGGTCTGTTCCTCCAGCATGAGGGCCGGCTGTCGGAGGCCCGCACGGTCCTGGAGGAGGGGCTGACCGTCATGGGCCCCGTTCACCCGGACGCGATCATCGGCCGCAGCCACCTTGCTGCGGTCCTGGATGGCCGCACCTGCGGGTGCGGCGACATGGCGGGCGCCATCTCCGACGCGTTCCGCGAGTTCGTCATCACCAGGCTTCCCGCAGACCTGCTCGACCGCCTCGACGTGGCGATCGTGGACGGCGACTTCAAGATCGATGTCGGGCTGCGGCGAGAACCGACCGAGTCCGAACTCCAGCGGCTCAACGACGTCTTCCAGACCGCTCACGCGGAATTCCGGCGGCGGATCAGCGAGCCCCGCTACGCCGGCTGACCGCCCGACTGCCGTTGCGGTACAAGGCCATCGGCGCGCGACGCCAAGCCTCGACCTCGCCATGATCACACGCACTGCCCTCCGCAGAGTCGGGCGGCAGCGGCTGGGGGACGCGCGGTCTGCGCGCAGTGAGCGGATGCGTCGGCTCATCCACTACCGTCCGGGCTGTGGCAGCCAAAGCAGCGGGAGCGTTTCGTCGGACGCCGATCGAGCGATCAGACCAGCGGGTCGCATGGGAACGGACGGACCAAGCCTTCTTCGCTGCCGGAGCGTGTCACATCCTCGCCTGGGTCTGCCGGGGTTCCTATCCAGACCGGCCCATCGAGATAATCGCGGTGCGCTTTCCGGGCGAGCGGCAGGTCTTCCACACCTACGCGGCCTGGGATGGCTGGGCGTTCGACCACTCGGGCTGGAATCCGGAGCCGCAACTGCTGGCTGTCAACACAGACTTCGAAGGCCACCCGCTAGAACACATCAAGATCACGGACAGTCTCGCTGAGTTCTGCGAGAAGCACCACCACCGCAGGCCGAACCAGTATTGGCATGACCCGCTCCCCCGTGCTCGCGACTACGTCGGCCGATACATCCCGCCCTGGGCGTAGCCCCTTACCCGGGCACCCACACCGGCAAAGCACATCTGCCGAGCGGGCTTAGCTACGGACGGTGATGGCCGCACCGGCCGCCTACGCGCTCGACCCGCGGCATGAGCGTGCACCGGATCATGGGCGATCGGTATGACGTACCGTCTGGTGATGGCGTACGTGGGTTCCCGGACGATGAATGTCGGAACCTGGTTGCTGCCCGAGGACGAAGACGCGTTCGACATGGCGTTGCGCGACAAGTTCCCTGCCGCCGCGTGGCAGTGCTCGCAACCGGGACCGCTGGGACGTCACCCAGTCCACCTGCACGACTCGCTGGGAAACGCGATGGCCTGCGGCGGTCGCGGAGTTCAGGCGTTCCTGCACCTGCCGATCGGTGCAAGCCTGCCATCAACCGTCACGCTTGCCGACGGCGTCCCTCCGCCGGACGGGCCACCGGTCGCTGCCGCTGTTCAACTCCTGCGCTCAACGCGCCGACATGACCCCGGCGGTACCTACTGCGATCACGACGACGGGTACCAGCACCCGGACGGCGGGGCATACTTTGATGCCGGCAGGCTGGCCGTTAGCTGGTTCGAAGACGAAGTCGCTGCCGACACACACCAGGTCCTCCTGCGGCAAACACGGGCGGTTCGGTCGGTACTGATAGCCACCACTCGTCCGGCTCACGTCAAGGATCAGAATGGCAGACGCCTGACTGGCTATCGCATCGGTCCGGCCGCACAGGCGATGGCCGAAGCGACGGGCACCCTTCTTGGCCGCAGTGGATTACAGCGGTTCCGGCTTGTCTGAATCTGCCGCGATCTCGACGTCAGGCAACGCACTCAACTCGGCACGACCGGACGCTGAGCCTGCGCGTCTCCCGCTCACTGCTTGTGACGCGCGGTCCGCGGCTGATAGCGAACGTTGCGGTGTATCCGTCTCGTCCGGCGGCTCTGGCTAATTGCACGGTGGCAGTGGTGCGACCGGGCGGACCGCGGTGAACTGAGCGTGCTCATACCGGGTGGCGGCGAGCAGCAGCAGCCATTCGTCGCAGCCCTGCCACGGGTAGAGGTCGGCGGCGCCGCCGCGTACCGCCCTGAGACCGTCACCGGTGCGTGGGCGGGCATCCGCCGGCGCGCCCACGAAACCGGGAATCCACACGTCGGCGCAGATTTCGTTCGCCGAGCCCATGGCGGCCAGCCCGAACGCGTTCTCAGCGGCGGCTGTCCGCTGCTCATTACCGAAGTCGTCGAGCAGTTGGTCCTCGCCGGGTTTCCCGTCGCCGCGGAAGGTCAAGGTGGTGGTGCCGGCTCGGGCTGCGTACTCCCACTCCGCCTCGCTGGGCAGCCGGAACGGCATCGCCTCGAGCAGGTCGTCCAGGTCATCCTCGATCCGGGCCGTGCCGGAGTCCGCGTCGGCGTAGTCGTCCTCGTACTCGGGCAACCAGTGCTGGACCTGCGCGACCGTCATCGGGTGCCGGGCGATCAGGAATGGTTCGACCCGCACCTCGCGTACCGGCTGGGCGACCCCGGCACCGACGAAGAACGGCTCAAGAGAGTCCTCTACTCCTCCACTGCGCTCGATTGCACGTACCGCCGCCAGTTCCGCCTCGGACAGACCCATGCGGAAGGTCCCGCCCGGCACCTCCCGAAAGACCACGCCGGATGGGATGTGCCGCCAGGCCGGCCGCCCGGCCACGATCTCCTCGGTCCACATGGCGCCGAACGTTACCAGCCCGGGCGCCACCAACCGCACCGTCTTGTACGAGTACGAGCACTGGTCGGCACGCGCGCTCATCGGCATGTCCGGCCGCCCACGTGGCCGCTCTCATCCGTGGCTGCCCTCTACGCGGAGTGATCGGTTGCGGTCGATCCCGCGCAACTCGATCGGCGGCAGAAGCGTGCAGCGGTGAGCGTTCCGGACAGCGTGGCAGCGTCAGGTCGTCTGCCGCATCCGCTCCTGGCAGACCGGCGAGCAGTTGCTCCGACTCCGTCGGCTGCGGGCAGCTCGACCTGGAGCCAGCGTCCGTTGGTCAGGTCCTCACTGCTGGGCTCGGGCCCGCAGTGCGACTGGCAGGCTTACTGCGGCTCGACGGTCGAGCGTAGCCAGTTGCCGTCGGGCTGCCGCCAAGCGCGCCAACCCGCCGGCAGGTCCAGCAACTGGCCGACGTCGTGGTGGGCGACGAGGTGGACCAGATGCGCGGTGGTCACGTCCGGCTGCCTTATTGCGTCGCCGTCGAGGAACTGCCAGCTCCCGTCGTGATCGTGGATCACACCGTTGACCGGGCGGCCGCCGTCCATGATGCGCTTGAGCGTGAACACGACCTGGCAAAGATCAAGGTTCGGGTACATCCATGGCGGCGTCGGCTCGGTCCACATACTGCGCGGGTGCTCGTCCATCGGCAGCCACAGCGACGGCTGGGCCTCATGCGCGCCGTCTTCAAGCTCGGGGTCACCCGGGTAGCGGCCGGCCTTGTCCGGCCACAGCAATTGCCCGACCGGGAACGGCGGACGCTGATAGTAATCCATGGCCGCGCCGAACAGTTGCCCGTACCAACTGCTGTGCACCGGAGCGAGCGCGAGCTCGTACCCGTCGATGAAGCCTGCCAACCTGCGGCCGGGGGTCAGGGGCTGCCCATCACGGATCAGGCAGCCGACCGAGTTGACGATCTCCATGGCCCGCTGCTGCGGGATGCCGAGCAGGCACAACTCGACGCTGCCGTAGCTGTGCCACAGACCGATCGAGTAGGCCCAGTCGGGCGTGGTCATGCCAAGAACGCCGGTGACGCCCCAACCATACTCACGAACCAGCCGGGCATTGCGGCGCTCGCGCTCCGGCCAGGACTTCTCTGCCCGCCGCCACCGAACCCGCGGTGTGCCGTCGCCCTCGCAGAGAAGGCAATGACACTCGCGGTCGGGCGCGTCGGGCATCCGCGGAGCATACAAGGCGGCCACCCGGCCAGCGGCGAAGCGCGCACGTGACCTTGCCGCGCATCCGGCCAAAAGCGTGTATCGACACGTGCCCGGAACTCGGGAATGCGCCTCCGGGGCCGCTGTCGTTCTCGTTAGTGAGCCATTTTCATCGTGGATAGCGTGCGGCTTCAGCGGGGTGGAGGACAAGGATGGGTGTGCGATCGCGGTGGGCTCAGTGGTAGATCGATGCGTCTTCATAGACGACTCGATGGCTGGTCGGCCAACCGGGAAGGTCACGTGGCTGTCCCGGGGGCAACACGGGAGCCAGCAGCCCGAAGAGGCGGCGCATCGCCGCGTCGTCGAATTCCTCCGGCGTCCGGGTCGCTCGCAGCAGCACACCACCAGCTCTCAGGCGTCGTACCTCCTCCACCGCACCGGACGCCTCGATGACATCAGCCCCACCAAGCCGGTGGACCAGCTCCTGGGGCACCACCGTCACCCACGAGTATCCGCGCAGCAGCTGCCGACTCTGCTCGACGGAGACATTTCTGTCACGCCGAAGCGCCTTGTCCAACTCGGTAGACGAGTCATTGCCGCCGTCATGGCTGACCTCGCCGTACGCGGGATCTGCATCGGCCAACACCCTGGCCAAGAAGTCCACCCACCGGTCATACTCCACCGCCGGGTCGAAGGCAGTGCCCAGCATCGCCCGGGTGACCAGGCGAACCCAGGGATTGTTGTCCAGCACCCGACTCACCCCGAGGCGGACATGCGCGTAGGACAACTTCTTCTCCTCCGCATCGGCCGCGGCTTGGACCAGCACCGGGTTTTCGTGAATCTTGTTCAACGCCGTCGCCCATCGAGCATCGGAACGACGGACGGCACGGATCGGGTCCCGCTCGGTTGCACACACGATCAGCGAGGCCGCCACATCCGGATTCTTCGCGGCCACTGCCCGCGACACCTCACCGAACAGGCCGTCCCAACCCTGTTTCAGCCACGCCTGAGAAGTCCGGGCGACACCAGCCGGATCCCGCGGATCCAGGCACACCACCGCATGTAGCGACGAGTCCTCGGAGTAGTCGTAGTAGGTCATCGAGCCCGCCACCTTTCGAGCCAAACTGCGCGACTCCGGCGTGTCCGTGCTCCAGACAGGACGAAGCTCCCGGTAGGACAGCAGTCGACCAAGAACGACCGCCCAGCACGGGAGCTTCGTTGCTGACCTATCCTGCCAGCATCCCGCTGTCCACGCGCAGCCTGACCCGCCTGACCGACCTGCTCCGCACCCGGCGGAGAACGTTGGGCGCCCGCTGGCGGCTGCCCGCGCATCAGCAGGCGCTGATGGCCTTAGCGCACCTGCGCAACGGCGACACCCTTACCCGCCTCGCAGCCGGGTTCGGGGTGTCGGTGACGACGGTGTGGCGGTACCTGCGCGAAGCCGTCGACCTGCTCGCCGCCCACGCCGCGGACCTCGCCGCGATGCGCCGAGCTGCCAAGCTGGCGTATGCGATCCTCGACGGCACGCTGATCCCGATCGACCGGATCGCCGACCAGCGGCCCTACTACTCCGGCAAGCACAAGCGCCACGGCGTGAACGTGCAGGTCCCGGCCGACCCTGCGGCACGGCTGGTCTGGGCCTCACCCGCGCTGCCCGGCTCAACGCACGACCTGACCGCCGCCCGCACCCACGGCCTGATCGACGCCCTGACCAGCGCGAACGTGCTGACTTTCGCGGACAAGGGCTACCAAGGCGCCGGCGGCACCATCTGGACTCCGTTCAAACGCCGCCGCACCCGCCTGTCCCACCGGCAGAAGTCAGTCAACCGGCACCACGCCAAGATCCGAGCCCTCGGCGAACGCGCCCTCGCCACGCTCAAGACTTGGAAAGTCCTGACCAAGCTGCCTGCCGCCCGCGCCGCGCCAGCGCGATCGTGCAGGCCATCCTCGTCCTGCAAGCCGCCGAAGACGCCCGCTACCCACCATGAAAATGGCTCAGTGATGTAGTGGTATCTCGCGATGCTCGACAAGCAGTTCGCGAGCTGCGGTCGAGGAGTCGGCAATGCCCGAACCAACCACCTGCCGTGCGAGCCGCGACAGAATCGGCCGCCTGGAAATCGTCTAGCCGGACGTGTCACCCACGTCCCGAGACGGATCTGTCACGGACGTCCTGAAGCTCGGCAAAGCAGGCGTCCAGGGTTCGATTGCCCGATGGATACCGGAGCTTCCTACTGGAACCTTCGCGCTGCTGTTCATGGCCGACGGCGCCTTCCTGAGAGCTGCAAGTCCCTGCAAATGGCCTTGTATCCATTGAGGTGATCTCAACAAGGTTCGGGGGCAGCTTGCCACCGCGCATGGTGCGCTACGCGATAACCGCGCGGGACGACCGGTCGACACGGTTCTCACGCGACTGCTAGCCAATCCGTGGCGGAGGCCGCAAGATCAGCACAGCGCCAAGTCACTCTGCGTGAACCCTGAATGAGGT
The DNA here is from genome assembly GCF_023656545.1 of Micromonospora phytophila. Lineage (GTDB taxonomy): Bacteria > Actinomycetota > Actinomycetes > Mycobacteriales > Micromonosporaceae > Micromonospora > Micromonospora phytophila. The sequence goes on along the minus strand of NZ_JAMOKF010000042.1, from coordinate 4,423 downwards.
CGCATGCCCCGGCGGGTGCACGAATCTGCCGAGAATAGTGCGCGCCTGGCCTGTCCGTCCGGCCAAGTCCGAGGCATTGGCGCGACTGGTGACGGAGGGCGCCTTTGCCACCATATGCCGGAATGCAATAGCCATTCGTGCGGCTGCGGCAAAAGGGAGCGCTGTCCCGCAGGTCAGTGCCGGTAGGGTCAGCGGGTGAGCAGATCTTCCGGACGTACCGCGAACTTCCGCACCCTGTACCACGGGCAGGCCACAGCTGGCGCCGCATCGAGTTACGGCCTGTTTCTGATTCGCCGATCAGGGTCATGGGCGCAGCATTGGGCATCGATCAATGCTGGAAGGCGGCCTGTCCCGCCACCGCCGCTGGTAGACCTCGCACATGAGACAGTCATCATGCTCTCGGTAGGGACCCGCGCTGTGCTGGGCTACGACGTCACGATCGAGGACGTGACCGTGCAAGAAATGACTCTGTTGGTGACCGGCGTCGAGAGGCGTCCTGTGAGCGGTGTGACACTGGACATGGCGTGTTCACCGGTGCACATAGTGGCGGCGCGATTTGGACCCCAGACCTTTGAGGACATGCTGCTGAACCTGCGTATCAAGCCTGCCGAAATTACTTGATCTATTGAAGTGATCTCAGCAGGGTTGGACGGCGCTGACACTTCGCGATCTGCTGGTCGTTGGGCTGGTGGAGTCTGGCTGTCGGCCGGACCGGGCAGACGCTGCTGATGCCGTCCGGCATGCTGTGGGCATGACTGAGGAACTGAAAGATCGTTCCGCCCCGTCCGGCGACACGGTGTCAGCTTCGCCACCAGTGATCTCTGTGATGCTGATCGTCCAAGATGCAGACGCTGCGGTTGCCTGGTACAAGACTGCACTGGGCGCGACAGAGCTGTGGAACCTTGGTGGCGTGGCCGGCCTTGAGATCAGTGGCGCCGCCTTCTTCCTCCATGAGGTCAATCCCGAGAACCCCACAGAGACCAGTCCCGGCCAGGCGGGGGTCACAAGTATCCGCATCGAGGTGTTTGCCGACGATCCCGACACCTTCATCGAGCGCGCCGTCGCCGCGGGCGCTATCGGTGCGGGAATCGAGGATCACCACGTGCCCTGGGGGACGCACCGTCAAGGTGGCTTCACGGACCCGTTCGGTCACAAGTGGTCCGTAGGTGACACGTCACCCCTGGGCCCGTTCCCACGCTGATCGGGCCGGCCCTTCGAATGCGACGCAGGATCGCGCAGGGCGTCATGGCTTGCGGTCTGGCCAGCTCTGATGCGAAGTGTCAATGCCGGAGCTGGAGTCCGAAAATTGGTCGACACGGACCCCCACCGTCCATGGCGGACGGCGCTGGGAACGGGCGTGGAGTCCTCGGTAGAAAAGGTCTGCCTAGATCTACTTTACCAGTCAGGACTCCACGTGATCGCCTACCGTGTCATGCTCGACGTCCCCAGGGAACTCGTGCACCACCTTGCCCGGCTGCTGGCCGCCGAACGCCGCGCCCGCGGCACCCGTCAGGGCACCAGGGCGTTGACCTGCTTTCGCCAGGCGCTGATGGTGCTGGTCTGGTTCCGCAAAGGCGAGGACAAGGCCCTGCTCGGCGCCGGATTCGCCGTGTCGAGGGCCACGGCGTACCGCTACATCGCTGAGGCCATCACGGTCCTGTCCGCTCAGGCCCCGGACCTACACACCGCCCTGCAGCGGGTCGCCGACGAGGGCTGGTGCCACGTGATCCTCGACGGAAAACTGTTCGACACCGACCGCCTCACGGAGACGACCACCAGCGTCAAAGGCGAAACGATCGACGCCTGGTACTCCGGCAAGCACCGCGACTTCGGCGCGAACATCCAAGCGATCATGCGTCCCGATGGGCTACCGATCTGGACCTCGGACGCGGCACCCGGCCACCTACACGATTTCACCTGCGCCCAACTCCACGACATCACCGGCGCGCTGTACTGGGCAGCCTCGCAACTGGACCTGCCCACCCTCGCCGACTCTGGCTACGAGGGCGCGGGCCAGGGCATCCACACCCCAGTCAAGCAACCGGCCGACGGCAACCGTCTCGACACCGACAACCGCACCTACAACCGGCTCCTGCGAGCCCTACGCGGCCTCGGCGAACGCGGCTTCGCCCTGCTCACCGGCCGCTGGTACGCCCTGCGCCATACCACCGCCAGCCCTCGCAACGTCGGCGACATCGTCCGCGCCAGCCTCGTGTTAACCCATTTCGAATACCGATACCTACCGGATTCCTGCTGAGATCACGTCATTGGCGCGATTTCCTGCTGATCATCTGAATGCGGTCTCGTTGGCGGCCCGGGGCGTGGTCGACGGCGGCGCCGATAGCCTCGACGCTGGTTTGTGCGCGGTGCGGATAGCCTCTAGCCATGCTGAGCTTCGAGATCACTCCGATAGGTACGGTCCGGAACGACCGGACGGATGTCCAGCACACGGACAACTGGGGTGCCGTCCGCAGCACGATCACCATTGACGAGCGCTTCGGCGAGGCGTGCCTCCAGGGTCTGGAGGACTTCTCCCACGTGGAGGTCCTCTTCATCTTCGACCAGTTCCCGGAGCACGGCGACTACCGCGAACCCCGCCCCTACCGCGGCCGCTCTGACCTCCCGCCCGTTGGCGTATTCGCTGGCCGCGGCCCCCGCAGACCAAACCGCATCGGGGTAACGTGCTGCGCCATCGAATCCGTCCATGGCCGCGAACTGACGGTGGTGGGCTTCGATGCGGTCTCGGGCACGCCGGTCATCGACTTGAAGCCGACGATGGCGGAGTTCCTCCCGGTCGACATCAAGCAGCCGGAATGGGTCGGCCGCGTGATGTCAGAGTACTTCCAGCCGTAGCGTGGTTCCGGTGCCACCGCCTGCCGCACCCGCGCGATCGCCCGACATCGGAGAAGCGCTTGAAGCAAGGTCAGGTGCGCGCACATCGGCAGAGTCGCTCCTCGCCACCATCACGTTCCGGATGCCATGCACGCGGCGAGGATGGTGTCAGTCCCGCGGGCCGCGGGGGCCAAACGGTAGTTGTCAAGTCAACCTGAGACAGGTTGTCGTTAGCGGGTGGGTTGTTCTTGCCGGGCGGGGTTGTTGATCCAGGCGCTGTCGGGTGCCTGGGGTGCTCGCGGACGGCGGGTGAACCGGTCCGGGTGAGCGGTGTAGGCCTGGTCGAGGGTGGTCTGTCGCTGCGCGCGGATCTGCTCGGCGGTGCCGAAGTGGACTGACGCCGGGGTGTGCCAGCCGATCCCGGAATGGCGGTGTTCATGGTTATAGGCGGTGAAGAAGCTGTCGCAGAAGGCGCGGGCGTCGGCGAGGGAGCCGAACCGGTCGGGGAAGTCGGGCACGTATTTCATCGTCTTGAACTGCGCTTCGGAGTACGGGTTGTCGTTCGACGTCCGCGGTCGTGAATGCGAGCGGAGCACGCCGAGGCTCACCAGCATCTCGGACACCGGTCTGGACACCATGACACCACCGCGGTCGGCGTGCAGAGTGTGCGGCTCGGTCCCGTTGCGCCAGACCGCGTCGGCGAGGAAATCGCGGGCCACGACAGCGTCTACGCCGGCCGCGACCAGCCACCCGGTCACGTAACGGGAGTAGATGTCGATGACCACGTAGCAGCGATACCAGATGCCTTTGACCGGTCCTTTCAACGCGGTGATGTCCCACGACCACACCTGCGACGGGCCGGTCGCGACCAGCTCGGGACGCACCCGTGGCGGGTGGGTGGCCTGCCGGCGTCGTTCGCGGACCTGCCCGGCCGTGCGGGCGATGCGATACATCGTCGACAGGGAGCACCAGTACCGGCCCTCGTCGAGTTCCCGAGCCCAGACCTGCGGAATCGCCAAATCGGCATACGCCGCACTGTTGAGCACCTCGAGGATGCGGACCCGTTCGGTGTCCGACAGCGCCGACGGCGGCGGGGTCCGCGGCAGCCACGGCCCGTGCACCGGCCCCAGCCCGCTGCGGCGGCGGTAGTGCGTCGCGCGGGAGGTCCCCGTCAACTCGCAGCCGCGTTGCACCCCTATCCCCGCCGAACGCAGGTCAGTCAACGCCGTGGTCAGGACCCGCTCGGCGGCGGATCGTTGTCCGCGCTCTCGGAGAGTTCTTCCAAGAGCGCGTGCGCTTTTCCCATGATGTCCAACGCCATCCGGGTCTTCTTCAGATCCGCCTGCAGTTTCTCGTTCTGCCGGCGTAGCTTCTCCAACTCGATCAGCTCAGCGGTCTTCCGAGCCGGCCGCCGCGATCCCGAGGATGAATCCCCGTCGCTGCCGCTGCCGGTCAGAGCCCCGGCGTCGCGGGCTCTCGCCCACTCGATCAGATGCGACGAATACAACCCTTCCCGCCGCAACACCGCCGCTTTCTCCCCATGCGGGGCATTCTCATATTCGGCAAGGATCCGCAGCTTGAACTCCGGACT
>NZ_JAMOKF010000406.1 GCF_023656545.1 Micromonospora phytophila | reverse complement strand
CCGGATGGCCCGCAGATCCGGCCCGGCCACCGCGATCGCGTTGCGGATGCCCTGGCTGATGTCGTACGTGTCGACCAGCAGCGTGGTGTCCTTGCCCAGCGTGGCGACCTGGGAGGCGAACGCGGCCCGCTCGTCGTCGTGCAGCAGGGTGAACGCGTGCGCGGAGGTGCCGGCCGTCGGGATGCCGTAGCGCTGCCCGGCGGCCAGGTTGGAGGTGAACCGGAACCCGGCCAGGTACGCGGCCCGCGCCGCCGCGACCGCAGCCTCCTCGTGCGCCCGCCGCGAGCCCATCTCGATCAGGGTCCGGCCGCGGGCGGCGGTGACCATCCGTGCGGCGGCGGCGGCGACCGCGCTGTCGTGGTTGAGCACCGACAGCACCAGCGTCTCCAGCACCACGCACTCGGCGAAGCCGCCGGAGACGGTGAGGATCGGCGAGCCGGGGAAGAAGAGCTCGCCCTCGGCGTAGCCGTCCACGTCGCCGGTGAAGCGGTAGTCGGCCAGCCAGGCCGCGGCTCGCTCGTCGACGATCCCGGCGCCGCGCAGGAAGTCCACCTCCGCCTCGTCGAAGCGGAAGTCGCGGATCAGCTCGACCAGTCGGCCGGTGCCGGCCACCACCCCGTACCGGCGCCCGGCGGGCAGCCGGCGGGTGAACACCTCGAAGACGCAGCGGCGGTCGGCGGTGCCGTCCTGCAGGGCGGCGCTGACCATGGTCAGCTCGTAGTGGTCGGTCAGCAGCGCGGGGCGAAGGGTGCTCACCGCCCCAGCCTAGAGTTCAGTGGGAATCCTCGCCGTCATGGCCCGGGATCGCCCGCAGCGCGGCCCGCAGCTCCGTCCGGCCGGTCACCCCGAGCTTGCTGTAGATCCGCTGGAGGTGGTTCTCCACCGTCCGGGCGGACAGGTAGAGCCGCTCCGCGATGGCCCGGCTCGTCGCCCCGTCCGCCGCGAGCCGCGCCACCTGCCACTCCCGTTCGGACAGCGTCGGCGCGCCGGCCTGCAACGCCGGGGTGCGCAGCAGGTCGCAGCGCCCGAGCAGGCCGGCGAGACGTTCCCGGGCGCCGACGGCCTCGGCGGAGCGTCGCTGCCGCAGCCGGTGCAGGGCCGTGGCGGTCGCCTCGGCCGCGTAGACGTTCAGCTCGAGCGCGGCGAAGCCGTCGGCCACCGCCAGCAGTTCGGCGGCGGAGCCGGTCACCGCCGCCCGGGCGTGCCGGGCCAGCAGCGGAGGCAGCACCCCGTCGACGCGTTCGGAGAGCTCGGCCAGGCGCTGGGCCACCATGCGCCGGGTGCCGTCGGAGCAGGTCGGGCCGGTCGGGGCGGCGGCCTGGTCGAGTCGGACCAGGTCGTGCAGCACGTGCACCTCGTGACCGGCGAAGCCGTCCGCGCGGAGCCGGTCGGCCAGCTCGGTCAGCTGCTTGGTCGCGCCGGGTAGGTCGCCGCCGACCGCGAGCACCGCTCCGCGGGCCTGCTCCAGCCACGGGTAGAGCACCGCCATGCCCGGCGCGTGGGTGCGGTCGGCCTCCGCCATCGCCTCGGCCGCCTGCGCGGCATCGCCCCGCAACGCCGCCGCCTGCGCCCGCTCGGCCTGGGCCAGGCCGGCGTAGACGCGGCTGGTCGCCAGCACCGCGCAGGCCCCCAAGCTGGTCCGTAGGGCGGCGTCGCTCTGGCCGCGCAGCCGGGCCGCGTACGCCTGGAGGATGCCCAGGTAGCCGGTGCCGAGCCGGAAGTCCCCGGCGCCGGCGAGGTCGGCGAACTCGTCCGCCACGATCGCGTCGATGCCGGCGAGGTCCCCGGCGAGCGCCAGCCGGGTGCCCCGGGCCAGCTCCAGGGCCAGCTGGAGGTACGGCATGTCGGCCCGCCAGCGGGCCGCCTCGGCCTGCACCAGGCTGACCGCGGTGGCGCTGCGGCGCAGTTCCCCCTGCGCCGCCTGGAGGTGGGCGACCGTGCAGCGGGCCAGCTCGCGGGCCGAGATGCTGGCCGCCGGCCGGTCCAGCACGGCCTGCCCGAGCCGCAGCGCGGTCGCGGTGTCGAGCCGGTGCAGCCGCATGATCGCCTCGAAGGCACGCACCCGGGCCCGGTCCGCCGAGTCGGTCAGCTCCGCGCCCCGGGCGGCGATCTCCTCGACCGTGGACTCACGGTTCAGTCCCCAGTAGGTGACCATGCCCCGGACGGTGAGCCACCGGCTGAGCCGGGCGTCGCTGCGCACGTCGGCGGCGATCGCGTCGAGCACCTCGATCGCCTCGCCCGGGCGGTCGGCGAACATCAGGATGGTGGCCAGCAGCTCGGCGGCGTGGAACCCGCCGCCCGCGTCGAGCGCCGCCCGCGCCAGCCGGGTCGCCAGTGGTACGTCGTACCGGGCGAACGCCTGCCCGGCCGCTTCGAGCAGCATCGCCGGATCCTGGGCGGTGCCCGAGTCGAGCCGCCAGACCGCCACCCGCAGCAGGTCCTCCCGGCGTCGCTTGCCGACCCGCTCGATCAGTTCGGCGAGGTGGGCCTGCAACCGCCGGGTCCGGGTGACCGGGCACTGCCGACGCATCACCTCGCCGTAGAGCGGATGGGCCAGCCGGACGTTGAGCCTGCGGTCGTGCTGGACGATCGAGATCAGGCCGCGTTCCTCGGCGGTCTCGACGTCGTCGGGGTCCACGGCCTGGTGGAGCAGGTGCAGGCCGAGTGGTTCGCCGAACGCGACCAGCTCGACCACCGCCCGTACGCCGGGGGTCAGTTGGCCGATCCGGGTGTCGACCAGGTCGTTCAGGCTGGGCGCCAGCTCGAACCGGCCGGTCCACTTCCACACCCCGTAGGTGCGGGTCAGCTCCCCGCTGCCCGCGGCCGCGTGCACCAGCTCACGTAGCAGCAGCGGGTTGCCCGCGCAGAGCCGCCCCAGCCGGTCGGCGGAGGTGGCGTCGACCGGGCCCTCCAGGATGGCCGCGAGCAGCCCGGCGGTGTCGGCCGGGTCCATCGGGCTCAGCTCGGCGTGCTCGACGAGGTCGTCGGTCCACAGTGCCCGGATGGGCAGCGGAATCTGCTCGCCGTTGCGCAGGGTGCCGACCACGGTGGCGTTCTCCACCCGGGCGAGGAGGTGCACCAGCGCGGCCGACGGCGGGTCGAGCAGGTGCGCGTCGTCGATCGCGAGCACGATGCGGCGCCCGGCGGCCTGCTGCTGGAGCACCTCCACCGCCCAGCGCAGGATGCCGGCGGGTGACAGGCCCTGCGGCTGTTCGGCCGGGAGCACCTGGACCAGCCCGCCGAACGGCAGGGCCGCCGTGGTGGCGCTGGCCGCGATCGACCAGACCGCGTATTCGTCCCGGGGGAGCGCCGCCACCCCCTCGCGCAGCAGGCGGCTCTTGCCGATGCCCGCGCTGCCGCTGAGGAAGAGCCCTCGTCCCTCCGCGCCGGTCACCGCCGACAACAGACGGTTGTACTCGTCCGTGCGGCCGACGAACCTCCACCGACTCATCGGGGCAGCATATCGACGGAATTCCGTCCGCGCGCATACCGTCACGCTACGAAGTTGAGTAGGCTCGTCATTACCGGTGAGTACCCAAGGTGTTCCGCCGGGGGCCCGGTTCGCCCGTACTCTTCCGGCATCCGGGTGTCGTTACCGGATTTTTCCACGCGAACCGGTTGCCGCCGGTCGCCTGCCCCGGGAGGCCGCTTGCGATGAAGCCGGGTCCTCTCCCTGCCGTCGACGTGTCCGACGAGACCGCCGCCGACCTGCCACGATGCGGGCCGCTGCCCACCCGGCTCGGGGTCACCGAGCCGGGCCCGCACGAGCCGCTGGCGGTGGTGGCCGCCGGCCCGGCCGGCGCAGGCCGGGCCGAGGTGCTCGCCGCCCTGCTCGGGTTGGAGCCGGGCATGCTCGCCGTGCCCGTTGGCAGCTGGCTCGCGGTGCGGCACTCCCAGGTGCCGACCCGGTCGGCGCACGTGCCGGGCTACCGCCAGCCGCACTCGTACGGAGCCGACCGGGTCGCTGCCGGTCCGGCGCTGGCCCGTCCGCCGCGCCGGGTCGAGCTGACCGTGCCCGAGCCGCTGCTGCGGCACTTCAGCCTCGTCGACACGCCGGACACCGGCACCCTCGGCGCGGCCGGCTCTCGGGTGCTGCTCGACGCGGCCGGCCGGGCCGGGGCGGTGCTCTTCGTGATCGCCGCCGACCAGGCCTTCACCGCCGCCGAGCTCCATCTGCTCGCCGAGCTGGCCGGAGCGCCGGTCGAGGTTTTCTTCGCGGTCACTCCGGGCACGACCGGGTGGGCCCCGGTGCCCG
>NZ_JAMOKF010000405.1 GCF_023656545.1 Micromonospora phytophila | reverse complement strand
CCCCGCCCCCGGACCGAAGAGGTGCCGTCATGACGACTGTGGCCGAGCGGCCGGACGTCGACCGGGCCGGGTCGGCCCGGCGCCGCACCCGGTCGGGCTCCGACCGGACCACCATCTACCTGCTGTTGCTGCCGTCGCTGCTCCCGATCCTGGTGCTGTCGGTCTTCCCCCTGGTACGCGGCATGTACCTGGGCTTCACCGACGCCCGGGCCGGACGCAACGTCGAGGTGACGTTCACCGGGTTGGCGAACTACCGCGAACTCCTCGGCGACGAGCTGTTCTGGAACTCGTTCAAGGTCGGTCTGCTGTGGGCGTTCGGGGTGACCGTCCTGCAGTTCGTGCTCGCCCTCGGCCTGGCGCTGCTGCTCAACCAGCGGCTGCGCTTCCGCGGCGTGGCGCGGGTGCTCGCCGTGGTGCCGTGGGCCATGCCGCCGGTGGTGGTCGGCATCCTGTGGAAGCTGGTCTACCACCCCGACGCCGGCCTGCTGAACGAGTTCTTCCATCGGGTCGGCGCCGACGGGCTGCGGACCAACTGGCTCGGTGACTTCGGCACCGCCCTGCCCGCGGTGATCATCGTGGGGGTCTGGGCGGGCATGCCGCAGACCACCGTCGTACTCCTAGCGGGCCTGCAGGGGGTGGCGCGTGAGCTGCATGAGGCGGCCGCGGTGGACGGCGCCAGCACCTGGCACCGGTTCCGGCACGTCACGCTGCCCGCGCTGGCGCCGGTGATCGTGGCGATCACCTCGCTCGACTTCATCTGGAACTTCAACTCGTTCGGGCTGGTCTACGTGCTCACCGCCGGCGGACCGGGCGGCAAGACGATGCTGCCGATGCTCTTCGCCTACGAGGAGGCGTTCCGCTACGGCAACTACGGCTACGCCGCCGCGCTCGGCAACGTGATGGTCGTGATCATCGTCGCGCTGCTCGCCGTCTACCTGCGTCGTCGGTTGAGGGAGGCCAACTGATGTTCGGAAAGCCGAGCCGCACCGGCCGGGCGTTGCAGTACGCCGCGCTGACCGGCTATTTGATCTTCCTCGGGTTCCCGCTGATCTGGCTGGTCTCCACGGCGTTCAAGCCGCCGCGCGAGCTGGTGCAGCTGCACCCGACGCTGATCCCGACCAACCCGACCGTGCAGAACTTCGTGCAGGCCTTCACCGAGCAGGAACTGGGCCGGGCCGCGCTGAACAGTCTCCAGGTCTCGCTCGCCTCGGCGGTGCTCACCGTGCTGGTCGCGCTGCCCGCGTCGTACGCCCTGGCCCGGTTCCGCTCGAGGCTCGGCACCGCGGCCCTGGGCTGGGTGCTGCTGTCCCAGCTCTTCCCGTTCGTGCTGCTGATCATCCCGATCTTCCTGGTGCTGCGGCAGGTCGGGCTGGCCAACACGCACGCCGGGCTGGTGCTGATCTACGTGGTCTGGGCGTTGCCGTTCGCGCTGTGGATGCTGCAGGGCTTCGTCCGCAACATTCCCCGCGACCTGGAGGAGGCCGCCTCCGTCGACGGCGCCAGCCGGCTGCAGATCCTGCGCCGGGTGGTGTTCCCGCTGCTCGCTCCCGGCCTGGTGGCCACCGCCCTGTTCTCGTTCATCTCGGCCTGGAACGAGTTCTTCTTCGCCCTGGTGCTGATCAAGAGGCCGGAGCTGGCGACCCTGCCGGTCGCGCTGGCCCGGTTCGTCGGCATCGAGGGCACCGCCCGCCTGGGTCCCCTCGCGGCCGGTTCGCTGCTGGCCACCCTGCCCAGCCTGATCTTCTTCGCGTTCATGCAGCGCCGGCTCTCGTCCGGGTCGCTCGCCGGCGCGGTCAAGGGCTGACACCGTCCCCCACCCACCACCAAGGAGGTAACCCCCCATGCTCCGTACCAGATTCCGCCGACTCGCCGCGGCCGCCGCGGTCGCGGTCGTCGGCCTCGGCGCGCTCACCGCGTGCGGCGACGGCGGTGACGACCAGGCCACCGCCGGCCCGGTCAAGCTGCGCTTCCTCAGCCTGGCCTGGCAGAAGGAGTCGTTGCAGGCCAACAAGGACCTGGTCGCCAGGTGGAACGCCGAGCACCCGGACATCCAGGTCGAGTACGTCCAGGGTGACTGGAACTCGATCCACGACCAGCTGCTCACCTCGTTCGAGGGCGGCGACGCGGCGGACATCGTGCACTACGAGGCCTCCGCGATCGGCGAGTTCAGCAAGCAGGGCTACCTGGCCGACCTGTCGAAGCTGGTCTCCGAGGACCTGAAGGGCCAGATCGACCAGGGCGTCTGGGACACCGTCACCTACGACGGCAAGGTCACCGGGGTGCCGTTCCTGCTGGAGTCGCAGGTCGTCATCGCCAACAAGAAGTTGCTCGACGCCGCAGGCATCGCGGTGCCGCCGGCCGACGGCGGCTGGACCTGGGACGAGTTCCAGGCCAACGCGCAGAAGCTCACCAAGCCCGGCCAGTACGGCGCGGCCTGGGCGCTGAAGTCGCCGACCAACCGGGTGCTGAACCTCGCCTTGAACTACGACGGCAAGTTCTTCTACACCGAGGGCGGCAAGACCGAGGTCAAGGTCGGCGACGCGGAGAAGGAGATCCCGAAGCGGATCCACGACATGATCTACACCGCGAAGTCCGCCTCCCCGGAGGCGCTCGGGATGAGCGGCGCGGACACCCTGCCCGGCTTCTTCGGCGGCAAGTACGCCATGCTGCCCGGCTCGGTCTCGCTGCGCCAGCAGATGGTCGAGCAGGCGCCGGCCGGCTTCGAGTGGGTCACCCTGCCGCCGGTCAAGGGGCTCTCCAGCAAGCAGGCGGCCAACCCGCAGACCCTTTCGATCACCGAGGACTCCAAGGCCAAGAAGCAGGCCGCGCAGTTCCTGGAGTTCTTCCTCAACCCGACCAACATGGCCGCGCTGGCCAAGGGTGACTGGCTCGTCCCGACCGGCAAGCAGGCCAACGAGGAGCTGGTCAAGCTCACCGGCGGCAAGCAGGGCTGGGACGTCGCCGCGGACAGCGCCGCCGACCTGACGGTCGCCCCGTTCCAGAAGGCCGAGGGCTACCCGGAGTGGAAGACCAAGTACGCCACCCCGGCCCTCCAGCAGTACTTCGCCAACAAGATCACCCTGGATCAGCTCGGCACGCAGCTGGTCGACGGTGGCAAGCAGGTTCTGAGGTAACCATGTCACTCTTGCTCGACACATCGGTCGGATGTCTGGTCGGCGCCGCAGTGGGCGACGCCCTCGGCGGGGCCACCGAGACGGCACTTCCGGAGCAGATCCGCGCCCGCTTCGGCGGCTGGGTCGAGGGCATCGTGCCCCCGTACCACGCCGACTGGGCGACCGCGCGGCCACTCGCGCCGTACCACAAGGGCGACGGGCACATCACCGACGACACGTTGATGACCCACGCGCTGGTGCGGGCGTACGCGGCCAAGCGCGACCACCTCGACGCGTACGACGTGGTGGAGCTGCTCGTCCCCGATCTGATCGAGCGGGTGGTGTACATCCCGGACCTGGAGCGTGAGGGGGTGACCTTCCACCGGCTCGCGGCCGCCGAACGGTGGCTGGTCACCCGCCTGCACCACGCACACGCCGACCCTCGCGAAGCGGGAGTGGGCAACATCGTCAACTGCGGCGCGGCCATGTACATGGCCCCGGTCGGCATCGTCAACGCCGGCGACCCGGCCGGAGCGTACGCCGAGGCGGTGGAGGTCGCCGGGGCGCACCAGCACAGCTACGGGCGGGAGGCCGCGGCGGTCTTCGCCGCCGCGGTCGCCGCTGCGGCCACCCCCGGCGCGGGCGTCGACGACGTGGTCGCCGCCGCGCTGGACCTGGCCCGCGACGGCACCCGGGCGGCCATCGACGCGGTGGTCAAGGAGGCCCGGGGGTACGACGACTGGCGTGCCGCCATCACGCCGCTGCGCGCCGCGGTGGCCCCCTACGACACGGTGGGGGAGGAGTACCGCAGCCCGGGGCTGGGCGCGCGGCGGCCCAGCCGGCTGCACGCCATCGAGGAGCTGCCGGTGGCGATCGGCATGCTGGTGGTGGCCCGCGGCGACTTCCGCGCCGCGGTGCTCGGCGCGGTCAACTACGGCCGGGACGCCGACTCGACCGCCACCATGGCGGGCGCCATCGCCGGGGCGCTCGGCGGGGCGGCGGCCGTGCCGGCGGAGTGGTCGGAGGTGGTTGCCACCGCCTCCCGCACCGACCTGTTCGCGCCGGCCCGGACCCTCGCCGAGGTGGCCACCGAGGTCTTCGACCGCGACCGTGCGCGGTTCGCCCGGCGTGCCGAGCGCTTCGCCGGCCTG
>NZ_JAMOKF010000404.1 GCF_023656545.1 Micromonospora phytophila | reverse complement strand
GGCTCGCTGCCGCGCCGGCCCGGGCGGCCCGGGGCGGTGCGGCGTGATCTGGCAGTCACCGGTGCGGCTGTGGCTGCTGCTCGGGGTGCTCGCCCTGGCCGTCGGCTACCTCCTCGCGCAGCGCCGGCGCAGCCGGTACGCCCTGCGCTTCACCAACCTGCGGCTGCTCGACCGGGTGGCACCCGTTCGCCCGGCCTGGCGGCGACACGTGCCGGCCGGCCTCTTCCTCGCCATGCTGGCGCTGCTGGTCGTCGGGTTCGCGCGGCCCACGGCCGAGGTGCGGGTGCCCCGGGAACGGGCGACGGTGATGGTGGCGGTGGACGTCTCCACCTCCATGCTGGCCGGCGACGTGGAACCCGACCGGCTCAGCGCGGCCAAGGAGTCGGCCCGGCGCTTCGTCGACGGCCTGCCCGAGGAGTTCAACGTCGGGCTGGTCGCCTTCGCTGGCAGCGCGGCGGTGCTGGTGCCGCCGGGCACCGACCGGGAGGCGCTGCACGAGGGGATCGAGCGGCTGGTCGAGGGGGCCACCGGGGTGCAGGGCACCGCCATCGGCGAGGCCATCAACACCTCGCTGGGCGCGGTGAAGGGCTTCGACACCCAGGCGGCGAAGGATCCTCCGCCGGCCCGGATCATCCTGCTCTCCGACGGCGCGAACACCTCGGGCATGGACCCGATGGAGGCCGCAGCCGAGGCGGTGGCGATGAAGGTGCCGGTGCACACGATCTCGTTCGGCACCCCGGGCGGCTTTGTGGACCGGGGCGGCCGGCCCATCCAGGTGCCGGTGGACGGGCAGACCCTGCGCGCCGTGGCCGAGGAGACCGGCGGCGGGTTCCACGAGGCCAGCACGGTCGACGAACTGCGCGCCGTCTACGAGGACATCGGCACCTCGGTGGGGTACCGCACCGAACGGCAGGACGTCTCGGCCCGCTTCATCGGCCTCGGGCTGATGTTCGCCATGGGCGCGGCGGCCGGTTCGATGCGCTGGTTCTCCCGGCTGCCCTGAGCCCGCGCGCCGGGCCACCGCCGACCTGACACGTGAGGAGCGTACGCATGGCAGTGCAGACCGGGTTGGGCGAACCGCGCGGCCCCTGGTTCATCTCGCCGGAGCTGGATCCGGACGGGCGGGGTCGCTGGGACGCACCGGGATCGGACCGCGATCCGGTGCGGCGCCGCCGCGGCCGGCTGCTGGCCGCGGCGGCGGTGGTGGCCCTCTCCACCGCCGGCGGCGCGGTCGCCGGCGGCGTGGTGGCTGGCCAGGACGGCACGCCGGGCCCGGCGGCGGCCTCGGCGGCCCCGGTCCCGGCGGAGCTGGTGACCGCGGCCGGGAAGACCGTGCCGGGGGTGGTGACGGTGCTGGTGGGCGGCACCGGCGGCGGCTCCGCCACCGGTTCCGGCTTCGCCGTCGACGACCAGCAGCACATCATCACCAACGACCACATCCTGGCCAAGGGACGCGGTGCGGTGACCGTGGAGCTGCCCGACGGGCGGCGGTTCACCGCGGAGGTGGTCGGCCGGGAGCCGCGCAGCGACCTGGCGGTGCTGAGGGTGCCGCCGTCGGCCGGCCTGTCGGCGCTGCCGCTGGCCAAGCCCGGATCGACCCGGGTCGGTGAGCCGGTGCTGGCGGTCGGCTCCCCGCTGGGGCTCCCCGGCACCGTCACCGCCGGCATCGTCAGCGCGCTCGACCGGCAGGTCCGCCTCGGCGACAACCGGCACACCGCGGTGCAGACCGACGCCTCGATCAATCCGGGCAACTCGGGCGGTCCCCTGGTCAACGCCCGGGGCGAGGTGGTCGGGGTGAACACCGCGATCGCCACCATCGACGGCAACGGCTCGATCGGCATCGGCTTCGCCATCCCGATCGAACAGGTGCAGCAGACCGCCGACACGATCATCGGAAAGGGTGGCTGAGCTGCGCGAAAAGCCCCGCGCCGCCGGCATGGGAACGTGAAAACTGTCGGATACCCGGCGCGGAATGATCGGACCATGGAAATATTACGCTGAGTATGGATACTGGCGTGGGTGGAGCGTCCTGAATTCGTGGTCCTCCTGCTGGTGGGCCTCATCATCGGAACCGGGGTCGGGTCGGCGTACGCCCGGGCGCGACGCGGGTGGACCGACTACCAGACCGTCAAGAAGACCGTGCCCGGCGCCCGGCGCGCCGCGTGGCTGCTGATCAAGGTGGTCACCACGAAGATCGGGGTGATCGCCCTGCTGCTGGTCGGCGCGGTCGCGTACGCGGCCGCCGACTCCGACGGCGGGTCCGGCCAGCCGGCGCCGACCCCGTCCGCCACCTCGAGCACCCGGGTCGGGCGCTAGCCTCAAGGGGTGGACGACGGACTGCGGGTGACCGACCGGTGGGTCGTCCCCGCCGGTGAGCTGCGGGAACGGTTTTCCCGCTCGTCGGGGCCGGGTGGCCAGGGCGTCAACACCACCGACTCGCGGGTGGAGCTGAGCTTCGACCTGGCCGGCTCGCCCGGCCTGCCCGGCTCGCTGCGGGCACGGGCCCTGGAGCGGCTCGCCGCACGGCTGGTCGACGGGGTGCTGACCGTCGTCGCCAGCGAACACCGCGCCCAGCTGGCCAACCGGGAGGCCGCCCGGGAGCGGATGACCGCGCTGCTGCGTGAGGCGGTCGCCCCGCCACCGCCGCCCCGCCGGCCGACCCGCCCCTCCCGTGGGGCGAAGGAACGCCGGCTGGCCGACAAGAAGCGCCAGTCCCAGCGCAAGCGTGACCGCCGCGTCGACGGCGACTGACGCCCCGTCCCGCCGGCCGCGATTCGTGTGACGACAGAACACCTCGTCGGCGACCAGGCCGAGCCCTACTCCGGCACGGCCTCCAGCAGGCGCGCCCGCAGCCCGGCGGCCCGGTCGGCGAAACCCCGCTGGGCGGCGGCGTACTCGGTCCGCCCCTCGGGGGTCTCCACCCGCACCGGCGGGTACCCGAGCGCGGCCAGGTCGTACGGGCTGGCCCGCATGTCCAGGGTGCGGATCTCCCGGGCCAGCGCGAAGCAGTCGGCGACCAGTTCGCTCGGCACCAGCGGGGAGAGCTTGTACGACCACTTGTAGAGGTCCATGTTGGCGTGCAAGCAGCCCGGCTGCTCAAGGGCGTGCTGCGTCTCCCGGGTCGGGGTGAGCAGGTTCAGCGGCCGGGCCGGCGCGGTGAAGAACCGGTACGCGTCGAAATGGCTGCACCGCACGCCCCGCTCGTCCACCACGGCAGCGGTCTCCGCCGGGCTCAGCCGCAGCGGCCACGCGTTGTGGCGTACCTCCGCCTGGGTCTGCCGGTAGACCATGGCCCACTCGTGCAACCCGAAGCAGCCCAGCTGCGCCGGCCGTCCGGCGGTCGCCGCGAGCAGCGCGCGGATCCACCCGACCGACTCGGCGCGCCGCGCGAGTACCCCCTCGGTGTCGAGGGTGACTCCGGCGGCGGTGGCGCGGTAGTCGCGGCCGAACTCCGCCGCGTCCGCGTCGCGCAGCACCACCCCCGCCCCGGGGTGCCAGCGGCGCAGCTGGGCCGGGCGGTGGGAGTAGTAGGTGAAGAGGAAGTCCTCCACCGGGTGCCGCTCGCCCCGGCGGCGACGGGCCAGGTGCGGGGTGAGCCAGGCGTCGACCCGTTCCTCGTGCGCCCGGCGTCGGGCCTGCCACCGCGCCGTGTCGAGCACGGTGGTGGGGGCGAGGGCGGCGGTCACGGACCCCAGGGTACGACCGCCGCCCGGCCGCCGGTCAGGGCACGTCCACCCGCACCCCGGCGGAGAAGACCCCGCTGCGCAGCTCCAACTGCTTCGGCCGGGCCCGCCCGTCGACGGTGAACACCAGCGGCAGCACCATCCGGCTGCCCGCCGCCATCGGCTGGGCGAAGACGTCCCGGCCCTGGTTGGCCGCCCGGGTGGCCTGCTCGTCGGCGCTGACGAAGTTGCCGTCCGGCAGGTACGCGCGTTGCAGCGGGCCGTGCCAGGTCTGCCGTTCCCCTGTGACGTTGCGAACCCCAACGGTGGCCTCGCACCGGCGGGCCCTCCGGCCCGGCTCGCAGGCGACGCGGTAGACGGTGAACTCGAAAGCCGCCTCGCGCAGCGGCTCACCGACCGCGCCGTTCACCCCCTGGCCGATCCACGCGCCGCTGGTCGGCTGGCTGTCGGTGTCGATGGCGGCCACCTCCCGGGTGGCCGTCCAGGCGACCGTGCCGACGGTGCCGGTGAGCACCAGCACGGCGACCGGGACGATCAACCAGACGGAGGGGGTGCGGCGGCGCCACGCCGGGCGGGGCGCGGCCG
>NZ_JAMOKF010000403.1 GCF_023656545.1 Micromonospora phytophila | reverse complement strand
CGACCGCCCGGCAGGCCGCGGCCATCACCACCGGGTCGAACGGGCTGATGTGGTTGGCGGCCAGGATCAGCGGTCCCCGGCGCAGCGCCTCGGGGACCTCCCCGGTGACCCGCAGGCGGGCCACGAGCGCGACGACGACGCGGGCGAGCAGCTGCGCGGCCCGCCAGATCAGCGGCGGCCGCCAGGGGGAGTGGGCGGTGTCCATCAGCGCGCAATGGTCGCACGCGGGGGCCCGGGCCCCGAGGCCAGGGCAGGCCCCGGTCAGCCGGACGGGACGGCGGAGCACACGGTGCCCCCAAGATTGTGGCCGGACGGCCGGGGTGATCAGGGTCATTGGTCCCGGGCCGGTTCGGGCCCCCCGCCCCTGCCGATCCGTCTACGACGAGCAGTAGTATTTACTACGTCTCGTAGTATCCACGTCTGGGGGGTCACTGGTGGACGCGTTGGACGTCGCCCGCTGGCAGTTCGGTGTCACCACCGTCTACCACTTTCTCTTCGTGCCACTGACCATCGGCCTGTCCGTGCTGGTCGCCATCCTGCAGACCCTGTGGCACCGCACGGGCAACGAGCGCTACCTCAAGCTCACCAAGTTCTACGGCAAGCTCTTCCTGATCAACTTCGCCATGGGCGTGGTCACCGGCATCGTGCAGGAGTTCCAGTTCGGCATGAACTGGAGCGACTACTCCCGCTTCGTCGGCGACATCTTCGGCGCACCCCTGGCCATCGAGGCGCTGGTCGCGTTCTTCCTCGAATCGACCTTCATCGGCCTGTGGATCTTCGGCTGGGACCGGCTGCCCAAGCGGCTGCACCTGGCCGCCATCTGGGCCGCCGCGATCGGCACCAACCTCAGCGCGTACTTCATCCTCGCCGCGAACTCGTTCATGCAGAACCCGGTCGGCTACCGGATCAACCCCGAGTCCGGCCGCGCCGAGCTGACCGACTTCGTCGCCGTGCTCACCAACAAGGTCGCGCTGATCACCTTCCCGCACACCCTGGCCGGCGCGTTCCTGGTGGCCGGCTCGCTGCTGGTCGCGGTCGCCCTGTGGCACCTGATCCGCAACCGCGACTCGGCCGACACCCCGGCCTACCGCTTCGCCGCCAAATTCGGCTCCTGGGTCACCCTGATCTCCGCCACCGCCGTCGTGATCACCGGCGACATCCAGGGCAAGATCATGACCCAGGTGCAGCCGATGAAGATGGCCGCCGCCGAGGGCCTCTACACCACCGAGAGCCCCGCCTCGTTCTCCGTGCTCACCGTCGGCAGCCTCGACGGCACCCGCGAGCTGTTCGCCCTGAAGATCCCGTACCTGCTGTCCTACCTCGGCACCGGCGACCCCAACGGCACCGTGCAGGGCATCAACGACCTCCAGGCCCAGTACAGCGCCCAGTACGGCGCCGGCAGCTACACCCCGATCATCCCGATCACCTACTGGAGCTTCCGCTTCATGATCGCCTTCGGGTTGGCCGCCGCCGCGATCGCCCTGCTAGTGCTCTGGACCCACCGCAAGGGCCGCACCCCCACCAGCAGGTGGCTGCTGCGCGCCGGCCTGGTCATGCCGCTGCTGCCCCTGGCCGCGAACTCCTTCGGCTGGATCTTCACCGAGATGGGCCGCCAGCCCTGGATCGTCTTCGGCGAGATGCTCACCCGCGACGGCGTGTCCCGCAGCGTGTCGCTGGCCGAGGTGCTCACCTCGTTCACCGCCTTCACCCTGATCTACGCCACCCTCGCCGTGATCGAGTTGAAGCTGCTCCTGCGCTACGCCAAGGCGGGCGTGCCCGACGTGACCCCGCAGCCCGACACCGACGACACCGACGACGCCGAGCGCCCGCTCGCCTTCGCCTACTGATCACCGGAGCGCACCGTGGAACTCACCACCATCTGGTTTCTGCTCGTCGCGGTCCTGTTCACCGGGTACTTCATCCTCGAGGGCTTCGACTTCGGCGTCGGCATGCTGCTGCCCGTGCTCGGCCGCGACGACCGGGAACGCCGGGTGCTGATCAACACCATCGGCCCGGTCTGGGACGGCAACGAGGTCTGGCTGATCACCGCCGGCGGCGCCATGTTCGCCGCGTTCCCCGAGTGGTACGCCACCCTCTTCTCCGGCTTCTACCTGCCGCTGCTGCTGATCCTGCTGGCCCTCATCGCCCGCGGCGTCGCCTTCGAGTACCGCCACAAGCGCCCCGAGGCCTCGTGGAAGCGCCGCTGGGACGCGGCGATCTTCGTCGGTTCGATCGTGCCGGCGATCCTGTGGGGCGTCGCGTTCGCCAACATCCTGCGCGGCGTGCCGCTGGACGCCGACCACGAGTACGTCGGCGGCCTGGTTGACCTGCTCAGCCCGTACGCCCTGCTCGGTGGGGCGACCACCGCGGCGCTGTTCGCAACGCACGGCGCGGTGTTCATCGCCCTGAAGACCGTCGGCGACATCCGCCAGCGCGCCGGCGCCCTCGCCGTGCGCCTCGGGGTGGGCACCGCCGTGCTCGCGGTGACGTTCCTGACGTGGACGCTGACCATCCGCGCCAGCGCCGCCGCCGTCGTGTTCGCGCTCGGCGCGGCCCTCGCGCTGCTCGGCGCCCTGGCCGCCGCCCGGGTACGCCGGGAGGGGTGGGCGTTCACCGGCACCGCCGCGGCGATCGCGCTGGCCGTGGCGACGCTGTTCGCGGCGCTGTTCCCGAACGTGCTGCCGTCCACCCTCGACGCGGCCGGCACGCTGACCGCCACCAACGCCGCCTCCACCCCCTACACCCTGAAGATCATGACGTGGGTGGCGGTGGTGTTCACCCCGATCGTGCTGGCCTACCAGGGCTGGACGTACTGGGTGTTCCGCAAGCGCATCGGGGTGGCCCACATCCCGCAGCACTGATGAAGGCCGTCGGGCCGCGCGGCGTGGGGCGACCCCCTCACGCACCCGCCGCGCGGCCCGACCTTTCCCGGGCACCACCAACGCTCAGCGCGCCTCGCGCAGCTCCGCCAACCGCGCCTCGATCTCCGCCAGCTCCGCGCGCAGCTTCTCCGCCTGCTGCTCCGCCTCCGCCCGCTCCGCGGCCATGATCTGCTCGACCGCCTCGTGCACCCCCGGCACGTCCACCAGCGCCACCATCCGCAACGCCTCCGCCGGCTTCACCACGTACGGCTTCGCCAGCGACTTGCTGCCCTGCTGCGCCGCCACCGTCCACTCACCGTCGGCGTACGCCAACGTCACCGTCAACCCGGCCGGGCCCTTCGGCTTCGCCGCCTTCACCGGCCGCCGCGCCGGCTTCGCCTCCACCGTCTCCACCCTCGGCTCCTCCCGCCGCTCCTGGCGCGGCGCCGGAACCGGCTCCCGCTCCAACACGAACTCCGGCTCCACCGCGGGCTCCGGCTCCGGCTCGGACTTCGGCTCCGCCGCCCGACGCCCCGCACCCCGCGGCGCCACCGCCACGTCGGCGGGGGAGAAGGGCAACTCGTCGCGACCGAAGCGCACCACCACGAACTCGTCCGAGGCCGTCGGATCGGTCAGCTCCACCACCTGCCCCACCTGCCCGGCGATCTGGCCGGCCGAGGAGGTGAAGACCACCTTCGGCTTGCGTCCCGCCGCCAACGCCTCCCGGATGCTGCGCACCTCGTCATCGGACAACCCCTGGCCAGCAGCACCCATCAGGAACCTCTTCCCTCGTACACCTGTTCAGACGCCTGCCTTGATACCAGCCGGCTGCGACACCCGGAAGATCAACCCCCCAGCGCGCGCAACGCCCGATCCGCGTGCTCGTTCATGCCCAGCTCACTGTGGACCACCTCGACGACCCGCCCGTCGGTCCCGATCACGAAGGTCATCCGCTTCGTGCTCAACGGACCCAGCGGCAACCGTCGCCGCACCCCGAACCGCTGCGCCACCACACCGTCCGGGTCCGACAGCAACGGATAGTCGAACCCGTGCAGCCGGGAGAACTCCGCCTGCTTCGCCACCGGATCCCGGCTGATGCCCACCCGCTGCGCCCCCACCGCCGCGAACTCCGCCGCCAGATCCCGGAAGTGGCAGCTCTCGGCCGTGCACCCGCGCGTCATCGCCGCCGGATAGAAGAACAGCACCACCGGCCCCGCCGCCAGGAACTCCGACAGCCGCCGCGACGCGCCCGTCTCGTCCAGCAGCGCGAAATCCTCCACCACGTCCCCGACCGCAACCGCCACCGCGCACCTCCACCGTCGACACCGAAACGCCGCGAGCCTAGGCGATCACCCCCACACCCCGGCCACCTCACCCACCACCGCCGCCGCCTGCGCCCACCCCGCCCGCGCCGC
>NZ_JAMOKF010000402.1 GCF_023656545.1 Micromonospora phytophila | reverse complement strand
CGCGGCGGCACCCCGCCCGCCGGCGTCCCCGCCCGGCTATCCGCGTGGCGCTGCGCCGGTGCCGTCCGCTGCGGTCCGCCAGGACCGTCCGACGTCGTACGCGGGCCAGGCCCCGCCGCCGGCGCCGCGACCGGCTCCACGGCGGTCCCGGTCGGGGACGGTGTTCCTCGCCATCCTCCTGGCCGCACTGGTCCTTCTCTGCTCCGGCGTGATTTCCTACAACCTGCGGGAGCGTGCGCTGTCCGGTGAACCCGGTTCGCCCGCCCCGCGGACGGTGACGTCCGGCGCGCTGCGGCATGACGGACGCGACTATCCCGCCGGGACGTCGTACCGTCGACAGGAACTGCCCCGGCCGGGCGGCGACGAGACGACGAGCGAAGGACGACAGACGCGATGACAGCGCAGGCCCGCCTGCTCGGTGGCAGGTACCAGGTCGGCGAGCTGCTCGGCTACGGCGGCATGGCCGAGGTGCACCGCGGTCGTGACCTCCGGCTCGGTCGGGACGTCGCGATCAAGATGCTCCGGACCGACCTCGCCCGGGACGCCACCTTCCAGATGCGGTTCCGCCGCGAGGCGCAGAACGCCGCCTCCCTCAACCACCCGGCGATCGTCGCCGTCTACGACACCGGCGAGGAGACCGCGCCGACCGGCGAGACGCTGCCGTTCATCGTGATGGAGTTCGTCAACGGGCGGACCCTCAAGGAGGTGCTCGGCGCCGAGGGGCGGCTCCAGCCCCGCCGGGCGCTGGAGATCTGCGCCGACATGTGCGCGGCCCTGGAGTTCAGCCACCGGCACGGCATCATCCACCGGGACATCAAGCCCGGCAACGTGATGCTCACCCAGACCGGCCAGGTCAAGGTGATGGACTTCGGCATCGCCCGGGCGCTGGCCAGCGGCGCCACCACGATGACGCAGACCAGCGCGGTGATCGGCACCGCGCAGTACCTCTCTCCGGAGCAGGCGCGGGGCGAGGCCGTCGACGCCCGCTCCGACGTCTACGCCGGCGGGTGCGTGCTCTTCGAGCTGGTCTGCGGGCACCCGCCGTTCGTCGGCGACAGCCCGGTCAGCGTCGCGTACCAGCACGTGCGGGAGGCCCCGCCGACGCCGAGCGACATCAACCCGGACGTCACCCCGGCGGTCGACGCGATCGTGCTGAAGGCGCTGTCGAAGAACCCGCTCAACCGCTACCAGAGCGCCGGCGAGATGCGCGCCGACCTGCTCCGCGCGGCCGCCGGTCGCCCGGTGCTGGCCACCCCGGTCATGCCCCAGGAGGAGACGACGCAGCTGGCGCCGGCCGCCGGCGGGGCGGGCTACCCGGCCGCCGGTGGGCCGCAGACCCGGCAGATTCCCGCGCGGGTCGGCGATCCCCGGCGGCGCAAGGCGTCGTCCTGGCTGATCGCCACGTTCGCCGCGGTCGGTGTGCTCGCGGTGATCGCGCTGGCCGCCGCCCTGCTCAACCAGCGCCCGGACGACAATCGGGTCGCCGTGCCGCAGGTGACCGGCCTGACCCAGCCGGAGGCGTTCGCCCGGATCGAGCAGGCCAACCTGGTGCCCCAGTCGGGTGAACAGGTCTTCAACGCCACCTGCACGAAGGGCCAGGTGGTCGAGCAGACGCCCGCCGCCAACGCCTTCGTGGAGCCGAACGGGCAAGTGGTCGTGCAGGTCTGCGGCGGCCCGGCCACGAAGCTGATCCCGAGCGGTCTCGAAGGCTCCACCTTCGACAGCGCGAAGCGGCGGCTGGAGGCCGAGGGCTTCACGGTCAAGAAAACCGAGAAGGACAGCGGGGAGAAGGAGGGCATCGTCCTCGGCGTGTCACCGAACGAGGGCAGTCGGGTGGCGGACGGCGCCGAGGTCACCCTGACCGTCTCCAGGGGCAATGTCGACGAGGTGCCGAACGTGGTCAACTCCACCGAGGACCAGGCCCGGGAGGAGTTGGTGGACGCCGGCTACAAGGTCAACGTCGACCAGGGCCGGGAAGTGCCGGCGAGCGAGGCCGGCCGGGTTGTTTCCCAGAGCCCCCGAGCCGGCGCCAGCCTCGCGAAGGGCAAGACGGTGACGATCGTGGTCACCGTTCCCAAGGTCGAGCCCGACCCGACCGGGACCAGCCCCTCGCCGACGCCCTCGACCACGCCGTCGACGCCCGGCGGCGGCGGCGGCTTCCCGCTGCCGAGCAGCCCGCCGATCCGGCTCCCCGAGCAGTGACGCCCCGGCCGGCGCGGCCGTCACCGCGCCGGCCGATCCCGGCCCGTCGATTGACCTGACGTCTGCCCGGTGCTGTCCGGGCGGCGATGAGGGTGGTGCGGCTCAGGCGGTGGCGAAGGCGGCGCGGCGGCGGGCGTCCACCTCGGCGGCGAGCTCCGGGGCCCGCTCCAGCGCCTCCGGGTGACCGCAGGCGGCCAGCCAGTTCGCCAGCATCAGGTGACCGCCCTCGGTCAGCACCGACTCCGGGTGGAACTGGACGCCCTCGATCGGCAGCGTCCGGTGGCGCATCGCCATCACCACCCCGGAACCGGTCCAGCCGGTGACCTCCAGCTCGTCGGGAAGCGTCTCGGGCAGCACGGCCAGCGAGTGGTAGCGGGTCGCGGTGAACGGGTCGGGCAGGCCGGCGAGCACCCCGACGGAGTGGTGCCGGACCTCGGAGGTCTTGCCGTGCAGCAGCTCCGGGGCGCGGGTCACGGTGCCGCCGAACGCCTCGCCGATCGCCTGGTGACCCAGGCAGACGCCGAAGATCGGCAGCTCGCCGGCGTACCGGCGGATGACGTCGAGGCAGATGCCGGCGCGGTCGGGGCTGCCGGGGCCCGGGGAGAGCAGGACGCCGGCGGCGCCTACCTTCCCGACCTCGGCGACGTCGATCTCGTCGTTGCGCCGGACGTCGCACTCCACGCCGAGTTGGCCGAGGTACTGCACCAGGTTGAAGACGAACGAGTCGTAGTTGTCGATCACCAGGACGCGCATCGACTCAATTCTCCGGTGAGGGGGGCGGGGTGTTGTTCTGGTCGGTGTCGTACGGCAGGTCGTGCTCGTCGCCCGCCGGGGCGTTCCCGTCGCCGGGCACCACGTCGCCGCCGGGGTCACCGGGCACGCCGGAGTCCTGGGTGACCTGCACGTCGTCGAAGGGCAGCAGGGGCTCCGCCCACGGGAAGACCACGAACCACAGCAGGGCCACCATCGCACCGGCGATCAGCAGGCTGCCGGTGAGCTTGCCGGGCAGCCCGAACGGGAGCTTGCGCCAAATCCAGCCGTACATCGCCTAGCCTCCCAGCTCCGCCGGGCGGCCCGCCGACTTCGGCTGCTTGCGGTCCAGCTCCGCGTGGATGATCAGGCGCTGGTAGTTGTCGAACTTCGGGTTGCAGGTGGTCAGGGTGAGCATCCGCCTGGTGGCCTTCTCGCCGGGCTTGCCCGGGACCGGCGCCACCACCTCGACCTGAGTGGGCTTGACGATCCGGCTCTCGGTGACCCGGTAGACGTACCAGTCGTTCTGGCCCTCGACCACGATCGCGTCGCCGTCGTTGAGCTCGTCGAGCCGCCAGAACGTCGCCTTGTTGCGGTGCCCGGCAACGGAGAAGTTGCCCAACTCGCCCGGCAGAGCGCTCTTCGGGTAGTGGCCCGGGGCGAAGCGGATGTCCTTCTGCGTGACGCCCTCGACCACCACCCAGTTCTTGTCCAGCTTGGGGATGTGCAGCCCGGCGATCGGCTTGCCCTGCACGGGCGGCTTCGGCTTGGCCGACGCGCTGGCCGACGGCGCGACCGTCGGATCGCCGCTCGGGCCCCACTCCTGCGCCAGCTGCTGGCTGAGGTCGTTCTGGTGGGCGTCGACGATCGCCGACTTGCCCCACACCTCGTAACCGGCGAAGAGCAGCACCACCAGACCGAAGGTGATCAGCACCTCGCCGCTGACCCGGATCCCGGTACGCAGCCGGGAGACCAGCGTCGGCCGGGTCAGCTCCGAGTAGACGCTCTTGTAACCCTCGCCGGTCTGGTGCGGGCGCAACTGCACCACCCGCTCACCCCGCCGCGGGCGAGGCTGCTCGGCGGGGAGGCCCTCGGTGTCGCCGCCCGGCTGGTCCGTCTGCGGGGTACGCGGCACCGCGCCCATCAGCGCGGTGGCGTCGAGGGCGGGCGTGGTGGTCGGCGTACGCCCGGGGACGGCCGGGATCAGGGCGGTGGCCCCGGGGTCGGCGGCGCGGCCGGGGCCGGCCGGGGAGATTGGG
Organism: Micromonospora phytophila; assembly: GCF_023656545.1. Lineage (GTDB taxonomy): Bacteria > Actinomycetota > Actinomycetes > Mycobacteriales > Micromonosporaceae > Micromonospora > Micromonospora phytophila. The sequence continues at coordinate 98 of NZ_JAMOKF010000402.1, read as the reverse complement.
GCCGACGGGCCGGTGCCCGCCGCGGTGGACGCGCCCACCTTCGGGATGTACGCGGTCGGCGCGTCACCGGTCGGCCGGCCGCCCTGGGCGGCGGCGCG
>NZ_JAMOKF010000401.1 GCF_023656545.1 Micromonospora phytophila | reverse complement strand
CCAGCGCCGGGGAGCGGCTGTCGGCCAGCACGGCGGCGAACTCGCGCAGCCGCTGCGGGTCGGGCGCGAACCGGGTGGCCACCGTGCGGACCTGCGGCGGCGGGCCGGCAGTCTGCCCCCAGTCGTCGAGCGGGAGCGACAGGAAGACCGGGCCGGCCGGCGGCTGGACGGCGGTGGCGTACGCCCGCATCAGCGCCGCCGGGACGTCCTGCGCGCGGACCGGCTCGTGGCTCCACTTCACGTACGGCTCGGGTAGCTCGGTGGCGCGCCGGCTGGTCAGGCGCGGCTCCATCAGCAGCATCTCCCGGGTCTGCTGCCCGGCGGTGACGATCAGCGGGGTGCGGTTGTGCCAGGCGGTGACCAGGTTGCCCATGCCGTTGCCGGTGCCCGGGGCGGTGTGCAGGTTGACGTGCGCCGCGCCGCCGGTCGCCTGCGCGTACCCGTCCGCCATGGCGACCGCCGACGCCTCGTGCAGCGCGAGCACGTAGTGGAAGTCGTCCGGGAAGTCCCGCAGGAACGGTTCCTCGGTGGAGCCGGGGTTGCCGAAGACGGTGGTCAGGCCGAGGGCGCGGAGCAGGTCGTACGTGGATTCGCGGACCGTTGCCATCGCCCCTCAATCTATCGGGGCAGGTCGGGCGGATCGGGCTTTTCGCCTGCTCGACAGCCGGTCAGGGCAGCGTGAACGGCAGCTTGATCCCGTCCAACGCCCGCCCGCAGTCGCAGTCCCGCTCGGTGGGCAGGGCGGCGACCGCCTCCAGCAGCAGGGCCCGCAGCCGGTCGGTGTTCTCCCCGAAGACCCGGAACACCTCCTCCTGGGTCACCGACCCGCCACCCTCCACGCCGGCGTCGTGATCGGTGACCAGGGCGATCGAGGAGTAGCAGAGCGCCAGTTCGCGGGCGAGCACCGCCTCCGGGTGGCCGGTCATGTTGACCACCGTGCCGCCGATGGAGGCGAACCAGCGCGACTCGGCGCGGGTCGAGAAACGCGGACCCTCGACCACCACCACCGTCCCGCCGTCCACCGCCGGTACGTCGCTCCGGGCCGCCGCCGCGAGCAGCGTGTGTCGACCGACCGGGCAGTACGGGTCGGCGAAGGAGACGTGCACCGCGCCCCGGTCGTAGTAGGTCTGCACCCGGCCGCTGGTCCGGTCGATCAGCTGGTCCGGCACCACGAACGTGCCCGGGCCGAGCTCCGGGCGCAGCCCGCCGACGGCGCACGGGGCGAGCACCTGGCGTACCCCCAGCGACCGCAGCGCCCAGAGGTTGGCCCGGTAGGGGATCAGGTGCGGCGGGTGGCGGTGGTCCCGGCCGTGGCGGGGCAGGAACGCCACCCGGCGGCCGCCCAGCTCGGCGATGGTGACCCGGTCCGACGGTGGCCCGTACGGCGTCTCCACCTCGTGCTCGGTGGCGCCGTCGAGCAGGGCGTAGAGGCCCGATCCGCCGATCACCGCGAGTTCCGCCGCTGGACCCATCGGTCCTCCCCTTTTCCTGTCGATCACCCGACGGTCAGACCTTAGCCACCGCCCCGACCGCAGGCTATGGTGCCAGGCATGGCGTTGACAGCGCGGATGACACCGGTGCCCCCGGCCGTCCCGGTGCGGTCGGTCTGACGGATGTCCGGCATGCAGGGAGAGGGGCAGGCGATCGGCGGGCGGGCGACGGAGTCGATGACCGGGCGACTGCTGGTCGCGACGCCGGCGTTGAAGGACCCGAACTTCGACCGCACGGTGGTGCTGCTCGTCGCGCACGAGGCCGGCGGGGCGCTCGGCGTGGTGCTCAACCGGGCCACCGAGGTGCCGGTCGCGGATGTGCTCGGCGACTGGAACGACCTGGCCCGCGAGCCGGCGGTGCTCTTCGAGGGCGGGCCGGTGCAGCCCGACTCGGCGATCTGCCTGGCCCGGATGCGCCACCCGCTGAAGCGGCTCAAGGGGTTCCACCAGGTCTCCGGCGCGGTCGGCACACTCGACCTCTCCGTCGACCCGGAGCGGCTGCGGGAGAGCATCGGCAGCATCCGGGTCTTCGCCGGCTACTCGGGCTGGGGCTCCGGGCAGTTGGAGCAGGAGATCGAGGACGGTTCCTGGTTCCTGCTCGACGCGCTGCCCGGCGACGCCTTCGTCGACCGGCCCGACGACCTGTGGCCGATGGTGCTGCGCCGGCAGGGCGGCATGATGGCCGCGGTGGCCCACTTCCCGCCCGACGTGGCGCTCAACTGAGGCGTCGGCGCCGCCGTCGGCGGCCGGTCCCGAACGCGGACGGTCGGCGCTCGGCCGCCGGGGGCCCCGCGAGATGACCATGCGGGGCCGCCTGTGTATAGTTCTCTCGTGCCCGGGCAACCGGGTGTGAAGGCAAGGGGCCGTGGCGCAGCTGGTAGCGCACCACACTGGCAGTGTGGGGGTCAGGGGTTCGAGTCCCCTCGGCTCCACCCTTGATTGACCAGGGCGTTCGTCAAACATGACGGACGCCCTTCGTCATTTCGAACACCAGAAGTGGCCGACCAAGTAGCCACGCCTACCGCCCCTCGCCCCACAGCACGTTCTTCATGGCCGGGGCCGGCGTCGCGCGGACGGCCGGCCGAGGCGGGAGACGGTCCGGGGCGCCGCCGGACGAAGCGCCCAGAACTTACGAACGAGGGGTCGGAGCATCAGCAGAGGAGCTTGCCGACCCCGACCCATGCTCGCGTTGGGCGCGATCAACGCTGACAGGCCACCTCGGCCCTCGACGAAGCCTGGACGCTGGTTAGGCCCGGATCGATGCCCGAACCAACCCCCATGCAGACCAGGGAGGCGGCTTCCTTGCGGTGTTGGATGCCTCGGTGTTGACCGCCGCCGAAGGTTAGCGGACTGGTCCGACAGAGTCGGCGGGCGGTGTGAAGGCCGAGCACGCCTGGTCCCGCTCCGCGACCTCGTCGAGGGAGAGGCGGCTGACTGCCAGGCCGACCTCGGTACAAACGAGGGTCAGCGCGCCGATCCAGCTGACGTCGTCGGGGTACTCCCAGTTGGCTGGGTCTGCGAGCACTTGCGAGAGTTCTGGTCGGGGGACGACCTCGCCGGGGGCGAGTCCTTCGAGCCCCTCCTCCGAAATCCATCGCTCGTACCTGCGGACTTCAATCCATCCGCGATCGACCAGCGACAGCAGGATGTCGGCCAGTTCGTCGAATGGCAGCCGTCGTTCAGCTTCGTCGAGGTCGCCGCGGACGCCCGGCAGGATGTCCATCTCCATGGCGTTGATGAGGAAGCACTGTTCGACGTGGCTCAGGTTGTCCCAGTCCTGTCGGCTCACGCTGTGATCGTGACAGGCCGCGAGTGCAGCCCGACAGCCGGCTGCCGGCGGCAGACCCGGCCGGAGGGCCAGAACGCGGGCTGAGCGCGGCCCCGTCGAACTGTTGGGCCTCGACACCCGTATCACTGCGCGGGAGGTCGAATGCCATGACCGTACGTCGACTGCTCGCCGTCGTGGCGCTCACCGTCGCGACCGTGCCGCTGACCGGCGCGCCCGCCGCCGCACACGGCGCACCGACCAACCCCGCCAGCCGGGCCGCGGCCTGCGGGCCCGAGGGCCGACAGGCGGGCACCCCGGCCTGCCGGGCGGCGGTCGAGGCCGGCGCCGCCCTGCGCGAGTGGGACAACATCCGGGTCTTCGGCGTCGCCGGTCGGGACCGGGAACGGATCCCCGACGGGGAGCTGTGCAGCGGCGGGCTGTCGGCGTACCGGGGGTTGGACCTGCCCCGGGCGGACTGGCCGGTGACGAAGCTGGCCGCCGGGGCCCGGTTCACCTTCCGCTACCGCACGACGATCCCGCACAAGGGCACGTTCCGGCTCTACGTGACCCGCGAGGGCTACAACCCGACGAAGCGGCTGACCTGGGCGAGCCTGGAATCCGTCCCGTTCCTGCGGGTGACCGACCCGCCGGTGCGCGACGGGGCGTACCAGCTGCCGGGGCGGCTGCCGGCGGACCGCAGCGGCCGGCACCTGATCTACACCGTCTGGCAGAACTCGGACACCCCGGACACCTACTACTCCTGCTCCGACGTGGAGTTCCGCCCGGTGGCCGCCAGCGCCGGCTTCGGCGGGCCCACCACCCCGGGCCGGCCGGCCGACACCGGGGCCACGCCGGGCGGCCCGGCAGCCGCCTCCGGCGGGGTGGCCGCGAGCAGGGCCGGGACCGGGTCGTGCCAGGGGCCGAAGCCTTCCCGCCCGGCCGCCAGCTCGTCGGGGGCCCGCCCGCCGGGCGGGGCGGTGAGCGCGGCGAACCAGTAGAGCCGGCCGTCGCCGAGCGGGACCATGCCGAACTCGGCGCCCGGACCCCAGCTGACCGCCGCCGGGACCGGTTCCGGGAAGTCGA
>NZ_JAMOKF010000400.1 GCF_023656545.1 Micromonospora phytophila | reverse complement strand
AAGAACATGCCGCTGACCGAGGCCGCCCAGACCGTGCAGGTGTCGGCGTACCCCGACCACTACGCGCAGTGGGAGAAGCAGGCCGCCGACCTCGTCGCCAAGCACTGGAACAACAGCTGACTTTATTCGGGGGGACTGCTGGCCGGCACCCGATCACCGGGCGCCGGCCAGCGGCACATCCACCCGACCGACGGCCGGCACCACGGGATACCGGGGCGCCGGCCATCGGCGTATCCGACCCACGGGGCGCCGACGGGCGGCCCGGCGGCGTTCGGCGGGGGTGGGAACACATCGGCAGGTGGGCTGGTTGAATGAGGTGTCGGTGTGTCCAGTGTCCCCGGGCCTCACCTAAATTGCCTTCGCGGAATACCGTCTGGCTGGAGCCGCGTCGCGCCACTCGCCGAGAGGCGACCTGCACACCGACACCAGCGCCGCCCCCGAGCCCACCCGGGCCCGGGGGCGGCGCTGTCTGCGCGTACCCCAGGGGAGCGGGGCTGGGCTCCGACGGCGGCGTACCCCCGGGCCCCAAGCGGGGTTGGCGACCAGCGGGGAACCGTCGCGCGGACGCCCGGAGCGCGTCGGGCGGCGGCGGGGAACGGTCGCGCGGACGCCGACCCGGGCGGGGCCGGAAGATGATCGGCCGCGCGGGTCGCGGGGTGGGGTCGGCTGCCCTAATGTTCGAGGAGTCGACGTCGACGTCGGGTGGCCGGAGAGGAGGTGTCACCGATGGGTCTGCGGACCTTCATCGAGGGCTGGCCGGTCTACCGGCAGCTCACCGGCACCGATCCGCTCGGCCGGGGTGCCGCGGCGCAGTCGGAGCGGTCGGCGGAGCTGACCGCGCGCACGGAGACCGCGGACAGCATGGCCCGTTCGGTCTGCCCCTACTGCGCGGTGGGCTGCGGCCAACGCGTCTACGTCAAGGACAACCGGGTCACCCAGATCGAGGGTGACCCCGACAGCCCGATCTCGCGCGGCCGGCTCTGCCCGAAGGGCTCGGCCAGCCGGAGCCTGGTCACCAGTCCGCTGCGGCAGACCAAGGTCCGCTACCGCCGGCCCTACGGGACCGAGTGGGAGGATCTGGAACTCGACGTCGCGGTCGACATGATCGCCGACCGGATCCTCGCCGCGCGCGCGGCGACCTGGGAGGACGTCGACACCGAGGGCCGGCCGCTGAACCGCACGCTGGGGATCTCCAGCCTGGGCGGGGCGACGCTGGACAACGAGGAGAACTACCTCATCAAGAAGCTGTTCACGGCGATGGGGGCGCTCCAGATCGAGAACCAGGCCCGTATTTGACACTCCGCCACCGTCCCCGGTCTGGGGGCCAGCTTCGGTCGCGGTGGCGCGACGGACTTCCAGCAGGACGTCGCCAACGCTGACGTCATCGTCATCCAGGGCTCGAACATGGCCGAGGCCCACCCGGTGGGTTTCCAGTGGGTGATGGAGGCCAAGCGGCGCGGCGCCAAGGTGTTCCACGTCGACCCGCGGTTCACCCGCACCAGCGCGCTGGCCGACACGTACCTGCCGATCCGCGCGGGCTCGGACATCGCGCTGCTGGGTGGCGTGGTCCGCTACATCCTGGAGAACGAGCTGGACTTCCGGGAGTACGTGCTGGCCTACACGAACGCCGCGACGATCGTCAGCGAGCGGTTCGTCGACGCCGAGGACGGCGACGGCTTCTTCTCCGGCTTCGACGCCGAGACCGCCAGTTACGTGCAGGACAGCTGGCAGTACGAGGGACACGAGGGTGATTCCGGCAGCGGGCACACCGCGAAGGAGCGGGACAGCGCTGCGGGCCTGCGGCACGAGTCGCACGGCGCGCAGGTGGGCGGGCAGACCCGGCAGGACGAGACGTTGCAGCACCCGCGCTGCGTCTACCAGATCCTCAAGCGGCACTTCGCCCGCTACACCCCGGAGATGGTGGAGCGGGTCTGCGGCATCCCGCAGGAGAAGTTCCTGGAACTGGCCCGCGCCTGGACGGAGAACTCCGGGCGGGAACGCACCGGCTGCCTGATCTACTCCGTCGGTTGGACGCAGCACAGCGTCGGCGTGCAGTACATCCGCACCGGCGCGATCATCCAGTTGCTGCTGGGCAACATGGGCCGCCCGGGTGGCGGCGTGCTGGCGTTGCGCGGGCACGCCAGCATCCAGGGCTCCACCGACATCCCGACGCTCTACAACCTGCTGCCTGGCTACCTGCCGATGCCGCACCACGCCGACAACCCGACGTTCGACGAGTGGGTGGACACCATCCGGCACCCCGGGCAGAAGGGGTTCTGGGGCAACGCGCGGGCGTACGCCGCCAGCCTGCTCAAGGCGTACTGGGGGGACGCCGCGACGCCGGAGAACGACTTCTGCTACGGATACCTGCCGCGGCTGACCGGCGACCACGGCACCTACCAGCAGGTGCTCAACATGATCGACGGCAAGGTCAAGGGCTACTTCCTGCTCGGTCAGAACCCGGCGGTCGGTTCGGCGCACGGCCGGGCGCAGCGCCTGGGCATGGCGAACCTGGACTGGCTGGTGGTCCGCGACCTGTTCATGATCGAGAGTGCGACCTTCTGGAAGAACAGCCCCGAGGTGGCCACCGGCGAGATCGTGCCGCAGGAGTGCCGCACGGAGGTCTTCTTCCTGCCGGCCGCCTCGCACGTGGAGAAGGAGGGCACCTTCACCCAGACCCAGCGGCTGGTGCAGTGGCGGGAGAAGGCCCTCGACCCGCCGGGCGACGCGCGCTCCGAGCTGTGGTTCTTCTACCACCTGGGGCGCAAACTGCGGGAGAAGCTGGCCCGCTCCGAGCTGCCACGCGACCGGGCGCTGCTCGACCTGGCCTGGGACTACCCCACGCACGGCCCGGAGGCGGAGCCCAGCGCCGAGGCGGTGCTGCGCGAGATCAACGGGTACGACGTGGCCACCGGGCGCCCGCTGTCGTCGTTCGCCGAGGCGAAGGAGGACGGTTCCACCGCCGTGGGCTGCTGGATCTACGCGGGCGTGTACGCCGACGGCGTCAACCAGGCCGCCCGCCGCAAGAGCCGCCACGAGCAGGACTGGGTGGCCGCCGAGTGGGGATGGGCGTGGCCGGCGAACCGCCGCACCCTCTACAACCGCGCCTCCGCCGACCCGCAGGGCCGGCCGTGGAGCGAGCGGAAGCGTTACGTCTGGTGGGACCCGGAGGCCGGCGAGTGGACCGGCTACGACGTGCCGGACTTCGAGAAGACCAAGCCGCCGACGTACCGGCCGCCGGAGGGCGCGGCCGGTCCGGAGGGCATCGCCGGCGACGACGCGTTCGTCATGCAGGGCGACGGCAAGGGCTGGCTGTACGCGCCCAGCGGGGTGCTCGACGGCCCGCTGCCGACGCACTACGAGCCGGCGGAGTCGCCGGTACGCAACCCGCTCTACCGGCAGCAGGCCAACCCCACCCGCAAGGCGTACGCGCACCCGGTGAACTCGGTGAACCCGAGCCCGCCGCAGGAGCACAGCGAGGTCTTCCCGTACGTGTTCACGGTCAGCCGGCTCACCGAGCACCACACGGCGGGCGCGATGAGCCGCAACGTGCGTCCGCTGGCGGAGTTGCAGCCGGAGATGTTCGTCGAGGTGTCCCCGGAGCTCGCCGCCGAGCGGGGGCTGGCGCACCTGGGCTGGGCGCACCTGGTCAGCGGGCGGGCGGTGATCGAGGCGAAGGTGCTGGTCACCGACCGGCTCACCCCGCTGCGGGTGGACGGCCGGGTGATCCACCAGGTGTGGCTGCCGTACCACTTCGGCTTCGAGGGCCTGGTGACCGGCGACTCGGCCAACGACCTGTTCGGGATCACCCTGGACCCGAACGTGCTGATCCAGGAGAGCAAGGTCGGTACCTGTGACGTCCGTCCAGGTCGCCGGCCCACCGGCCCGGCCCTGCTCGACATGGTGGCGGACTACCAGCGGCGGGCCGGGATCGTCCCCGGCCACCCCACCGGGAACATCACCCCGGGCGCGATCGGCGGCGACACCCTCTCCGACGCAGCCGGCAGCGACGGGAGCCGCAATGATTCCTGACCCGAACAGCCTGTACGGGCCGCTGGATCCCGCTCCGGACGCCGGCTGGCACGACGCGCCGCCCCGGATGGGTTTCTTCACCGACACCAGCGTCTGCATCGGCTGCAAGGCCTGCGAGGTGGCCTGCAAGGAGTGGAACGACGTTCCCGGCTCCGGCCTGGACCTGCTCGGGATGTCGTACGACAACACCGGCGCGCTGACCGCCAACTCGTGGCGGCACGTGGCGTTCATCGAGCAGCCTCGCCCGGCCGGGCACCGGACGCCGCCGTTCGCCGGCACCCCGACCGGCGGGTCGGTCAGCGCGTCGTCGG
>NZ_JAMOKF010000399.1 GCF_023656545.1 Micromonospora phytophila | reverse complement strand
CTGCGGCCGGGACCGCCAGGCCCAGAAGCCGGCCCCGAGCACCACCAGCACGGCGACCACGGCCAGCGCCCGCACGCCCCGCCGGCCCGGGTCGAACGCCGCCGGCCCGGTCAGCCGTGCCGCCGCCGTGCCACCGTCGCCGACCTCCGACGTCTCCGGTGCCACCGTCGAAGACCCGGACGGCAACCGACCCGCCCACGGGACGGTGGGATCGCCCGACGGCGCGAACGACAACCGGCCCGTCGACGCCGCCCTCGGCATCGGACCGCCGGACGACCCGGAGGACAGCCCGCCCGTCCACGACTGACCCGCCGTCGGACCGCCCGGCGACTCGGACGACAGCACCGGATCCGACCCGGGCGGAGCCGGCGCCGCCGGCGGGTCGGTCATCAGGCGGCGCAGGCGCTCCCGGACCATCGCTTCCTCGTCGTCGGACACGACGCGAGGCTAGGAGCCGCGCCCGACCGACGGAGGATGCTCCGAACCCGCCTGTGGACGAAAGGCTGCCCTGTGGACAACCGCCTGATCACCTGCCGGACGTGCTAGCGGCCGAGGGACGGCTGGTCAGCGCGCCTCGGGGTCCAGCCCGAGCACCGACCGTCCACCGTCGACGGGCACGGTCACCCCGTTGACGAAGCCGGCCGCCGGGGACAGCAGCCACGCCACCGCCTCGGCCACCTCCTCGGGGCGACCGATCCGGCCGACCGGGTGCAGCCGGATCAGCTCCGCGTCGATCCATTCCGCCTCGGCCGGTTCCCGTTCGGCCAGGAAGGCCGCGTGCCGCTCGGTCGCGACCGAGCCGAGCGCGACCGCGTTGCTGCGGATGCCCCGCGGCCCGTACTCGACGGCCAGCGCCCGGGTCAGGCCCTCGACGGCAGCCTTCGCGGTGGCGTACGGCAGGCAGCCGGACACCGGCCGGCGGGCCTGGTGGGACGAGACGTTGACGATGGCTCCGCCCGCACCGGCGGCGAGGAAGCGGCGCACCGCCGTCGCGGCCCCGACCAGGGCGGGGCGCAGGTTCAGCCCGATCAGGTCGAGGACCTCGCCGGCCGGTGCGGTGTGCACCGAGGCGTCCCGGAACACCGCCGCGTTGTTGACCCAGCCGGTCAGCGGCCCGGCCCGCTCCGCCAGGTCGGCGGCGCGGGCGGCGACCGCCTCGTCGGCGGCGTCACCGACCACGGCCGCCAGCCGGTCCCCGGCCGGATGCGCGGTCAGCCACGCCACCGCCTCGGGGTCGTGCTCGATCACCACGACCGTGCCGCCCGCTCCGACGAGCCGTTCCACGACGGCGCGGCCCACGCCACGACCTCCGCCGGTCACCACACAGGACATCGCACCATCCCCGTTCGCCGTCGGGCAGCACCCGCTGCCCCGTTCGTGCGGGCAGCTCCGCAGCGCGCGCACCAGCAACCGTCCCGCCCCTTGCGGTGCGGGCCGGCCGGAACACCGCCACCGACGCGAAGCCGCCCGGGGATGCGACCCGGTCCCGCGCGGCCGTCCCTCGCGACCGTCCGAGCGGCCGTCCCGAACGACCGTCCCGAACGACCGGAGCGTCCCGTACCGACGCTAGTCGGCGACGGCGGCGGGTGGGCGTCGGTGCACGACCACGCAGGCCAGGCCGGGCCCGGCGTGGGCGGCGACGACCGCGCCGGCCTCGGAGACGTACACGTCGTGCAGGCGGTCGCCGAACCGGGCGGTCAGCGCCTCCAGCAGCGCCTCCGCCCGTTGCGGCGCGGCCAGGTGGTGCACCCCCAGGTCCACCTCGGCGTCGCCGGCCGCCTCGACGGCCAGGTCGACCAGCCGGGCGATCCCCCGGCTGGCGGTGCGCACCTTGTCCTTGAGCACGATCGCGCCGTCCGGCATGTGCATGATCGGTTTGACCGACAGGGCGGTGCCGAGCAGCGCCTCGGCGGCGTTGATCCGGCCGCCCCGGCGGAGGAACTCCAGGGTGTCGACGTAGAACCAGATGGTGGTGCGGGAGATCGCGTCCAGCGCTGAGTCGCGTACGCCCGACAGGTCCGCGCCCCCGGCGGCGGCCGCGGCGGCCGCGACCGCCGGGAAGCCCAGGCCCATGCCGGTCGACCGGCTGTCCACCACGGCGACCCGGTCGCCGAACTCGGCGGCGGCCAGCTGGGCCGCCTCCACGGTGCCGGAGAGCTCGGCCGACAGGTGCACCGAGACGATCCCGTCGGCGCCGGCGTCGAAGAGATCGCGGTACGTCCGCGCGAACTGCTCGGGCGCGGGGCGTGAGGTGCTCACCGAGACGCGCCGGCCGCCGAGCGCGCGGGTGGCGTCGGCCGGGAAGGTCTCCACCCCCTCCAGCCCCTCCGCACCGTTGAGCACGACGGTCAGCGGCACCACGGTCAGCCGGTGCGTGTGCAGCAGCTCGGGCGGGAGGTAGGCGGTGGAGTCGGTGACGACCGCGACGGGCATGCCCGGCACGCTAGCCGATGCCGGCCGGATACGCCCGGGCTGCGCCGCTCAGACCGCCTCGGCGGCGGCCGGCGCCGTGATCAGGCCGACATTGTGGGCGCGCAGGTGCCAGCCCCGGACGTCGTTGTGGCGCAGCTCCGTCCAGTGGCAGTTCTGCAGCGAGCCGACGGTGCGCATCACCAGGTGGTCCCAGCCGAGCAGGTGGCCGCAGCCCTGCCGGGCCCCGGCGCCGTGGGTGGCCACCACGATCGTCCCGCCGGGCACCGCGTCGGCGGCGTCCTGCAGGGCGGTGCCGACGCGCTTGCCGAGGTCGTCCAGGCCCTCGATGTCCGCGCCCGGGTCGGGGTCACCGGCCCGCCAGCGGGCGTACTCGTCGGGGAAGCGCTGCTCGACCTCGGAGAGCAGGAGGCCCTGCCACCGCCCGAAGTGGCGCTCGCGCAGCCGCGGGTCGGTGCGCACCGGCAGCCCGGTCAACGCGGCCAGCGCGCCGGCGGTGTCCGCCGCGCGGCTCAGGTCGCTGGACACGATGGCGTCCGGCCGCAGCGCGGCGAGCAGCGGCGCGGCGGCGTGAGCCTGCTCCCGGCCGAGGTCGTTGAGGGGGACGTCGGTCTGCCCCTGGACCCGGCTGGCGGCGTTCCAGTCGGTGTTGCCGTGCCGCCAGATGAGCAGGCGGGTCATTCCGAGGCGGCGGAGCCGGAGCCGGACTCGGCTTCGACGAGGTCCCGGTCCACGAACGGGATCGTCGGGCAGTCCTTCCAAAGCCGGTCGAGGGCGTAGAACTCGCGCTCCTCGGTGTGCTGGACGTGCACCACGATGTCGACGTAGTCGAGCAGCACCCAGCGGCCGCCCCGCTCGCCCTCGCGCCGGACCGGCTTGGCCTTCTCCGGCAGCTCGAGCAGCCGCTCCTCGATGGCGTCGACGATGGCGAGCACCTGACGCTCGTTGGGGGCGGCGGCGAGCAGGAACGCGTCGGTGATGGCGAGCTGGTCGCCCACGTCGATGATGACGATGTCCTGCGCCTTCTTGTCGGCCGCAGCCTGGGCGGCGGCCATCGCCAGCTCGTGAGCGCGTTCCGAAACTGTCACCGTTCTCCTTCGATCAACCGTGCGATCCTCCAAGCGTCTCACACACGACGGAATCGCGACCTGCCAGTTGGGCCGCGTTACCCGCCCGAAGCATCCGATACCGGGCGAAGTCACTGCTGGTAGAGGCGCCGCTTGGCGATGTACTGCACCACACCGTCCGGCACCAGGTACCAGACCGGCTCCCCCCGGGCCACCCGGGCCCGGCAGTCGGTGGACGAGATGGCCATCGCGGGGACCTGCACCAGGGTGACCGTGTCGGCGGGCAGGTGCGCGTCGGTGAGCTCGAAGCCCGGCCGGGTCACCCCGATGAAGTGCGCCAGCTCGAAGATCTCGTCCAGGTCCTTCCAGGAGAGGATCCGCTGCAACGCGTCCGCCCCGGTGATGAAGAACAGCTGCACCTTCGGGCCGTACTCGTCGTGCAGGTCGCGCAGCGTGTCGACGGTGTAGGTCGGGCCGGCCCGGTCGATGTCGACCCGGCTCACCTGGAAGCGGGGGTTGGACGCGGTGGCGATCACCGTCATCAGGTAGCGGTCCTCGGGCGGGCTGACCGGCTCGTCCGCCTTCTGCCAGGGCTGACCGGTGGGGACGAAGACCACCTCGTCCAACCCGAACCGGTCCGCCACCTCGCTGGCCGCGACGAGGTGCCCGTGGTGGATCGGATCAAAGGTGCCGCCCATGATGCCGATCCGCCGGATGTCTTCCTCCACCCCGTGATCCTAGGCCGGGCAGCACCGCGGCCCAGCCCGGCCCGTCGGGGCGGTCCACCACCCGGGAGGCGCCGGGGCCGGCGCGGGAACGGCCGTCGGCCATCCCCCGCGCCGGAGCGGGTCAGG
>NZ_JAMOKF010000041.1 GCF_023656545.1 Micromonospora phytophila | reverse complement strand
CCTCCTCGCCGGCGCTGAGCGCGACCAGCGCGGCCAGCACCTCCTCCCGGGCCCCGGTCAGCTCCGGCAGGCTGAGCCGGGCCAGGTCCAGCCGCCGGCCGGTGCCGGCGTCGGCCTTCCCCTCGGAGGGCGGGAGCAGGATGAGCATCGGTGGACTCCTCGGTCGGCCCGGCGCGCACCGGGTCCGGCCAGCGTACGACCCGGCCCTACCGCCAGGGCCGCACCGGCGTCTCCGGGTGGTACACGCGATACCCGCCGACCTCGGTGAGCACGGCGGCGTCGGCCCGGTCGCCGAGCAGCCGGCGCAGCCGCCGCTCCAGCGTCGAGCCGACCTCCACCACGTACCCCGGCCGGTCCGCCCTTGCCACCTGTCGCCAGTACGCCGGGTAGCGGTTCTGCCCTGGGGTGACGGAGTCGTCGAGCACCGCGCACGCCACCTCCTCGGCGGTGTTGAAGATCAGCCGGTTGCAGGTCCAGTAGTCCCCGTACACCTCGCGGGGGCCGCCGCCGCGCAGCGCGTCGGCCAGCTCGCGGGCGTCGCGCTCGTCGACCCGGGAGGCCTCCGTTCCGGCGGCGGCGAAGAGCACGGTGACCACCAGCGTGGTCGCGGTCAGCGCGGCGAGCACCGCGGTGGCGAGCGCCCCGGTCAGCCGGCCCAGCACGCCGACCGTCCCCCGCCAGCAGGCGACCGCCGCCACCCAGAGCGGCCAGAGCACCGCCGGCAGGGAGAGCTGGAGCACCGACAGGTACCGGGCGTTGTCCAGCGGGCTGGTGGCGGCGAACGAGCTGCGCACGTACGACAGCAGGGTGAGCGTCGCGCCGACGACCAGCGCGAGGTGCACCACCGGGCCGACCCGCCGCCCGCGCGGGCCGCCCGCGCCCCGGCGGTACGCGACCAGGGCGACCACCGCCGCGACCGCCAGCAGCACCGGGTACAGCAACCCGAACCACTCCTGCCAGCGGGCGCAGCCGTCGACCGGGCAGAGACCGGTGGCCAGCGGCACCCCCTCCAGCAGCCCCCCGCTGAGGCGCTGCGACCACGGCGGCGTCGCCCCGGCCTTGGTGCTGATCTCGCGGAACACCGACAGTGAGTCCTCCCCGGCCGGCGCGACCAGGTTGTCCCGGATCATCGGTGCGATCCCGAGGGCGAAGCCGGCCAGCAGCAGCGCCCCGGCCCAGCCGAGCAGCTCCCGGCGGGCCGCCCAGAGCAGCACCAGCGCGGCCACCGCCAGGTAGGGCAGGATCAGCCAGTCCGACCAGGCGGCCACCCCGGCGAGCAGGCCGAAGAGTCCGACCGCCGCCCGCCGGTGGCGCACGGCCCTCCGGGCGAGTCCCACGGCGATCAGCAGCATCAGCAGCACCGCCGCCTTGGCCTCGGGCCGTCCGCCGACCACGGTCAGCTGGTCCCGCACCACCCGCTCCGGGCCGAGAGCCAGCAGACCGACGACGAAGGTGGCGAACCAGGGCGCGCAGATCCGTCGGGTGAGCCGGTGGATCAGCCAGAGGAAGAGGGCGTAGAGCACCAGCAGCGGCAGCCGCAGCACCGGCCAGCTCGGCCCGGCCACCGCGACCAGCGGCGCCGCCAGGTACGACTCCAACATCCCCATGTAGCGCTGCCCGTAGAGGAAGACCGGCAGCTCCCGGCCCTGCGCGATGTGCAGCGCGGCCAACCCGAAGGTGGCCTCGTCGCTGTTGGAGACCGGCACCGTGTGCAGGGTCAGGACGAGCCGGTAGCCCACCCCGGCGAGCCCGAGCAGCAGCGCGACGAGCGCCGGCCGGTCGAGCCGCGGGCGCCACCGCCCGCGCTGCTGCACTGGTTGCGACACGACCAACGCCCCCGTCGTCGTCCCGGCCGAGTGTTTCACGTGCTCATGGCGGGGTGGGGCGGATCGGCCGAGTCGACCGGCGGGGGTGCCGGGGCCGTTCCGCCTCGCGTGGCCGAGGTGGTCGGGTTGTGGCAGGGTTGCACCCGTGCCACCCACTCCCGCCGGCCAGTTGGCCGTACCGAACCTGCACCGGGCCGCGCGGATCGAGGACGCCGTGCACCAGCTGGTCGAGCGTCGGCTGCGGCGCACCGGCTGGCGGACCAACGTCATCGCGTACACCGGCTACGGCGCGCCGGGCTGGGTGCGCGTGATGTGTCGGGTGCTGCTGGGACGCCCGGACACCCGGCAGCAGGGCCGGCTGGAGAAGGTCCGCGGCTGGCGCAGCTTCACCACCCTGCCGGCCAAGCACGTCACCGTGACCATCGACGCCGGCGGGGTGCGGCACGAGGCGCGGGCCGACCGCAGCGGCTTCGTCGACGTGACGGTCGAGGCGGACCTGCCGCCCGGCTGGGGTTCGGTACGGATCAGCCTGCCGGACGCCGAGCCGGTGGAGGCGCCGGTGCGGATCCTCGACCCGGAGGTGCGCTTCGGCATCCTCTCCGACATCGACGACACGGTCATGGTCACCGCGCTGCCGCGTCCGCTGCTCGCGGCCTGGAACACCTTCGTCCTCGACGAGCACGCCCGGGCGGCGGTGCCCGGCATGGCGGTGCTCTACGAGCGGCTGGTCACCGCCCACCCCGGCGCGCCGGTCTTCTACCTCTCCACCGGCGCGTGGAACGTCGCGCCGACCCTGACCCGGTTCCTGTCCCGGCACCTCTACCCGGCCGGGCCGCTGCTGCTGACCGACTGGGGGCCGACCGCGGACCGCTGGTTCCGCAGCGGGCGGGAGCACAAGCGGGTCACCCTCGCCCGGCTGGCCAAGGAGTTCCCCGAGGTCAAGTGGCTGCTGGTCGGCGACGACGGGCAGCACGACCAGGAGATCTACCGGGAGTTCGCGGCCGCCCACCCGGAGAACGTGGCCGGGGTGGCGATCCGCCGGCTCTCCCCGACCCAGGCGGTGCTGGCCGGTAGCCTGCCCGCTCCGGCCGAATCGTCGTCGGCGGGGCCGATCGGGCAGAAGTGGCTCTCCGCACCCGACGGCGCTGGCCTGTGGAAGCTGCTGCGCGACGCCGGCCTGGTCTGACGTACGCCGCCCGCGCGGGCGCACCTGCGACGGAGGAGGTGCAGGGTCGACCGCACCAACCACGGCAGGTGGGAGCGAGCGGAGTCCCGCCGCCGACAGATGGTGGTCACGATTGCGATGAGGGCCCGGCGCTGCGGAAGGTGCGACGGTAGGCGTCCGGAGGTACACCGACGGTGCGGTTGAAGTGTCGACGCAGCGTCGTGGCGGTGCCCATGCCGGCCGCCTGGGCGATGGCGTCGATGCTGTTGTCGGTGTTTTCCAGCAGCTCCTGGGCCCGGCGGATCCGCTGCGTCGACAGCCATTGAAGCGGGGTGGTGCCGGTTGCCGACCTGAAGTGGCGGGCCAGGTTGCGCGAGCTCATGTTCGCCTGGCGAGCCAGGTCCTCCACGGTCAGCGGACGGTTCAGCCGTTCCATCGCCCAGGGGAACAGGTTGGCGAGGGGATGGTCGTCGCGGGCGGGCACCGGGGTGGTGACGAACTGGGCCTGGCCGCCGGCGCGATGCGGCGGCACGACCAGGCGGCGGGCGACGGCGTTGGCGACCGTCGAGCCGTGGTCGCGGCGGATCAGGTGCAGGCACAGGTCGATCGCGGCGGCCTTGCCGGCAGAGGCGAGCACGTTGCCGTTGTCGACGTAGAGCACGTCCGGGTCGACCTTCACCCGGGGATAGCGGTCGGCCAGCGCCTCGGTGTGGGCCCAGTGCGTGGTCGCGCGCAGCCCGTCCAGCACCCCGGCGGCGGCCAGCACGAACGCACCGGTGCACAGCGAGACCAGCCGAGCGCCCGCCTCGTGGGCCGCGCGGACGGCGTCGAGCAGGTCGGGTGGCACGTCCGCGTCGATGTCCTCCAGGGCAGGGATGATCACGGTGTCGGCGCGGGCGAGTCGGTCCAACCCGTCGTCAGGTTCCAGGCGGAATCTGCCGATCCCGACCGGGCCCAGGCCGCAGACCACGAGGTCGTACCACGGTTCTGCCAGGCCGGAGGGGTCGCGGACGAAGACCTCGCAGGCCATGGCGAGCTCGAAGTGCAGCATCCCGTCGGTGGCGGCGAGCGCGACAGTGGCCATGTCCGAAAGTGTATGGGGCGTGGCGTTCCCGACACTGGTCCGGGGCCGGCCGCTGCTGGAGGCTCTGCTCAGTCGATCTTTTCGAGGGGGAACTGCAGATGAGCCAGAGTGTGGCGGTGTTCGGTGCGTACGGACACACCGGGCGGTTCGTGGTGACGGAGTTGCGCGATCGCGGGTTCGTCCCGCTTCTCCTCGGTCGCGACGCGGGCAGGCTCCAGGCGCTGGCGGCGTCGCATCCGGGGCTCGAACACCGGGGGGCGTCGGTCGACGATCCGGCCTCGCTCGACCAGGCGTTGAAGGGCGCGGCCGCGGTCGTCAACTGCGCCGGCCCGTTCGCCTCGACCGCGGCTCCCGTGATCGAGGCCGCCCTGCGCGCCGGGGTCCCGTACGTGGACGTGGCGGCCGAGATCGAGGCCAACCTCGACACGTTCACGCACTTCACCGACCGCGCGCAGACCGCGGGCGTCGCGGTGGTCCCGGCGATGGCCTTCTTCGGCGGACTCGGCGATCTGCTCGTCACGACGGCGATGGGCGACTGGACGGCGGCCGACGAGGCGCACGTCGCGTACGGACTGAGCAGCTGGCACCCCACGGTCGGGACCCTCGCCTCCGGCACCGTCTCCCGGGACCGGCGCGATGGCCGACGTGTCCGCTACACGGGTGGCCGGCTGGAGTACTACGTCGACGAGCGCGACCTGCCGAGGATGGAATGGGACTTCCCCGCGCCGCTCGGCCGCCGGACCGTCCTCGGTGAGTTCACGATGGCCGACGTCGTCACCGTCCCCAGCCACCTGTCCATCCCCGAGGTGCGCACGTACATGACCACCGACGCGGCCAAGGACCTGGCCGCTCCGGGCACACCCGCACCGACTGCGGACGACGAGTTCGGCCGGTCGGCGCAGACGTTCACCGTCGACGTCATCGTGCGCTCCGGCGACACGCGACGACGCGTCGTCGCCAGCGGCCGGGACATCTACGCCATCAGCGCACCGCTGGCGGTCGAAGCGGTCCATCGCATTCTCGGCGGTCGGACGAGGACGAGCGGCGTCGCCTCCGCCGGCGAGATCTTCGACGCGCCCGACTTCCTCCGCGCGCTGTCCGCGCACATCTCGCTCGAACCGCCCCGCGAGTCTCGCGCGCCGCAGGTCGCCTGACGGAGCTACCGGCTCCGGCTGGTGCAGAGGACTTGCCAAAAGCTGGCACATAGGCGGCCTTGCGGGTCAGCCCGCCCCGGCCGGAGGACGTGCTCCCAGGCTGGCGGCCGGGTCAGTCCTGACGCAGCCAGAGCACCCCGAGCGGCGGCACCTGCAAGGCGGCGGACGCCACCATGCCGTGCCACGGCACGTCCTCGGCCCGCACCCGGCCCAGGTTGCCGACCCCCGACCCGCCGTAGTGGTGGGCGTCGGTGTTGAGCACCTCCGCCCAGGTGCCGCCGGCCGGCAGCCCCACCCGGTAGTCGTGCAGCGGCAGCGCGGAGAAGTTCGCGACACAGACCAGCGTGGAACCGTCGGGGGCGATCCGGACGAACGAGACGGTGTTGTTGGCGACGTCGTCCCCGGCGATCCAGCGGAAGCCGGCCGGCTCGGTGTCCTGCGCCCACAGCGCCGGGGTGTCCCGGTAAACCGTGTTGAGGTCACCGACGAGGCGTTGCACGCCGGCCCGGCCCGGATCGTGCAGCAGGTACCAGTCGAGCCCGCGCTCCTCGCTCCACTCCCGGTCGTCGGCCAGCTCGCAGCCCATGAAGAGCAGCTGCTTGCCCGGGTGCGCCCACATGTACGCCAGCAGCGCGCGGACGTTCGCCAGCCGCTGCCAGGTGTCACCGGGCATCTTGCCGGCCAGCGAACCCTTGCCGTGCACCACCTCGTCGTGGCTGATCGGCAGCACGTAGTTCTCGCTCCAGGCGTACGCCAGGGAGAAGGTGAGCTGGTGGTGGTGGTGCTGGCGGTAGACCGGGTCCTTGGAGGTGTAGAGCAGGGTGTCGTGCATCCAGCCCATGTTCCACTTGAACCCGAAGCCGAGCCCGCCGTCGGCGGTCGGCCGGGTCACCCCCGGCCAGGCGGTGGACTCCTCGGCGATCATCACCACCCCGGCGTGGTTCCTGTAGACGGTCGCGTTCACCTCCTGCATGAACGCGAGGGCCTCCAGGTTCTCCCGGCCACCGTGGACGTTCGGGACCCACTGCCCCTCCTGCCGGGAGTAGTCCAGGTAGAGCATCGAGGCGACCGCGTCGACCCGCAGGCCGTCGACGTGGAACTCCTCGCACCAGTAGAGCGCGTTGGCGACCAGGAAGTTGCGCACCTCGCGGCGGCCGAAGTCGAAGACGTACGTGCCCCAGTCGGGGTGCTCGCCGCGGCGCGGGTCGCAGTGCTCGTAGAGCGGGGTGCCGTCGAAGCGCGCCAGCGCCCACTCGTCCTTCGGGAAGTGCGCCGGCACCCAGTCCAGGATCACCCCGATCCCGGCGGAGTGCAGCCGGTCCACCAGGTGCCGGAAGTCGTCCGGGTCGCCGAACCGGGACGTCGGCGCGTAGTAGCCGGTGACCTGGTAACCCCAGGAACCGCCGAACGGGTGCTCCATCACCGGCAGGAACTCCACGTGGGTGAAGCCCAGCTCGGTGACGTACGCGGTGAGCTGCTCGGCCAGCTCCCGGTAGCCCAGGCCGGGCCGCCACGAGCCGAGGTGCACCTCGTAGACGCTCATCGGCTCCTGGTGCGGCTGGCGACGGGCCCGCCGTTCCAACCAGGCCGCGTCGGACCACTCGTACGTCGAGTGGTGCACCACCGACGCGGTGGCCGGCGGCACCTCCGCGTACCCGGCCAGCGGGTCGGCCTTGTCCCGCCACCGCCCGTCGGCGCCGAGGACGCGGTACTTGTAGCGGGCGCCGATCCGGACGTCGGGGACGAAGATCTCCCACACCCCGCTGGAGCCGAGCGAGCGCATCGGCCAGCCGTCGTCCGGGCCCCAGCCGGTGAAGTCGCCGACCACCCGCACGCCGCGGGCGTTGGGTGCCCACACGGAGAAGGCCACGCCCTCGTCAAAGACCCGTGCGCCGAGCGCCTCCCAGAGCCGCTCGTGGCGTCCCTCGCCGATGAGGTGCAGGTCCACCTCGCCGAGGGTCGGCGGGTAGCGGTACGGGTCGTCGGTGGTGTGCCCGTCGGCCTCGATCCGGTAGTCGAGCACGGTGCCCTCGACCCGGGTTTCGAAGACCCCGACGTCGTGCACCCGCTTCATCGGATGCCGCTCGGTGCCGACCACCAGCATCACGTCGCCGGCGCCCCGGCGCATCGCGCGGATCGTGGTCCACCCGTCGGCGGGGTGCGCGCCGAGCAGGGCGTGCGGGTCGTGGCTGTGCCCGGCGATCAGCTGGTCCATCGTGCGTCGTCCTTCTGGGCGGGAGCGGTCGGGGCGGTGCCGCCCGAGAGGTCGTCGGGGACGTCTTCGACGGTCAGCTCGACCGGCGCGACGGCGGCCGGCACGGAAGGCGCGGGCGGGGCCGTGCGCCGCACGGTCAGCACGTGCGCCGGCTGGAGGTACGGGTCGAGGCGGACGGCGTTGCGCTGGCCCCAGTCGTAGCGGGCGCCGGTCAGCTCGTCGTGCACGGTGAACCGCTCGTGCCAGTCGAAGCCCAACGCGGGCATGTCCAGGGTGGTGTTGCCCCACTGCACGGCGTGCGAGTCGAACGAGCAGACCACGATCACCGCGTTGCCGGTCTCCGGGTCGTGTTTGGACCAGCAGAGCAGCGCCGGGTTGTCGATGTCGTGGAAGACCAGGTTGCGCAGCTGGTGCAGGGCCGGGTTGTCCCGGCGTACCCGGTTGAGGGTGGCGACGAACGGCGCCAGCGACCGACCCTGCGCCTGCGCGCCGGCCCAGTCCCGGGGCCGCAGCTCGTACTTCTCGTTGTCCAGGTACTCCTCGGCGCCGGGGCGGGCGACGTGCTCGAAGAGTTCGAAGCCGGCGTACATGCCCCAGGAGGGGGAGAGCAGCGCGGCCAGCACCGCCCGGATCTTGAACATCGGCGGGCCGCCGTGCTGCAGCGAGGAGTGCAAAATGTCGGGGGTGTTGGGCCAGAAGTTCGGCCGCATGTAGTCGGCCGCCGCCACCAGTTCCTCGCAGTACGCCCGCATCTCCGCGGCCGACGTGCGCCAGGTGAAGTACGTGTACGACTGGGTGAAGCCGATCTTGCCGAGCCCGTGCATGATCGCCGGCCGGGTGAACGCCTCGGCGAGGAAGAGCACGTCCGGGTCGACCTTCCTCACCTCGGCGATCAGCCAGTGCCAGAAATCGAAGGGCTTGGTGTGCGGGTTGTCCACCCGGAAGATCCGGATGCCCTCGCCGACCCAGTGCAGCACCACCCGCAGGATCTCCGCCCGGATGCCCTCGGGGTCGTTGTCGAAGTTCAGCGGGTAGATGTCCTGGTACTTCTTCGGCGGGTTCTCCGCGTACGCGATGCTGCCGTCGGCCCGGGTGGTGAACCACTCCGGGTGCTCGGTCACCCAGGGGTGGTCCGGCGCGCACTGCAAGGCCAGGTCCAACGCCACCTCCAGGCCCAGCTCGGCGGCGGCGGCGACGAAGTCCCGGAAGTCCTCCGGCGTACCCAGGTCGGGGTGGATGGCGTCGTGGCCGCCCTCGGCGGCGCCGATCGCCCACGGCGAGCCGACGTCGTCCGGACCGGCGGTGAGCGAGTTGTTCGGGCCCTTGCGGTTGACCCGCCCGATCGGGTGGATCGGCGGCAGGTAGAGCACGTCGAAGCCCATCGCGGCGACGCCCGGCAGCCGGTCGGCGGCGGTGGCGAAGGTGCCGGAGCGGGCCGGGGCGTCGACGGTCGCCGGGATCGCCCCCTCGGAGCGGGGGAAGAACTCGTACCAGGCGGAGAAGAGCGCCCGCCGGCGGTCCACCCAGAGCCGGTGCTCCTCGCCGGTGGTGACCAGTTCCCGCACCGGGTGCGCCCAGAGCAGGTCGGCCAGCGCCAGCGCCGGGCCGACCCGCTGCGGTAGCGGCAGGTCGGTGTCGACCAGTGCGGCGACCGCCCCGGCGACCCGGGCCCGGTCGGCGGCCGGCACCAGCTCGCGGGCGGCGGTGAGCACCCGCGCACCCTCGGCCAGGTCGTTGGCCAACTCGGCCGGCCCCTGCCCGGCGGCGACCTTCTTGGTCACCGCGTTCTGCCAGGTCAGATACGGATCGGCGAACGCCTCGACGGTGAAGGTCCAGGTGCCCACGGCGTCCGGGCGGATGGTGGCGTGCCAGCGATCCTGGCCCGGCTCGCCTGGCCGCATCCGGGTGAACGACCGCACCTTGCCGTCCGGGCCGGCCCACACCACGTTGCAGCCCAGTGCGTCGTGCCCCTCCCGGTAGGCGCGTGCCGACACGGGGACGTGCTCGTCGACCACCGCCTTGGCCGGGTACCGCCCGCAGGAGACGACGGGGGAGACGTCTTCGATCGGGAACCGTCCAGTCACCCCGCCAACCTACTGTGCGAGATCCCCTCGCGCGCGGCAAGCATCGAGGTCGGCTGACTGGTGAGTGACAGCGGTGCTCGTGCGTCATGGATGACCCGTGGCCCGGGGTGTCGGGTATCGTTAGTGATACGTGACAGGGGGTGGGGTATGAGGTTGAACAGCAAGGGCCAGGTCACCATCCCGGCGGCGTTGCGGGCCCAGTACAACCTGCATGAGGGCGATGAGGTCGATGTGGTTGAGGAGGGTGGCGCCCTCCGCATCGTTCGGGTCCACGGTGCCGAAACCCGGGGGCAGCGCCTTGTGCGCCACATGCGGGGCCGGGGTAGCGCCAAGGAGACCGAGCACATGTCCACCGAGGAGCTGATGGAGTTGCTGCGTGGCGAGTGATCGGCTCCGCGCCCTGCCGCCGCGTTCGCCGGACGCGGTGACGACCCTGGTCGACACCAATGTGCTCCTGGACATCCTGACCGATGACCCGAAGTGGGCGGAGTGGTCCGGAACCGCCCTCTCCGAGGCTCGTGACGCCGGCAACCTGGTGATCAATCCGATCGTGTATGCCGAGGTGTCGGTCCGGTTCGTCCGTATCGAGGAGCTGGACGAGGCATTGCCCGCCGGGGACTTCCTACGCGAGGAGCTTCCCTACCTGGCGGGCTTCCTCGCCGGCAAGGCATACGCGCGGTACCGCAAATTGGGCGGCATGAAACGATCGCCCGTCGCCGACTTCTACATCGGTGCCCACGCGGCGGTGTGCCGGTACAACCTTCTGACCCGTGACGGGGCGCGCTACCGCACGTACTTCCCGACCCTGACGCTGATCACGCCGAACGACTGACTGCCGCTCAGGCCGTCGTCCGGCCGCCCGCTGTCAAGATCCGCCCACATTCGGGGAAGGTGAAGTAGCGTAGCCTCGCAGTCATGATCGAACGGGTGAGAGTTGCGGTCGCGGGTGTCGGTAACAACACGTCAGCATTGGTGCAGGGAATTGCTCTCTACCGCCAAACCGGCAGCCTGGTGGGTATCCGCAGGCCGGTAATTGACGGGCTCGGGGTGGGCGACATCGACTTCGTTGCGGCTTTCGCCACCTCTGAGGAAAAGGTCGGCAGGGACCTGACCGAGGCGATCTTCATGCCGCCCAACAATTTCCCTCGGCTCAACTGCGATCTGCCCAGGGCAGATGTCCCCGTAACCAAGGGCCTTGTCGATGCGACTGAGGTGGGTCGGGTGGCGGCGGTGCTGGCGGGGGCGGAGGTGCTGCTCTACTCGGCACCGAGTGGCCGGCCGGAGACGGCCCAGGCGTACGCGGAGGCCGCCTACAAAGCGGGTGTTGCCTTCATCAACACCACCTCCGACCCGATAGCCCGCGATCCACACCGGATTGACAGCTTCGAGGCGGCCGGTCTACCGCTGCTCGGCGATGACCTGGCCAGCCAGTTTGGGACCTCGGTGGTACATAACGCGTTACTGCGGTTGCTCGAGGAGCGGGGCCTCACTCTGGTCAGTTCCTATCAGGTCAATCTGGGGGGCACCGAAGACTTTCGCAACCTGGTCGAAAACCCAAATTCCAAGAAGCAGTCCAAGCTCAACGCGTTATCGGCGGCTGACAAGGTTCAGCTGGCTCCGCTCGGGTATCTGTCGCATCTGAAATCACAGAAGGTGGCGCACCTCAGCCTTGAGGCGCAGGGTTGGGGCGAGACGGCGGTGAGCCTTGACGTGAAACTGAAGGTGCTTGACCCGAGTGGTGCTGCGGGGGTCAACATTGACCTCATTCGCATCGCGGCCAGCGCGCTACGAAACGGGCACGGTGGAAATTCTGCCGAGGCGACGCCGTTGCTCAAATCCCCGCCTGGAACCGCGATCTGACCACGGTGCCAACCCGCTGCCTCACGCCGCCCAGCGGACGGACTCGTGAGCCGTGCTCGCCCGCAACCCGCCACTCCCAGGATCAGTCCGCTGCGCCGACCGACCGGTACACCTCCAGCGTCCGCTGCGCGACGGCGTCCCAGGAGAAGTGCTCCACCGCGCGCCGCCGGCCGGCCAGGCCGAGCCGCGTGGTCCGCGCCGGGTCGGCCAGCACCTCGTTCATCCGGGCCGCGAGGTCGGCGACGAACCGCTGCGGGTCCAGCGGCCGGCCGGAGCCGTCGGTTGCCTGCTCGATCGGCACCAGCAGCCCCGTCTCGCCGTCGGCGACGACCTCCGGGATGCCGCCGGTGGCCGTGGCCACCACTGCCGTCTCGCAGGCCATCGCCTCCAGGTTGACGATGCCCATCGGCTCGTAGACCGAGGGGCAGACGAAGACCGTGGCGTGGGTGAGCACCTGGATCACCTCGTGCTTGGGCAGCATCTCGGCCACCCAGACCACCCCGGAACGGTTCGACCGCAGCTCCGCCACCAGCCCCTGGACCTCGGCGGCGATCTCCGGGGTGTCGGGGGCGCCGGCGAGCAGCACCAGCTGCGTGTCGGCGGGCAGGTCCCGGGCCGCGCGCAGCAGGTAGGGCAGCCCCTTCTGCCGGGTGATCCGGCCCACGTACACCACGCTCGGGCGGGTCGGGTCGATGCCGAGCCGGTCCACCACGTCGGTGCCGTGGTCGGGGGCGTACTGGGCGGTGTCGATGCCGTTGTAGACCACCCGGACCCGGTCCGGGTCGACCGTCGGGTAGGCGGTCAGCACGTCGCGCCGCATGCCCTCGCTGACCGCGATCACCGCGTCGGCGGCCTCCACCGCCGTCCGCTCGCACCAGGAGGAGAGCGCGTAGCCGCCGCCGAGCTGCTCGGCCTTCCACGGCCGCAGCGGCTCCAGGCTGTGCGCGGTGACCACGTGCGGCACCCCGTGCAGCAGCTTCGCGGTGTGCCCCGCGAGGTTGGCGTACCAGGTGTGGCTGTGCACCACGTCGGTGCCGGCGCACCCCGCCGCCATCTCCAGGTCCACACCCATCGTCCGCAGCGCGGCGTTCGCGCCGCCCAGGCCCGCCGGCTCTGCGTACGCGGTGACGCCCGGCTCGGTGCGCGCCGCGCCGAAGCAGTGCACCCGTACGTCGGCGAGCCGACGCAGCTCCCGGGCCAGGTACTCGACGTGCACGCCGGCTCCGCCGTACACCTCCGGCGGGTACTCCCGGGTGAGCAGATCGACGCGCAACTGTCCGGTGGCCGGGGAGGAGTCGGTCATGCCCGCACCCTAGTGCAGAAGTGTGCCCGTACGAGTGGTGAAGTCCGACGCGGGTGGATAGCGTCGGGACATGGCTGCCAAGGTGCTCGCGATCGTCCTGGCCGGCGGGGAGGGCAAGCGCCTGATGCCGCTCACCGCGGACCGGGCCAAGCCGGCCGTCCCCTTCGGCGGGATGTACCGCATGGTCGACTTCGTCCTCTCCAACCTCGCCAATGCCGGCTATCTGAAGATCGTCGTGCTGACCCAGTACAAGTCCCACTCGCTGGACCGGCACATCACCAAGACCTGGCGCATGTCGACGCTGCTCGGCAACTACGTCACCCCGGTGCCGGCGCAGCAGCGCCGCGGCCCGTGGTGGTTCGCCGGCTCCGCCGACGCGATCTACCAGAGCTTCAACCTGATCAACGACGAGCAGCCCGACCACGTGATCGTCTTCGGCGCCGACCACATCTACCGGATGGACCCGCGGCAGATGGTGGAGGACCACATCGCCTCCGGGGCGTCGGTCACCGTCGCCGGCATCCGCCAGCCGCTGTCGACGGCCGACCAGTTCGGGGTCATCGAGGTCGGCGAGGACGGCCGGCGGATCCGCGCGTTCCGCGAGAAGCCCACCGACGCGGTCGGCCTGCCGGACGCCCCCGACGAGATCTACGCCTCGATGGGCAACTACGTCTTCACCACCAGTGCGCTCTGCGAGGCGGTCGAGCGCGACGCGGAGGACAAGACCAGCAAGCACGACATGGGTGGCAGCATCATCCCGATGATGGTCGAGCGGGGCGAGGCGAACGTCTACGACTTCCGCGACAACGAGGTGCCCGGCAGCACCGACCGGGACCGCGGCTACTGGCGCGACGTCGGGACGCTGGACTCCTTCTACGACGCGCACATGGACCTGATCAACGTGCACCCGGTGTTCAACCTCTACAACTTCGACTGGCCGATCTACACCGACCAGCCGCCGTATCCGCCGGCGAAGTTCGTCCACCAGTGGGGCGAGCGGGTCGGCCGGGCGGTCGGTTCGATGATCTCGCCCGGCGCGGTGATCTCCGGGTCCCTGGTGGAGAACTCGGTGGTCGCGCCCAAGGTGAAGGTGCACTCCTGGGCGCACGTCGACGGCGCGGTGCTGATGGAGGGCGTCGACATCGGCCGGCACGCGGTGGTCCGCCGAGCCATCCTCGACAAGAACGTGATCGTGCCCGAGGGCGCCGAGATCGGTGTCGACCTGGAGAAGGACCGGCAGCGCTACACCGTCTCCGACAACGGCATCGTGGTGATCGGCAAGGGTCAGAAGGTGGAACCGTGAGCGCTCATCCCCGTGCCGGGCAGCCCGCCCGGCCCACCGACCTGGTCGACGTGCCGAAGCTGGTGACCGCCTACTACGCCGAGCACCCCGATCCGCAGGACCCGGCGCAGCAGGTCTCCTTCGGCACCTCCGGGCACCGGGGGTCGAGCCTGCGCAACGCGTTCAACTCCGACCACATCCTGGCGGTCACCCAGGCGCTCTGCGACTACCGGCGCGAGCAGGGGCTCGACGGCCCGCTCTTCCTCGGCCGCGACACCCACGCGCTCTCCACCCCGGCCGCGGTGGACGCGCTGGAGGTGCTCGCCGCGAACGAGGTCACCGTGCTGCTGGACAGCCGCGACGGCTACACCCCCACGCCGGCGCTGTCGCACGCCATCCTCACGCACAACCGCGGACGCACCAGCGGGCTCGCCGACGGCATCGTGATCACTCCGTCGCACAACCCGCCGGACGACGGCGGCTTCAAGTACAACCCCACCAACGGCGGCCCGGCCGACACCGACGTCACCAGGTGGATCCAGGACCGGGCCAACGCGATCCTCGCGGGTGGGCTCAAGGAGGTCCGGCGGATCCCGTACGCCCGGGCCCGCGCCGCCGACACCACCGGGTCGTACGACTTCCTCGCCCGCTACGTCGACGACCTGCCGACGGCGATCGACATCGACGCGATCCGCGACGCCGGGGTACGCGTCGGCGCCGACCCGCTCGGCGGGGCCAGCGTGGCGTACTGGGGGGAGATCGCCGAGCGGCACCGGCTGGACCTGACGGTCATCAACCCGACGGTCGACCCGACCTGGCGGTTCATGACGCTGGACGGCGACGGCAAGATCCGGATGGACTGCTCCTCGCCCAACGCGATGGCCTCCCTGATCGCCGCGCGAGCCGACTACCAGGTCTCCACCGGCAACGACGCCGACGCCGACCGGCACGGCATCGTCACCCCCGACGCCGGCCTGATGAACCCCAACCACTACCTGGCGGTGGCGATCGCCCACCTGTTCCGGACCCGGACCGAATGGGGCCCGGCCGCTGCCGTCGGCAAGACCCTGGTCTCCTCCTCGATGATCGACCGGGTCGCCGCCGACCTCGGCCGGCCGCTGCTGGAGGTGCCGGTCGGCTTCAAGTGGTTCGTGCCCGGCCTGCTGGACGGGGCGGTCGGCTTCGGCGGTGAGGAGAGCGCCGGCGCGTCCTTCCTGCGCCGCGACGGGAGCACCTGGACCACCGACAAGGACGGCATCCTGCTCTGCCTGCTCGCCGCCGAGATCATCGCCACCACCGGGCGCAGCCCGAGCGAGCACTGGGCCGAGCTGGCCGAGCGCTTCGGCGCCCCCGCGTACGCCCGCATCGACGCGCCCGCCACCCGGGAGCAGAAGGCCGTGCTCGGCAAGCTCTCGCCGGAGCAGGTCACCGCGACCGAGCTGGCCGGTGAGCCGATCACCGCGACGCTCACTGCCGCGCCGGGCAACGGCGCGGCGATCGGCGGGCTCAAGGTGAGCACCGAGTCCGGCTGGTTCGCCGCCCGGCCGTCGGGCACCGAGGACGTCTACAAGATCTACGCCGAGTCGTTCCAGGGGCCGGAGCACCTCGCCCGGATCCAGGACGAGGCTCGGGAACTGGTCTCCGAGGTGCTCAAGCAGGCCTGAGCCGGGTGGTCGGCGCCCCTTCCGCCCGCCGGGCGGCAGGGGCGCCGGTTCCGGGCGTGTTCCGGGTTGCCACCCGCCTCACCAGGTGGGCGGGTTCTCTCGGCGGTCGAACTCCTCACGCAGCGACTCCGGCAGCAGCTCCCTGAGCTGGTCCGGCAGGAGGGGCAGGTCGAGCAGGCTCAGCCGCAGCTGGCTGCGCGCCCGGTGCCGCCGGGGGTCGAGCCGGACCACCAGACCGGCGTCCCGTCGGTAGCGGACCTCGATCGCCCCGTCGTCGCCGATGTGCTTGACCACCCGACCGTCCACCTCCACGGCCGCCCGCGCGGAGCCCGGCCGCAGCTCCAGGCGGAGCAGTTCGTCGGGCGAGAGCACCACCGGCCGGGCGATGCCGGCCATCGGTGCCGACGGGGTCAGCACCACCGCCTGCGCCGCCGGCGACACCAGCGGGCCGCCCGCCGCGTAGCTGTACGCGGTGGAGCCGGTGGGCGTACTGACGATCAGGGAGTCGCAGCGGTAGTAGCCGTACCGCTGGCCGTCGATGATCAGCGTGGCGGTCACGAAGCCCTCGCCGGGGTGGCGGCCCAGCACCACGTCGTTGAACGCGACCAGCCGTTCGTCGCAGACCGCGCAGGTCAGGCAGCTGTGCGGTTCCAGGGTCACGTCGTGGGCGGCCAGCCGGTCCAGCGCCGCCGGCAGGTCGGCCGGCTCCACCTCGACCAGGAAGCCGAGCTTGCCCAGGTGTACGCCGAGCACCGGCGTCGGATGCTCGACGGTCAGCCGGAGGGCACCGAGCATGGTGCCGTCCCCGCCGATGCTGATCAGGGCGGTACAGCCGGCCGCCAGCTCCGCGGTGGGCACCGCCCGCACCTCGGCGGGCACCCGGTCCCGGTCCCCGGTGCCCACGGCGAGGCCGACGTTGTGCCGGTCGGCCCAGCGCAGCACGGTCCGGACCACCGGGGAGACGTCCCGGGTGGGATGCAGGATCAGCCCCAACCGGTAGTTGTCCACCCGTACACCTCATCACAGGACACGGGTTCGGCGGGCCGACCGCGGGGAGAAGGCGCGGGGGATGATCGCCCAGTTCAGCGGCCCCGGCCGGCGCGGGTCGCCTTGCTGTCGCCTTCGTCGACCTGCTAGCTTGCCGATCGCCCTTGTGAAGTCGCCCGAGCGACTCTGCCGTCTCCCACGGGGCCCGACGACCACGGTGCGTGGCGTGCGGGGGGAGACGGACGTCTTCGATTGAGGAGAACCCTGTGAGACCGTCGACAGAGGGCGCACCCTCGCGCCTGTACATCCTCGACGGCCTGCGGCTGGTGGCCGCGCTTCTCGTCGTGGCCTTCCACTACACGGTCCTCGGCAGGCCGTGGGGCAGCCCCAACGGCGCCGCCCTGCCCGCGCTGACCACCGTCACCCAGTTCGGCTGGCTCGGCGTCTACCTGTTCTTCCTGATCAGCGGCTTCGTCATCTGCATGAGCGCCGAGGGGCGCAGCCTGACGCAGTTCGCCTCCGCGCGGATCACCCGGCTCTACCCGGCGTACTGGTTCGCGGTGATCGCCACCACGGCGGTGCTGACGCTGTGGCCGGTGGAGGCCAAGCCGCTCGCGCCGGGTGACGTGCTGACCAACCTGACCATGTTCCAGGACCTGATGGGCGTGCCGGTGGTCGACGCCGTCTACTGGACCCTCTTCGTCGAACTCCGCTTCTACCTGCTCTTCGGCGTCTTCGTGCTGATCCGCGGGTACACCCCGCGCCGGGTGCTGCTCTTCGCATCGGGCTGGCTGGTGGCGAGCCTCTTCGCCACGGCGCGGGTCCCCGTGCTCACCAACCTGCTGGTCCCGTCGCACGCCGCGTACTTCGTCGCCGGCATGGCGATGTTCCTCATCTACCGGCACGGGGCCAACATCTACCTGTGGGGTCTGGTCGGCGCGTCCTGGCTGGTCGCGCTCGAGAAGACCGGTGCCCTGACGCCGATCGGCCCGGTCGACAACGCGCTGTCCGGCCGGGGCGTCGCGCTGGTCGAGGCGGCCCTGATCACCCTGTTCTTCCTGGTCCTCGCCGCCGTGGCGACCCGCCGGTTCGCGGTGGGCTGGCGGTGGTTGACCATCGCGGGAGCGCTGACCTATCCGCTCTACCTGCTGCACGAGCACATCGGCTGGGTGCTGATCCACTTCCTGAGCCGGTCGCTCCCGGCCTGGGCGGTCGTCCTCCTCACGGTGGTGACGCTGCTGGTCGCCTCGTGGCTGGTGCACCGGCTGGTCGAGAAGCCGGTCTCCCGCTGGCTGCGGCGCCAGTTCGCCGCCGCCCGGGTCTCGGCGCCCTACCTGCGGCAGTCGCCCCCCGACCAGTCGCCGGCGCCGCTTCTGGACCTGCACCCGCGACCCATCTCCCGGCCACCGGCCGGTCCGACGGTCGTCGAGCAGCTCCAGCGGGAGTCGGCGAACGACGGGCCCACCCGGTCTCCCGCCATGACCGTCGGGAGACCTCGGGACTGACCGCGCCGGCGCACCGGCCGGAATCGGTCCCGGCGTGGTGTGCGTCGTGCCGGCGACCCTGTCGCCGGACGGGGTGGGCAGGTGCCCGGCGCATGCCGGGCACCTGCCCACCTCCGTTTCAGGACCGGTCGGCGCCGGACAGGTGGGTCAGCGACCGCGCGACCAGCTCGTCGCGGGCCGCCGGGGCCAGCCCCTCCAGGCCGAAGCCCAGGTAGACGGTGTCCGCGGTGACCACCACGGACCCCTCCTCGAAGGCCTGCTGGCTGCGGGAGTAGTCGTTCGCGGCGCTCGCCGAGCCGGGCGGCGGGCCGGCCACCGCCCAACCGCCGAGGTCCGCCGTCTCGAAGGAGGTCTCCGTGACGGTGGCGCCGTCGACGAGCACCCGCGCGTCGTCGAGGAAGACCCCCAGACCCTGGGTGCCCCAGTCCGAGACGTACGAGATCGACACCTCCACCTGCTTGCCGGCGTACGCCGACAGGTCGACGGAGAACTCCTGCCAGCCGTTGGACGGGCCGGTGGCGGCGTGCCAACTGCCGGTGCTGCCGGTCGGCTCGCAGTTGGGCCCCTGGTAGTGGCCGAGGAACGGGTGCAGCCGCTCGACCCAGTCGGCCGCGCAGCTCTCCCCGGTCACCTGACCGGTGTGCCCGTTGGCGTCGGGCAGCGTGGTCCAGGTGTCGCTGCCCACCTCGTGCGCCTCGACGATGAGGAAGTCCCAGTTCTCCTCGATGTCGTAAGAGGCGGCGAAGCGCAGCTCACCGCTGGCGGCCGAGGTCAGGTCGACGGTGCGGGTGAGCCGCTTGTACGACTCGTCGGCCTGCCCGCTCCACAGGTACCAGTCTCCGGTGCGCGGGTCGAACGGCGCGGCCCCCGGACGCACCCAGTCCACCGGCGCGGAGCTGGCGAACTGGGGGAACTGATCCGGCGGCAGGAAGCTCGACGTGGTCAGGAACGACGCGGTGTGGTCCTGGTTGCCCGCCGAGCCGGGCGCGTTCAGCGTCCCCGCGAACCCAGTGAACGCCCCGTCGGAGCCCCTGACCGGATAGGGCGTGTCGTCCGCGCCCGTGCCGCCGTCGCTGACGTAGGTGAACGCCCCCAGCCAGTACTGCTGGAAGTCGTTGAGCAGCGGCAGGCAGGTGTCGTCCCCGGAGTCCGTGCACTCCGCCGGTGCGTTCGGCTGGTACGCGTACGAGCCGTTCGCCGCCTGCGCGAAGAGCGCGTTCTTGCCGCTGACCAGCAGTTTGCCGCCCTCGTTGAGGTAGTCCCGCACGGCCAGCTCGGTCTCCAGCGCCGCCCGGGCGGTGGTGCCCGGGACCTGGCCCGGGGAGCGCATGATCACGTCGTCGCCGGTCTCCCAGACCACCGTCCGGTAGTGCGACAGGACGCCGAGGGGGTGCGGCGCCTTCCGCCCCGCCGCGTCGAAGTCGTACACGTCGCTGCTGCGCCCGGCGGCGGTCAGCGCCGCGGTCACCTCGTCGGCGTACTTCGCGGTGGCGACGCCCTGGGCGGGGCTGAGCCCGGTGACGTCCTCCACCGCCAGCACGAGGACGTCCCCACCGATGTCGTCGTGCACCCGGTAGGTGAAGTGTTCGCTGGCGACCACGCCGCTGCGGGGTCTGACGCCGGTGAACCAGACCTCGACCCGGTCGCCCGGTCTCGCCCCGGTCACCGTGCCGCGCAGTTCGGCGTAATAGTCGTCGTGGGTGTCGCCGTACCGCTCGCCGCCGCGCCACTCCTTGACGCCGACGGTCTTCGGCCGGCCGCCGTTGACCGTGTAGTGCATGCGGACGTTCTTCAGCGCCCGGCGGGTGATCGAGGCGACCTGCTGGTTGCGCCCGTACGAGGTCTCGAAGGCGTCGACCACGAAGTCCGGGGTGCTGCGGCCGACCACCGACACCGGCTCGTCCGGGTCGTGCGTGGACTTCGCCACCGCCAGGGCGAACGGCAGGTTCTTCGCCACCTCGGCGGCGATCAGCTCCTCGTCGTCGGGGAAGACGAACCCGCTGACGCAGTCCTCGGGGCGCCACTCGTCGTCGGGATCCGACGCCGAGGCCGACTGGCAGGTGGACATCTCCGGGGTGAAGCCGAGCGTGCCGTAGCGCACGGTGGCGTGGCTGTCGGTGTCCCCGTTGGTGGTGTACAGCTCGGCGGAGATGTCCGGGTCGTAGCCCGGCACGGCCGGGTGCGCGTCGTCGCCGACCATCGTCTCGTAGATCACGTCGTCCGGGGTCGGGGTGCTCACCTGCCAGCCGACGCCGTAGAGCAGCAGTTGGGCCGCGGAGTGGTAGTTGACGAAGAACTCGAAGCGGACCCGCTTGAAGAGCCGGTCCAGCGCCTTCGTCTCCGGCTCCGAGTTGGGCTCGGGCCCGCGGTAGGTGTCGCTGTTCGGCTCGGGGGAGGAGCCCTCGTTGTCGTACCCCCACTTGTAGCTGAAGTTGCGGTTCAGGTCGACGCCGTCGGCGGTGGTGATTTGCCCGTCGCGGTCGTTGTCCCGCAGGTTCTTGCGCCACAGCCGGTTGCCGGGGGTGAAGGTGTGGTCGTAGCCGTCGGGGTTGGCGACCGGCAGGAACCACAGCTCGGTGGTGTTCACCAGCCGGGTGATCTCGGGGTCGGTGCCGTAGTTGTTCAGCACGTGGTGCAGCAGCCGCCGGGTCATCTCCGGAGTGATCCACTCACGGGCGTGCTGGGCGCTGCCGTAGAGCACCGCCGGGCGCGTGCCGTCGGGCACCGTCCTGGCGTTCTTCGTGACCTTCACGGCGAGGATCGGCTTGCCCTGCACCGTACGGCCGATGGTCTCGACCTTGGCCAGCCGCGGGTGGCGGGCGGCGGTGGCGGTGATCTCGTCCCGGATGCCGCCCGGCTCGCTGTAGGAGCGGAACGCCGACCAGCCCGCCGTGGCCTGCTCGCGCAGCGCCTGGGAGGCGTCCCTGCCGCGCACCTGCTTGACCTTCAGCGGGACGCCGCTGCCGGTGAGCCGCGCGGCCTGACGCTTGCTGAGCACCGTCTCGATCGTGGTGTTGCCGGCCCGGTCGGTCTCCTGGTGGTCATGGCCGAGGTCGACGCCGGCGCCGCGCAGCTGCTCCAACTGCTCGGCGTTCATCGTGCCGACGTACACCTCCAGACTGTCGCGGCCGCCCGGATCGGACGGTGGCCGCGCGCCTGCCGGTGTGGTCAGCGTCAGTGCGCCGACCAGAGTGAACACGCCGGCGATCGCCAGCCGTGTGCGCCTCATCGCGCCCCCTTCGTGGAAGGACCTGTAGGCGCGAGCCTGTCGAGGGCGGAGAAGAATGTCAATGTGCTGGCGGTGTCCGCCGGGCGGCGGGGCGACCCGGACGCTCGGTGGCCCCGGGACGGGGTGGACGCGAGCCGTCGGCCCACCCCCGTCCCGGTGCTCCTCAGCGGGCCAGCGGTATGCCGAGCGTGCCGCCCACCACCGGGCCCGTCGGTTGCGCGCAGAGCATCGCGAGCTGCGAAATGATCTTGTCCGGGTCGTCGAACGGGTCCAGCCCGCTCACCTCGATCGGGTCCAGCGCGGGCACCGCCACGTGGGAGATCAGCGGGTGCAGCGGCCGGAGGTCGGTCTCGCCGGTGCCGAGCAGGTCCTCGTGCAGCTTCTCGCCCGGGCGCAGCCCGGTGTAGACGATCCGGCTGTCGCTGGCCGCCTGGGCGATCATCTGGCGGGCCAGGTCGTCGATCCGCACCGGCTCTCCCATGTCGAGCACCAGCGCCTCGGAGTCCCGACCGATCTCGGCGGCCTGGAGCACCAGGTGGACCGCCTCCTGCACGGTCATCAGGTAGCGGCTCACGTCGGGGTGCGTGACCGTCACCGGCTGGCCGGCCTCGATCTGGCGCTGGAACGCCGTCACCACCGAACCGCGGCTGCTCAGCACGTTGCCGAAGCGGACGCTGAGGAAGGTGCCCGGGTAGGTCGCGGCGGCGTGCGCCGTCAGCCGCTCGGTGATCCGCTTGGAGTAGCCGAGCACGCTGATCGGGTCGGCCGCCTTGTCGGTGGAGATGTTGACGAACCGGGCCACGTCCCGGCAGGCGTCGAGGACGGCCAGGGTGCCCCAGACGTTGGTCTTGATCGCCTCGCCCGGGTGCCGTTGCAGCAGGGTGAGGTGCTTGAGCGCCGCGGCGTGGAAGATGATCTCGGGCCGGCGTTCGCGGATGATCCGCCGGATCCGCTCCTCGTCGCGCAGGTCGGCCAGGATCAGTTCCGGGCCGTCCAGCAGGGCCCGGCCGGAGAGGGACATCTGCAACCCGTGCAGCGCCGACTCGTCCCGGTCCAGCATCATCAGCTCGCCCGGGTCCGTCCGCATGATCTGCCGGCACAGCTCGGAACCGATCGATCCGCCGGCCCCGGTGACCAGGATCCGCCGGCCGGTGAGCCCGGTGCCGGTGACCGTCAGGTCGCTGACCACCTGCCGGCGTCCGAGCAGGTCGCTGATCTGCACGTCGCGTACGTCGGTGACGGTGATCCGGTGGTCGACGAGGTCGCGTACCGGCGGCAGCACCTTGAACGCGGCGCCGGCCTGCAGGGTCGCCTCCCGGATCTGGCGGATCAGCGCGGCGTCCGCGTTGGCGACCGAGAAGATCAGGGTGGTCGCGCCGGTCCGGCGGATCGCCGCGCCGACGTCGTGGCGCCCGCCGAGCACCCGGACGCCTCCGACGCGCAGGTCCCGCTTGGCCGGGTCGTCGTCGAGCACGCCGACGGGCAGGTAGCGGCTGAGCGGGTCGCCGAGCATCGCCCGCACCAACCCCTGGCCGGCCTCGCCCAGCCCGAACAGCAGCACCGGCGTCGCCGACCGCGCGTCGGGGCGCATGGCCAGGTCGTGCCGGTGCCGGTACGCGATCCGCGCGGCGCACATCAACAGCAGCGTCAAAGCGGCGCCGACCAGCGGGGTGCTCGCCGGGATCGGCCGCTGGTCCAGCGGGAGGAGGATGAGGAGCACGAGGACCGCCGTCGCGGCCGTGGTGCCGGCCAGGCCCCGGATCTCCTGCAGGCTGCCCAGTGGGTGGCGTCCGGAGTAGACCCGACGCAGGGCGGAGATCGTGACGTGCAGGAGGGCGGCGAGCGCGCCCACCCCGACGGCGCGGGCCAGTTGGCCGGCGGTCAGGTCGAACTCGTACCGGGACCAGGCGGCGGCGACGAAGCCGCCGACCCAGGCGACGCCGTCGGTGGCGAGGAAACCGGCGGTACGCTGCCCGGACCTCGTGCGGCGACGGGTTGTCCCGGTCGGTTCGGTCTTCTCTGCTTCCGGCGGCATGTACCACTCCCTGGGGGTCTTGGGTCGCCTCCGCTACGAGGCGGAAAGAGCCTTCTTGCGTCACCTAGTACTTACAGGGAGTGCTGAGCCGTTCGTGCCAGTTTCGGGATTGTCGTCCGAATTCGACCGGGTGGATGACGGCTGATCGTCCGCTTTCGCCCGTACCTCGACCCGAGCGGCCCGGGGGCGCAGCAGGCGCAGGGCCGCGTTCCGGCCGGCGGGCGTCGGAGCCGCGACGACCTCGTCCAGCACCCGCTGCAGGCGGCTCGCCATCGCCGTACGGGAGCGGTGCGCGGCGATGAACTGGCGACCCCGCCGGCCCATCTCAGGCAGCAGCGCCGGGTCACGCTCCAGCAGCTCGCGCAGGCCGACGACCAACTTGCCCGGCTCCACCGCCACGCCGGAATCGGACTCCCGCACGATGTCGTGCGGCTCGCCGGGGCAGTTCGTCACCACCGGCACCCCGGCGGCCAGGTAGTCGTAGAGCTTGTTCGGGCTGGCCCCCATCCGGAACACCGCCGCGTCCGCCAGCACGTGCACCCCGACGTCCGCGCCGCCGAGGATGCCGGCGAACTCCGCCTTCGGGATCATGTCGAGGAAGTGCACGTTCGACAGCTCCTCGGCGCGGGCCCGGGCGACCAGCCGGGGCTTGTCGATCCCGTCGCCGATCAGCGCGAACGTGTGCTCCGGCAGTTCCGCCGCCGCGTCCAGCAACTCGTCCAGGCCGTTGGCCTGGCCGTGCGCGCCGGCGAACACGATCAGCCGGCCGCATACGGGCAACCGGTCCCGCAGCGGGGTGTACCGGTCGTGGCGCAGCGCGAACGCCGACGGCTCGGCGCTGTTGCTCACCCAGACCAGCTTGCCCTCGTCGATGCCCAGGGACCGGAAGTACGACCGCCAGCCGTCGGCCACCATCACGATCCGGTCCGCCCGCCGGTACAGCCACCGCTCCAGCCCGGACAGCAACCGGTGCAACGGTGAGCCGCGGCGCAGGTAGCCCGTGCCGACGATCGACTCCGGCCACAGGTCCCGGATCTCCAGCACGAACGGCACCCGCCAGAACGTGGCGGCGAGCCATCCGGCGACCGGGGCGAGGATGTGCGGCGACGAGGCGTACACCACGGCGGGCCGGCGGCGGAACACCGAGTGGACCAGCGCCCCGGCGGAGTAGCCGAGCCAGTTCAGCACCCGGCGGTGGTCGTTGCGGGTGTAGGCGGGCACCCGGACCCGGACGAAGTGCGGCTCCCGGTCGGTGAACCGCCGTCGGGAGTAGACGTCCCGGTCACCGGCGATGATCGTCCAGTCCCAGCCCGTCAGCCGGCCGAACAGCTCGACGTGACGGGTGCCGCCCGGTTCGGAGAGCGGCTTGGCGTAGTGGTTGAGCACGATGACGTGCCGGGTACGGCGGGGGGAGGTGTTCACGGTGGGTCCTCGCGGGTCGAGTGGGTTCAGGAACGCTCGCCGGCACCGGGCCGGGGCGTGGTCGGTCGGCCGGCCGGCGGGCGGGCGCCGGCGGAGAGCCGCCGGTAGAAGCCCTGCATCGCCGACACCTGGCGCGACCAGGTCTCCGAGGTCTCGATGAAGCTGCGGTTGGCCGACCGGTCCCGCTCGGGCAGCGACCCCGCCGTACGCAGCAGGCCCGCCAGGCCGGCGCCCAGCGGTTCCGGCACCAACTCCGCGACCAGTCCGTCGGCGAGCAGTTCCCGGTACGGCGGCAGGTCGGCCAGGAGCAGTCGGCAGCCGGCGAGCGCCGCCTCCAGCACCGACGAGCTGCGCTGGTCCCAGCGGGGCACCGAGACGGCGATGTCGCTGGCGCACATCAGCGCGAACGTCTCCTGGCCGGTGAGGGTCCGCCGGACCAGCGTCACCCGGCCGGGCAGCGACTCGGCCAGCTCCGCCGCCCGGGCCAGGCACCCGGTCCGGGCCTCCGCCGCGCCCGACTCGGCCGGCTCGTGCCCGGCGAGCACCACCAGGTGCAGATCCGGCCGTTCTTCGGCGACCTGCGCGAAGGCGCGCAGGATGTCGTCGGTGCGGTAGACCGGCGCGGCGCTGCGCACCGACAGCAGCACCGTCGCCGCGGCCGGGATGCCGAACGCGTCGCGTACCCCCGGCCGGTGGACCGTGTCGCGCAGCCGGAGCAGGTCGTCGTCCACCCCCCAGGAGAGGGTGGCGGTCCGGGCCACCGGGATCCGGTAGCGCGCCGTCATCTCCTCGGTCACGGAGGCGGAGGTGGGCAGCACGAGGTCGGCCCGGCGCAGGGCCGCCCGGGTGACCCAGCCCAGCCCGTCGGTGCGCGACCGGGGGTCGGTGGACGTGGTGGCCGGCGCCGTCACGCGACCCGGTCCGGCCAGTCGAGGTCAAGCTCGAGCCGCCGGCGCAGCGCGTCGTTGTACGGGCGGTAGTACTCGGTCAGCTCGGCGCGCACGGCGGGATCCAGCGGCGCGGAGCGGCGGTCGTTGTAGACCTTGAAGTCGGGCAGGTCGTGCGGGGGCAGGCCCAGGAAGTCCAGCGTCCGGCGGTAGGTGGACCGGGCGTCGCGGTAGAGCTCCTCGCTGGGCAGGAAGAGGATCTGCTTCCGGTCGAACCGCTCGAGCCACGGCTGAAGGTGCTCCAGGTAGCGGCCCCGGGCGCGGTAGGTGTACCAGTCGTACGGCTCGCTGAAGTACTCCGGCTCGGCGATCAGCCGCTCCCGCTCCCCCGCCGTGCGCTCCTCCTCGGCGGCGAGCGCGGCGGCGAAGTCGAGCGGCTCGATGCCGTGCGTGCGCCGCTCCTTCCAGTGCGAGTACGCCCGCTCCACCGGGTCGCGCAGCAGCACGATCAGCCGCACCGACGGCATCAGCCCGGCGACCCGCTGGGCGGCGAGCGGGTGGAACATGTAGAGCGGGGCCGCCTCACCGACGCGGACCGGGCCGCCGTACCGCTTCTCCAACGAGTCCCGCTGGCGCCGCGTCGGGAAGTGCGACCGGTACCAGGCCTCGCCGCGGCGCCAGTGCTCCTCGAAGTAGTGGGCGGACTTGGTGTTCCAGGCCGGAAAGAGCCGGGGCACCAGCGGGTGCTGGATCAGGTAGTTCCACAGGGAGGTGGTGCCGCCCCGCTTGGTGCCGATGATGAGGAAGTCCGGCAGCGGTCGCTGGTCGCTGGTGCGTACCCCGTAGTCCACGAGGGACTCCCGCACCCGGTTCGTCACCTGGGTCGGTACGAGCTGCTTCACCCGGTCACGGATGGACGACACGACGGACCTCACCTGCCCTCCGACTCGTCCGGGGCCGGCCCGGCGGCGGCCGGGGCCGCCTCCTGCCGTCCACGGATCTGCATCATGGTCACCCGGATGGCGCCTCGTACCCGGGGCAACGTCAACAAGCCGACGCAGCCGACGACGAGCACACCCACCGCCACGGCCAGCCCGGGGATGCCCCGCCCGCCGGCCAGCGCCCCGACCGCCGCCGCCGCCCCGACCCCGGCCACGGTGCCCGCGGCGGCCCGCGCCATCGCCGCATCGGCCAGCGGCTGCCCGAAGACGAGCCGGGCGCACGCGACCGCGGTGAGGTTCTCGGTGGCGATGCCGGCCGCCCAGGCCAACGCCGCGCCGGTCGCGCCGTGCCCGGGGATCAGCCACAGGCCCAGCGAGACGGTGACCAGCAGCCCGGCGAGGGTCGCCGCCAGGTGCAGGCCGCTGCGCCCGCCCATCAGCAGCAGGCTCTGCACGTTGCCGACCCCGGTGTTGACCAGCATGGCCAGCGCGAGCACGGTCATCGCCGGGGCGCCGGCGGTGAACTCGGACCCGAAGAGCTGGAGGAAAGCCAGCCCGAAGACGGCGAGCAGCAGGTAGACCGGCCAGGACAGCACCAGCCCCCAGGTGGTCAGCTGCCGGTGCACGGCGGCGGCCGCGGCCCGCTCGCCCCGCCCCAGCAACCGGGACAGCTGCGGCGACACGGCCACCCGCAGCCCCTGCATGGCCAGTTGGCCGGCGAGGATGTACCGGCCGACGGCGCCGAACACGCCCGCCTCGGCCGGCCCGGCCAGCACCGAGGTGAGCAGCACCCCCACCCACATGTTGCCGGCGTCGATCGCCGCGGAGGCGGCCCGGGGCAGCGCGAAGCGCCAGAACGTCGACCAGTCGGCCCGCTCCGGACGCAGGCCGGCCCCCCGGCCCACGCCGAGCGGCCCGGCGACCAGCGTCAGGCACACCAGCAGGGCGAGCGCCGCCGGGATGAGCCAGCCGGTCATGCCGGCCAGCAGACCCCCGCCGGCCAGCACCGCCGCGCCGACCAGCGCCGGCCGGGCCACCGGCAGCAGGAGAAACTGCACCCCGACGTACGCCCTGATGGAGCGTACGCAGCGCAGCGCGGCGAGCAGCAGCGTCATCGCCACCACCACCGGCACCGCGGCGAAGCTGACCGCGAGCAGGGCCGCGCCGTCGACACCGGCGTCGTCCAGCAGACGGGGGGCGAGCGCGTCCGCGGCGAGCACCCCCGCGACGGCGGCGGCGGTCCCGGCCAG
>NZ_JAMOKF010000398.1 GCF_023656545.1 Micromonospora phytophila | reverse complement strand
CGGATTGGCCGCTGCCCGTACGCCTGGACGCCGCCGTGCTGGACGCGGTGGTGGCCCGGCAGGCGGGCGACGAGCGGCGGGCCGGGCGGGTGCTGGAGCGGGCCCTCGATCTGGCCGCGCCGGAGGGGTTCCGGCGGGTGTTCACCCGCGCCGAGCCGGGGCTGCGGGACCTGCTCGCCGCGCACCTCGACACCGGGACCGCGCACTGGCCCACGGTCAGCGACCTGGCGCGCGGCGCCGAGGAGCCGGCCGACCGGCCCCCGGCCGAGCCGGGCCCTGCGGCGCTGGACGAGCCACTGACGGAACGGGAGCTGACCATCCTGCGCTACCTGCAGAGCATCCTGTCCAACGTGGAGATCGCCGCCGAGCTGTCGCTGTCGGTCAACACGGTCAAGACCCACGTCCGCAACATCTACCGCAAGCTGGCCGCCACCCGCCGCCGCGAGGCCGTCACCCGCGCCCGCGAACTCCACCTCCTTTGACCACCCACCCGCCACTCCCCACCCCACGCGTGATCATGAGGTTGGCGGCGTTTTCGATCTCGGATCCACCCGTCAACCTCATGATCAACTGAAGTCCGCGGGTCGGGCGGCGATTAGGGGGTGGCGGCGGCGTCGACGGCGGCGAGGAGATCGGCCAGGTCGTGGCCGCCGTCGTGGCGGACCTCGTTGACGAAGAGGGTCGGCGTGCCGTTGACGCCGCTGCGGATGCCGCCGACGAAGTCGCGGCGCACCCGGTCGCCGTACGCCTGCCGCTCCACCTCTGCCGCCACCTCGTCGGCGGGCAGGCCGAGCTGCTCGATGCCGAGCGACAGGTGCACCCGGTCCAGTTGGTCCTGGTGCTCGTAGAGCCAGTCGTGCATCTCCCAGAACCGCCCGCGCCGCCCGGCCGCCTCGGTCGTCTCAGCCGCGTGCTCCGCGTACGGGTGCATGTTGGCGATGGGGAAGTGCCGGTACACCAGCCGCACCGTGTCGGCCCGCTGCCGGAGCAGCTCGAGCAGGTTGGGGTACGCGGCACCGCAGAACCGGCACTGGAAGTCGCCGTACTCGACGATCGTCACCGGCGCGTCCACCGCCCCGCGGACGTGGTCGTGCTCGGTCACCGGGGTCCGCAGGCGGGCGGTGACCTGAAGTGGCGTGGTCATCCGGCCACCACCCGCCGGTCGGCGTCGAGCCGCTCCAGGGCGTCGAGGATGCCGCCCGCGCCCGGGTCGACCTCCGGCATGGCCGCCTGGTTCAGCGACATCTGGTCGCCGCGGACCGGGGTCCGGTCGGCGGGGTGGAAGGCGAGCACGACCGGTCGGCCGCGGAAGTCCCCCGGTCCGGTCTGTCGCCCGTCGGGGGTGGCCGGCAGGGAGAACCCGGGCGCGGCGCGCCCGGGTCGGATTAGCCCGTTCGGATCACTCATGACTCCCACGCTCGCCCGGGAGCGGGTGACGGTGGCTCACCCCGCCGGGGTGGTTCGCCGGCCCGCCCCGACGCCCGACGCGTCAGCCGATGACCGGGGCCACCGCGATGTGGTTCTGCACCTCGCGGATGCCCGGCGCGGACCAGGCGGTCCGCTCCACCTCGGCCCGTTCGGGCATGGAGTGCACCAGCCCGCCGAGTAGCACCGTGTCGCCGTGCACCCGGACGGTGATCCGCTCCGCCTCGGTGGCCCGGTTGCGCGCCAGCGCGTCGACGATCCGCTCGGCCAGCAGGTGCCCGTCCGGCCGGACGTCGGGGCGGACCGTGATGCCGTTGCTGACCCCGCGTACGCCGGTCAGCCGGGCGACCGCGCGTTCGGCGGCCCGACGCTGGTACTCCCACTCCACCTCGCCGTGCAGCGTCACCCAGCCCCTGGAGACGGTCACGTCGAGCTGCTCCGGCGGGACGAAGGCGTCCCACTCCAGCGTGTGCCCCGCGGCGGCG
Source organism: Micromonospora phytophila (assembly GCF_023656545.1). Taxonomy (GTDB): domain Bacteria; phylum Actinomycetota; class Actinomycetes; order Mycobacteriales; family Micromonosporaceae; genus Micromonospora; species Micromonospora phytophila. The sequence goes on along the minus strand of NZ_JAMOKF010000398.1, from coordinate 2,443 downwards.
GCGATGTCCGGGTCGGCGCGCTCCGCGCCCGTGCCCAGCCGTACCGCCAGGTCGTTGGCGACCGCCCGGACCCGGGCGACCCGGTGCGCCGCCCGTTCGGCGGCCCACTTCTTGGCGTAGCTGTCCACCTGACCGGTGAGCGTGACCACGCCCTCGGAGACGGTCACGCCGATCTCGTTCGGTCGTACCCGGGGTTCCCAGGTCAGCTCGTCGAGCACGGCGGACTGGATGTCCTGGTCGAGGCGGGTGATCGTCGAGATGGCCATCTGTCACTCCTCCCGGAACGGCTGGCTCGCGTGGGCCGCCGGCGGGCCCGGCGCCTCGGCACGCGGCGGTTCGTGGGCGTGGCGCCTCGGCTGCCGTGGCCCGGACGCCGCCAGCACCGATCCTGTCGCCCGGCCGGGTGAGCGCTCCTCACCCGGACCGGGCGGGAACCAGCGTGGGAGCGCTTCCACGATGGAGGTCAGGGGGGCGGCACCGGTCTCCGGTCCGCCGGGGCCTGCCTGAGGGGTCCGGCACCCCGGCGGACCGGGCCCCTGGCGGGGTCGCCTGCCCGAAGAGAACCGTCCGGCGGTCCGATCAGGACGGAAGACCGTGCACGACGCGGGCCCCGGTCGACCTCAGGGGTCGGCCGGGGCCCGCGGGGCGAGCTCTGTCGGGTCGGTCAGCCGTCCAGGCCGACCGGCGAGTTGGGCCGGTCCACGTCGACGAACTCGATGTCGTCGACCGGGCGGTCGTCCCGGCTGCCGGCGGCCCGGGCGGCGGTGCCGGCGGCCCAGCCGATGGCCGCGCCCACCAGGGCGGCGCTGATCAGCAGCGTCCAGGGCAGCGCTGGCCGGCGGCCGGCCAGCGCTTCGAAGGCCAGGGTGGCTCGGCGGCGAGCCTCGTCCGCCGCGGAGCCGACCAGGTCACCGGCGTCGTCGGCGAAGCCGGAACCGCTGCGGCGGGCCGAGCGGGCGGTGTCGCGGACGCTGTCCCCTGCGGAGCTGACGGCCGAGAGCAGGTGCTGCCACGCCTGATCGGCGATCCGCTCCGGCTTGCCGCGGCGGTCCAGCAGGTTGGTTCCGAACATCGTGGGTTACCTCCTCGGGGGTGCCGAAGCCGGCGGCCACTTCGGACTTCGGCGTCTCTCCGGCGCGTTACGGTCCGCCTGCTCCGCAAGTGCCCAGCGGGGTGGTCCCGCAAACCCTGGGCTGCGGTCAGCGGAGCGCGACCGCGGCGGTCACCCCCCGGGCGAAGTCCTCGTCGTCCTCGTCGTCCTCGTCGCCGCCGCCGCCGAAGCCGCAGGCCAGCACGAGGGCGAGCAGCGCGCCGACACCGGCCAGCGCGGCAAGTCTCCTGATCATCGATCGTCCTCCCGGTCGCAGTCGCCATCCTCCGCGCCGATGCTAGGCCCGTCGGGCAACCTGACGGGCGCAGCGCGCCGGGCCGAGCCCCCTCGCCTGCCACGGGCACCACCGGGCCACGCCGGGACCTCAGGTGTCGGCGGAACGGGCGAGGGACCGCTACCCTGGGTCGGCGGCGCGTCAGCGACAGCTGATCGCTGGGTTGACAAGACATGAAAAGTCCGGATATGGGCGACTTGGTGTGCCCTGATCCGCGAATTGCTCATCCCGAGGGGTGGCGACCGAGGCCGTCGGAGGAATACTCTCGGTCGCGGCCCGCGTACTGATGAGGCGCCCGTCGGACGGGCGAGTGGAGGTGCTCGCGTGAGCCTGTCGATCGTGAAGTCGGTTCTGCCCGGTGGTGTCATCGAGATCGCCCCCCGTGGCGAGATCGACGTCGACACCGCGTACGAGGTGCGGGAGGCGATCGCCGAGGTCCTGGCCAAGGGGCGGCCCAGCCGGATCGAACTCAACATGCGGCTCGTCACCTTCATCGACTCCGTCGGCATCAGCGCGATGGTCGCGGGTTTCCAGACCGCCGAGGTCAGCAGCGTCAAGCTCGTCGTCACCGAGCCGAGCCGGTTCGTGCACCGGCAGCTCTGGGTGACCGGCCTGCTCGGCCTCTTCGGCGCCCCCGAGCCCTACTACGCCGGCGCGCCCGCCCCCGAGGTCCTTCCCGGGGCCTGACCGCCCCGCACGTCCCGCTGACGGTGGTGCCGAGCCGGGTCAGTCGCCGCCGAGGCCGGAGAGGTCGACGTCGGCCACCTCGGTGACCGCCCGGATGGCCGTGACCGAGGCGTACCCGTCGGCGAGCAGGGCCAGGTCCGTGCCCGGGTGCACCGCCTGGCCCGGCTCCTCCAGCGAGGTGCGCACGAACCCGTGCCCCGACTCGGCGACCGTCATCTGCACCTGACCGAAGCTGGCCAGCGTGCCCTTGCGGACCCCGCGCAGCCGGCCGTGCGGCAGGTCCGGGGCGTTCACGTTGAGCACGCTCTCCACCGGACCGGCGGTGAGCCGGGGGAGCAGGTCCAGGGCGACCCGGGCCGCCGTGGCCCAGT
>NZ_JAMOKF010000397.1 GCF_023656545.1 Micromonospora phytophila | reverse complement strand
GGCGTGGTGCGAGGAGGCCGGGGACGGCCCGGGGCAGCAGGCGGCCGACGCCCGGCTCGCCGGCGGCGACCCGCCCGCCGACGAACCGCGTCCGAGCGTCCGCGGCCCTCGCCCGCGGGCCCCGGGGTCGCCCGAGCCGGTCAGCCGTCCAGCCGACGGACCATGTTCATGACCGTTTCCACCTGTGCGCCGCCCTTGATGGGGTAGTTGCTGGCGCCGAGGTAGCCCCACCAGTCCCAGCAGCCGTTCGGGTTCGCGCCCGAGGTGGTCGCCTGGGGGTAGAGCACGATGAGGTTGTTCGTGTCGGCGTACTGGTTGAGGTTGGCCCGGTCCACGAAGGCGGTGCCGATCGAGGAGTATCCCTGCAGGCAGCCGTGCAGGGTGACCAGCAGGCGGCACGACTGGCCGGCCGCGCAGGAGGACGGGACGTAGGCGAACCCGTTGGCGTCCATGCTCAGGCCGTTGGCCCACCCGTTCACCGCGAAGGTGTTCTGGCCGAACCGGACGAGCGTGCCGCCGAGCGGGCCGGTGTTCGGCGCGTTCACCCCGCCCAGCAGCTTGCGCAGCAGGGCGTTCTGCGGGTCGGTGCCGCAGTTGTTGAGAAACGGCGAGGCGGTGGCGGTGCACCCCACCGTCCCGTAGGGGGTGACCCAGGCGTGGCCGGCGGAGGAGCCGCTGTCGTACTGCACGTTGGATCCGAAGTGCTGGTAGTAGCGGACCAGGTCGTCGGTGACGGACTTCTTCACGGTGTTGTCGTTGGTGCCGTGGAAGACGTACACGGGATCGCCGGAGAGGTTGCCGACCGGGTCGATCCAGCCGTACGACGCCCAGGTCCGGGTGTAGGACTGGAGCGCGGACAGGTGCGTGGGGTAGACGTTGTCGCCGCATCCGTAGAGCGCCTGGGCGACGTTGTTCTGCGCGCAGTAGTACGGTCCGGCGGCGAAGATCGCCGCTCCCCTGATCCGCGCCGAGTAGGCGACATGGAGCTGGGTGGCCAGGTAGCCGCCGGAGGAGACCCCGGCGACGTGGACCCCGGAGACGTTGTAGGTGCCCAACGATCCGGAGACCGGGGCCTTGGTGTACGGGGTGGCGGCCCGGGCGGGCGTCGGTGGCAGGGCCAGGATCAGCAGCAGGGCGGCGGCGATGGCGGCGGCGGATTTCCGCGGTGTCTTCATGACGCTCTCCCGTCGGAGCGCCGGCGGGGCTGTCGGCGTGCGCAGACGCTAACGTGATATCGAGCACACTGGATATCATCGGGATCCACACCTCGGGCGCCACGCGTGTGTCGGCAACCGACAGGTCCCGCACCAACCCGACGGTCCGTGGCGCGTGGCGGGCGTTCAGCACACTGATCGTCGGGCGACCGTAGCGGACCGCAGCACCAACCGTCACCTGGGTCGGCACCCTCTATCCTCCCTCCATGTCGTTGACAGATCGGGACCTGGCCATCGCCGCGGCGGAGGCGGGCGCCGCAGTCGTCCGCGCGCGCTACGGCACGGCGCTGGACCGCTTCGACAAGTCTCCGTCCGACTTCGCCACCGCCGCCGACCTCGAGGCGGAGCAGGCCATCCTGGACGTGCTCCGGACCGCCCGCCCCGGTGACGCCGTGTCCGGTGAGGAGAGTGGACACACCGGAGCGGCCGACGCCGAGCGGACCTGGCTGGTGGACCCGCTCTGCGGCACCCTGAACTACGCCGCCCGGACGACGCTGGTCGCGGTGAACGTCGCGCTGCGTACCGGATCGGATGTCACGGTCGGGGTCTCCGCCGACCCCTTCGCCGAGGAACTGTTCTGGACCGACGGTGAGGACGCGTACGTCCGTCGCGAGGGCGTGGACGAGAAGCTGACGCCGTCGGCCGAGTCGCGGCTGGTGGACGTCAACCTGGACCCGCCGTTCCCGAACGGACCGGCGTTCCGGGCCGTCGAGCTGCTCGCGGACGAGGCGTTCGCCGCACGGTTCCGGCCCCGGGTGGTCTCCACGACGCTGGCCGTGGCCTGGGTCGCGGCCGGCCGGCGGGCCGCCTACGTCACCGACGGCCACCTGCGGGACAGCGTGCACTTCGCCAGCGGGATCGCCCTGTGTCAGGCCGCCGGTTGCGTGGTGACCGGCCTTCAGGGGCAGCCGCTGCACACCGGGGTGGGCGGGCTGCTCGTGGCGGCGGACCAGGCGACGCACGCGGCCCTGCTGACCCTCGTCGGCAACCAGTTCCCGCCCGACGCCGGCTGAGCGGTGGCCAGCCCACAGGTTCCCGCCGGGCGACGCGACGGCCCTGCTCGTGCCGCTTGCCGGCACAGCGCTCGGCACGGCGGACAGTGCCCGGAGGGAGCGGCATGAACCACGGCGACGACGCGCTCACCGATGCGGAGCTGGACGACATCCAGCAGCGGGTCGAGGCCGCCAGCCCGGGACCGTGGTACGTCCGCCTCCTCGACGACTCCCACGCTGCCGGGTTGGTGGCCGTCGGCACCGCACCCGACACGGGCCGCGGGGAACGCTGGCCGGACTTCCCCGCGGACGAGATGATCGCCGCCACCCTCGTGCAGTTCCCGGAACGCTACGTCGACTGCGCCGACGAACGCTGGGACGAGAACGCCACCTTCATCGCACACGCCCGGCACGACGTCCCCCGGCTGCTGGCGGAGATCCGGCGACTCCGAGCCCAGCTCCAGCGGGGCTGACCGGCGCGGCGGTCGACCGGCGTCCGGGAGTTGCCGCAGGACACCGGCTCGCGCGTTTTCTGCACCGGGCAGCTGGCCTGGGCGGCGTCACCGGGCACGCAGGACGATGTCCCGGGGCGGGCCGGGCTCGGCCCAGCACAGCCCACCCCGAGCTGCCACGCCCGGTAGCCCCTCGACCATCCGGCCGACGTCCACCACCGATCCGAGCGCTGCGGCGAGGTCGGCGCGCAGCTCCGCGACCGCCGAGGCCAGATCGTCCTCCTCCGCCGCCCAGTCGATGTCGGCCTTCCGCAGGTCGGCCACCGCGTGGTCGACCAGCGCCCGCGGATCGGTCACGTTCACGGTGAGCCGGCAGTAGACGTGCAACGTGACGGATTCCGTGGTGACCGCGTCAGTCATGGCACCGAGCATGGCGCACGGGCGTCGCCCGTGTGCCGCCGGGATGGCCGGCGCCGAACCCGGTGACGGCCCACCGGGCCGCACGGCTGAGGGCGCCGGGGTAGTAGGTTCCGGCGGTGGATCGCGAGGAGCTTGCCGGCCTGCTCGTCGGCGTTGACGCCGCGTCCATGGGGTGCCGGCGGGCGGTGTCGGCGGGCGCGCGGTACTGGGTGGAGCACCAGACGGACCGGCCGGTGCCGGCGTCCCACCTCGCGCGCATCTACGCGGGACGCCAGCGGCGCGTCAGGAAGGCCGGCAGGCCGACAACGGGCTTCGCCGAGGCGGTGGCCGTGCTGCGAGCCCAGGGCGAGCGGCCGATCCGGCTCGGGGCCGTCGACGTCGCCGAACCCCCGTACCACTACATGCTGTTCCTCGACGAGCATTTGACGAAGGTGCTGGCGGTCATCGGGGTCAGGCGGCGCCCCGAGCCTTGAGCAGCGGCGATGGTGGCGACGCCCTCCTCGATGTCGGAGGCGGTGTTGGCCGCGTAGCCGAGGACCAGCCCGGGCCGGTGGGGCCGTTGGCAGTGCCAGGACAGCGGCTGCACCTTCACCCCGCGTTCCAGCGTCGCCGCCGCCAGCTCCGTGTCGACCACCGCACCGTCCAGTGTGATCATCAGGTGCAGCCCCGCCGCCGCGCCGTGCACCGTCGCCCCGGGCAGGTGCCGGGACACCGCCGTGATCATCGCGTCGCGCCGCCGTACGTGCCGCCGCCGAAGCAGCCGGAGCTGGCGTTCCAGCGCCCCGGAGGTCATCAGCTCAGCGAGCACCAGCTGGGGCAGGACCGCGTTGCCCAGGTCGGCGTTGCGCTTGGCGTCCACCACCGCGTCCCGGTAGCGGCCGGGCGCCAGCAGCCAGCCGACCCGCAGCGCCGGGGCGAGCAGCTTCGACACGCTGCCGGCGTAGCAGACCTGGTCGGGCAGCATCCCGCGCAGCGCGGGCACCGGGGGCCGGTCGTAGCGGTGCTCGGCGTCGTAGTCGTCCTCGATGACGAGCCCACCGGCCCGCGCCCAGGCGACCAGTTGGCGGCGGCGGTCGCCGTCGAGCACCACCCCGGTCGGGAACTGGTGCGCCGGGGTGAGCATCACCGCGTCCACGCCGCTGGCCGCCAGCTCGTCGACGCGCAGGCCGGCGGCGTCGACCGCGATCGGCGGGGTGTCGACCTGCCAGTTGTTCAGGTGCTGTCGGACGCCGAGCGAGCCCGGGTCCTCCACGCCGACCCGGGTGATGCCGTCGCGGCGCAGCGCC
>NZ_JAMOKF010000396.1 GCF_023656545.1 Micromonospora phytophila | reverse complement strand
CGCCGCTCAGTCCGGCACGTAGAGCTCGTCAATCTCGGCCCGGCGGGGTAGCGCCACGGAGGCGCCGAGCCGACGGGCGCAGGCCGCGCCGGCGGCGGCCGCCCAGCGCACGGCGTCGACCAGGTCGCGGCCCTCGCCCCAGGCGACGGCGAGCGCGGCGGTGAACGCGTCCCCGGCCGCGGTGGAGTCGACCACGTCGACCTTGACCGCCGGCACGTGGACCGCTGTCCCGTCCCGATCGCCGTACCAGGCGCCGTCGGCACCGAGGGTGAGCACCGCCCGGGGGGCCAGTTCGAGCAGCGCGTGCGGCTCGTGGCGGCCCCGGCCGGTGAGCGCCTGCGCCTCGTTCTCGTTGACCACCAGCAGGTCCGTCGCCGCCAGCAGCTCCGCGGGCAGCGGGACGGCCGGCGCCGCGTTGAGCACGACCCGGGTGCCGGCAGCCCGGGCGGCGACCGCCGCCTCGGTCACCGTGCCGACGGGGATCTCCAGCTGCGCGAGCAGCACGTCCGCCTCGCGTACGGCGGCCAGCTCCGGCTCGGTGAGGCCGGTCATCGACGTGTTCGCGCCGGGGCTGACCAGGATCGCGTTCTCCCCCTGGGCGTTGACCATCACCAGCGCCACCCCGGAGGTGCCGTACGCAGTGCGGGTCTGGCCGGTGTCTACCCCGGCGGCGGTGATCCGGGCGCGCAGGGTGACCCCGAACGAGTCGGAGCCGATCGCGCCGAGGAAGGCGCAGGAGGCGCCCGCCCGGGCCGCGGCGATGGCCTGGTTGGCGCCCTTGCCGCCGGGCACCATCACGAAGTCGGTGCCGAGCACCGTCTCGCCGGGCCGGGGCAGGGTCGGGGCGGCGCCCACCAGATCCATGTTGGCGCTGCCCACCACGACAACCCTGGTCTGGGCCATGCCCGCCTCCTCCGCCGCTGGCCGTGCTGCGGCGAGTGTAGGACCTGCCCGGTGCGTGCGCCCGACGTCGGCCGGGGCGTCAGGCGGCGCGGGCGGTGTACCGGTCGCCGGAGCGCTCGACCACCAGCGGGAGCCCGAAGGTCTTGGTGAGGTTGTCGCCGGTGAGCGTGTCGCCGAGCAGCCCCTGCGCCACCACCTGGCCGTCGCGCAGCAGCAGCGCGTGGGTGAAGCCGGGCGGGATCTCCTCGACGTGGTGGGTGACCAGCACCAGCGCCGGGGCGTCCGGGTCGTTCGCCAGCTCGGCGAGCCGGGCGACCAGGTCCTCGCGCCCACCGAGGTCGAGCCCGGCGGCGGGCTCGTCGAGCAGCAGCAGCTCCGGGTCGGTCATCAGCGCGCGGGCGATCTGCACCCGCTTGCGCTCCCCCTCGGACAGGGTGCCGTAGGTGCGCTCGGCGAGGCCGCCGATGCCGAGCTGGCCGAGCAGCGCCCGGGCGCGGGCCTCGTCGGCGGGGTCGTAGCTCTCCCGCCAGCGCCCGAGCACCGACCAGGCGGCCGTGACGACGACGTCGGTGACCCGCTCGTCGGCGGGCACCCGCTCGGCGAGGGCTGCGGTGGAGAGCCCGATGCGGGTACGCAGCTCGGTGACGTCGGTCCGGCCGATGCGTTCGCCGAGCACGTGCGCGGTGCCGGCGGTCGGGTGCAGCCGCCCGGCGGCGAGGTTGAGCAGCGTGGTCTTCCCGGCGCCGTTCGGGCCGAGCACCACCCAGCGCTCGTCCAGCTCGACCCGCCAGTCCACGTCGTGCAGCAGCGCGGTGCCGGACCGGCGTACGGCGACGCCGTCGAGGCTGACCACCAGATCCGCGTCCACGGGCGAGGGTGCGGGTGCGGCGCCGCCGGCGCCGGGGATCAGGTCACCAGTCACCCGACCATCCAACCACGCAGGGCCGTGGCGCCCCCCACGGGCGGCGCCCCGGCCATAGGGTGAGGCGCCGTGTCGTTGATCACCATAACCGGAGGACGGTTCATGCCCGGTCGGAGCAGGGAGCCGCGCGGATGAGCGCGGTCATCGAGATCGAGGGTCTGCGCAAGACCTTCCACAGCCTGCGGCAGGGCCGCCGGGTGGCGGTCGACGGGTTCGACCTGCTCGTGGAGTCGGGGCAGGTTCATGGGTTCCTCGGCCCGAACGGGTCGGGCAAGACCACCACGCTGCGCGCCCTGCTCGGGCTGGTCCGGGCCGACGCGGGCCGGATGACGGTGCTCGGCGTACGCGCGCCGGAGGATCTGCAGGCGGTGACGGGGCGGGTCGGGGCGATCGTGGAGAGCCCGCAGTTCTTCGGCAACTTCACCGGTCACCGGACGCTGCGTCTGCTCGCCCGGGCCGGCGGGGTGCCGACCGACCGGGTGGACGAGGTGCTGGAGCAGGTGGGCCTGCGGGACCGGGGCGACGAGCGGGTCAAGGGCTACTCGCTGGGCATGAAGCAGCGCCTGGCGGTGGCCTCGGCGCTGCTCAAGGACCCGGAGCTGCTGATCCTCGACGAGCCGGCGAACGGGTTGGACCCGGCCGGCATCCGGGAGATGCGGGACCTGATGCGCTCGCTGGCCGAGGCCGGGGTGACGGTGCTGGTGTCCAGCCACATCCTCGCCGAGATCCAGTTGATCTGCGACCACGTCACGATCATCTCGCGGGGCCGCCGGGTGGCGGCGGGGCGGGTGGACGAGGTGCTGGCCGGCTTCGACCGGCACGAGTTCCTGGTGCGGGTGGACGATCCGGCGCGGGCGGCCGAACTGCTGGGCGCGGCGGGGCTGGCGGTCACCGGGCACGACGACCACCTGGTGGTCAACGACGTGGAGGACGCCACCACGGTCAGCCGCACGCTGGGCGAGCAGGGCGTCTGGGTGCGGGAGCTGACCCCGCTGCGGCCCGACCTGGAGAGCGTCTTCCTGGAACTGACCGGCTCCGCGGCGCATCCGACGGTGCCCCGGCAGGTGGACGACTCGGCGTTGCCCGAGGGGCCCCGGGACGCGGCCATCGACCTCGACGCGAGAGGAGTCGACGCGTGAACCTGATCCGTGCCGAGCTGGAGCGCCTCGGCGCCCGCCGCTTCGTGCAGCTGATGGTCGTGCTGTTGGTGCTGGCGTTCGGTATCACCGCGGCGACGACCCTGGCCGGCTCGCACCGGCCGAGCGCCGCCGAGCTGGCCGACGCCCAGGCGCAGGCCGCCGCGGAGCGGCGCAACATGGAGCAGATCCACGACCGGTGCCTGGCGAACCAGCGGGGCAACCTGCCGGAGGAGCAGTCGGAGGACTACTTCCCCGCCGACTGCAGCGAGGTGGACCCGGCGCTGCGGGACCGGATGCCGGTCGCGGCCGACTACCTGAACGGGGTGTTCACCTTCGCCAATGACGCCCGGCCGCTGCTCTATTTCCTCATCGCCTTTCTGGTGCTCTTCGGCTTCCTGGTCGGCGCCTCCTACATCGGGGCGGACCTGAACTCCGGCGGGGTGGTCAACCTGCTGCTCTGGCGGCCGCGGCGGATGACGGTGCTCGGCACCAAGCTGGGCACGCTGCTCGGCACGGTGGCGCTGGTGTCGGTGCTCGCCTCGGCGGCCTACCTGGCCGCGTTCTGGCTGATCGGGCAGGTCGCCGGCCAGCCGGGCCACCTCGGCGGCGAGTTCTGGTCGGCCCTGGGCGGCATCTGGGGGCGCGGCATGGTGCTGGTGCTGCTGGCCACCGCGGCCGGTTTCGCCATCGCCACGCTGGGCCGGCACACGTCGGCGGCGCTCGGCGCGCTGGCCGCGTACGCGGTGGTCTGGGAGCTCGGGGCCCGGCTGGTGCTGGAGATCCTGGACGCGCCCAAGCCGGACCAGTGGATGCTCTCGAGCTACCTGGGCGGTTGGCTGACCGGTCGGGCCGAGTTCTGGGACGACCAGGCGTGCACCAACGGGTACTCCGGCTACTGCGACGGCCTGTACGCGCTGACCTGGGCGCCGTCGCTGGCCGTGCTGCTCGGGCTGACCGGCGCGTTGACCGTGGCCGCCTTCGCCCTGTTCCGCCGTCGCGACCTGATGTGACCTGAGGGGACCTCCGGCCCGGGTGCGGCAAGACCTTGCAGCACCCGGGCCGGAGGTGAAATATTCCTTCACATGACGGACCCCGGCCCGACCCGAGCCCGACGGACCGGGTCGGCGGGCGGGAAGCGGCCGGCCCGGGTCGGGCAATCCGCGGCGGCGCCCGACGGCCCGGCGCGCTCCGGCGGAAGCCCCGGGTCAGCCGACGGTGGAGCCGAACACCTCGTCGCGGACCGCGTCCAGCGCGGTACGCAGCGCACCGTTCAGGATCGGCTCCTCGGTCAGCCCGGTGGGCACCACCCGGGGGCGGACGAGCGTGATCGCGGCGACCTCGTGCTGCACCCGCTCGGCCAGGGCCGCGCCGCCGGCCTGGCCGATCTCGCCGGCGAGCACC
>NZ_JAMOKF010000395.1 GCF_023656545.1 Micromonospora phytophila | reverse complement strand
GCCCGGCACCAGCCCCCGGCCCGGCCGGACCGGGAGGCCCCAGCGGGCCACCCGGCCCGCCGGGGCCGAACCCCACGCACCAGCCCAGCCCGGCGCTGGTGTGCGTGCCACTGCTCGACCTGTGTGTCTGACCAACCCGAGGAGGGACCATGACCCCCACCACCACGCAGACCCGCCACCCGTGGCGGGCCACCGCGCGGACCATCTTCGCGGCCGTCGTCGCGCTGCTGTCGCTGCTGCCGACCATCGCCGCCGTCGCCGGCATCGAGGCGGTGCCGCTCGTCGCCCAGGCCCTCGCCGTGGCGGCCGCGGTGACCCGCGTCCTCGCGATCCCCGGCGTCGACGACTTCCTCCGCCGGTACCTGCCGTTCCTGGCATCGGCACCGGCCGGCGAGGTGCCGCCGCCGCTGCCCCGGCGCGAGCCCGGCAGCACCCTGTTCCGGGGCGACGGCTTCCGCTGATGCCGGATTGGAGGGAGGGTGGCCCCGGTTCGGGGCCACCCTCCCTTCTATCTGGAGCCCGCGCCGGCCATGTTGCCCAGCGCCCGGACGAACCCTGTCCTCTTACGACGTGCCTGACACCGGCGGCTCATCAGATGCTTGATGATCGCGCGGTCAGCGGCTGGAAGAGGAAGACTCACCTGGGGCGGGCCTCCAGCCAGCATCAAGACCCTCTACGTCCGCGCGGACTCATCCACGCGCCAGTCGTGCCCCTCAGAACAGGTCCAAGTTGGTTGACCGTCGTAGATAACGCACCCACCGATTGCGATCCGTTTCTCCTCCGCCGCGGCGATCATTTCCGGGCCAGGCTCCCCGTACATGATCGGTACGCCAGGCCGACCACAGTCAGGGCAGGTGGACGGTGAGGTCATGTTGGGCACGGTACGTCTAGGGCCAACGCTCGTCCGCGACGCTCGGATCCTGGCAGCCAGATCATCTGGTGGCATCGGCGGGTCTTGGGTATGGACCATCGCGTGGCAGTTGGGGCATAGCGGCCGTAGGTCCGCGATCGGGTCAACCTGGTAGCCGGGTCCGAGCTGTGATACCGGCGTGAGGTGGTGGACGTGGATGAACCCCTTGCCCAGCTCGCCATAGACGGACGCAAAGTCGAGCCCGCACGCAACGCAGGCCAGGCCCCAGTGCTCGACGCACGCCGCGCGGGCACGTGGATCGCGTTCGTAGCGATTGACGACGATGGTCCGCACCGCGCCCTCTGGGAACAGACCCTGGGGCAGCTCGCTTGGGTCGCGAGCCTCGTGCTGCGGGCCGAAACGCTCCCACAAGGCGTGAACGACCGCCTCAGACTCGACCGGGACCGACATTCCCGATCCGTAGACTTGGTCCCACCGCACACCCGGAGCCTCTGCGTTCAGCACGACCGGGGGGATCCGATCCGGGATCGGCAGCAGGCTCAGCCAGTCGATCTCTACATAGTTGGCGGTCCTCGCCGGATCCGAGAAATGCCGGCCCTCGTACGGCTCGGACAGGACGATGGCACGTCCGATCAGACCGCGGTGCTTGCCCTGCACCAGCAACCACGCGTCAGATCCAGCAGCGATGTTGACCCGTCGGCCCACGCTCCACGTGTCGCGTCTCGTCCCATCGCGCCGCACCTGGGCAGCCCATTCGTCGTAATCGGCCCAATTCCACCGCTGTGGATTCCAACCCAGGAGGATCGCCGACATGCCTGCACCCTTCCCCGTAGGTCGTCCGGTGGCGGTGATCCTAACGGGCCACCGTTGACAGCGCCCTCGTCAGAACGGCCCCCCACGTCGCTCTCGATACCGTAAGCACAACCAACCGGTGGGAGCGGCCCGCACGCGGCATCGCGAACCTACGCTCATCGGCTAGAACCGCGCCTATCCAACCGCTTCACGCAAAGACCCGGTTCCCGGGTATGGCGCGAATGTGCCCGGGTCGATCCCGGCCGCCCTGTAGCGAGCCCACAGATCGTGTTCAGCTCCCGGAACCAAACGGGTACCGAATCCGGCCGCGTTGATCGCGTCATCCTCAGCCTTCGTGATGACGCAGCAGGCGAGACGACTGTGGAGTACGTCGCGAAGCTGGTTGATGTCGGCAGGCGGATGATCGAGCAGGTCACGGATCACGAGGTGGACAGGCTCGCAATGCTCGATAACGAGCCGGCACTTGGGGTCCGCGACGATCGCGCGACGTGCAGCCTCGGACCAAGGCAAGGGCGCCGGGTATTTGCTGCGAACCAGCGGCTGCGGACGGCGGGGAGCCTGCCAGTAGAACACGGTAGTCCGTGGCCGCCAGCGAGATCGAGCCGAGCAGCGCCGTGGTCGTCTCGTCGCCGTCGACGTCGCCGCCAAGGGTCAGCGCGAACTGCGTCGACTGGCCCGGGGCGGTGGCCATCCGCTGGATCAGCCGGGCGTTGATCTTGTGCTCGTGGGCGGTCAGCGCCCGCCGCACCACGTCCCGGGTCAGCTCAGGCCACACCGCGTTCTGCACGATGTCCTGCTCGATCTGCACCCCGTCCACCTCGAGGCGCGTCTCAGCCCAGTTCACCGTCGGCACCCGGTACGAGGACTTGTCAACCCCCGCGGTGCTGTCCGCCTCGGTCTGCACGAAGCCGATCCCCGAATACAGGTCGCGGAAGTCGAGGTTGGCCGGCACCTTGATACCGCCGCCACGCGGGATCGTGATGCCCGGGAGGTCCAGCAGGCCCTCGGTCGTCTCCAGGCCCTCGCACAGCTCCCACAGCGTCTCCGACGGGGCACCCCAGCCGCCGGCCGCGACGAGGTTGCCGCCCGACAGCCGCGACTCCGACGCGGCCAGCTCCACCAGCTCCATGTCCGTCAGGCCCCTGCCCCCGGCCACGAGCGCCTGGTCGACGGGCAGCTCCACCCGGGCCACGTTCTGCTTGATCCGGGTCGCCACCCCCACCCCTCGCGGGAAGCCAGCGAACTTGTCGTCGAACGCCGAAGCGACCTCCGACACAGAGGAAAACACGTGCCCGTGCGGCACGTTTGGCACGTCCGCCGCCGCCTTGATGACCGCCGACCTGCCGGCGCTGGTCACCTTCGGCTTCGGCTGCCGGCGAGCCGCCCGGCGAGCCAGCGACGCGACGACCGGCGTCGGCTGCTGCTGCGCAAGTTCCTCGGCCGACGTCTCGTCGGCCGGCGTCTCCTCGGTAGGCGTCTCCTCGGTAGGCGTCTCCTCGGTAGGCGTCTCCTCGGTAGGCGTCTCCTCGGTAGGCGTCTCCTCGGCCGACCTCCTCGGCTTCGCCGCCGTCGCCCTCGTCACCGTTGCCATCGCCGCCCTCCGGAGCGCCGTGCACCGTCGCGGTCAGGTCGTCCAGCTCGGCGGCGACCTGCTCGGCCGCCTGCTCGATCCGCGCCTGCTCGATCCGCGCCTGCTCGGTGCGCACCGACTGGACGAACGTGGCCAGCTCCCGCAGCCGGGCGAGGCCGTCGGCGTCGAGGGCCGCGTCGTCGCGCAGGGCATCGAACGCTTCTACGGCTTGGTTCTCCAGGTCGACGAGAGCGTCGAGGTCGAGCCCTTCGAGGCTCGCCGGGATCTCAAATTCCACCGTCGGCTCCTCAGCACGGTAGGGATCTCGTCCCGACCGGCCCGCAGCCAGCATCGGCGGTTCAGCGCACAGCGTAACCCACCATGCGACAAGCGCCCGGCTGCGACGATGGTGGTCGACCGGGGGTTTCGGCAGCCGCCGTCATCCTCCGTGGCACCAACCTGCGTGAGCCGCCAACGAAGCCCTACTCGAAGGCGGAACGGCAGTGTGTAACTGCCCACCACCACGCCTGAGTCGCATGCGCCTACACGGGCAGCGACGACAAAAGGAGTTGGAAGTATCGAGCAGGAAAGGTGGGCATGTCGTGAAGCCCAGTACCGCCAGGTAGGTACGCAACAGTGGGAGAAGCCGCGAGCTGGATCGCCGCGGTTACTCCCCTATCGATCGCACTGCTGCTCATCGTCTCGGCTCACTATTTTGTGGGGCGGGTCGAGAGGACGGGCGGACACGTCGAGGTCGAGTGGAAAGCCGTTGCGTTCCGCATCAAGTGTTCGTTCTCGCCAGAAAACCCTGGCGATCCACCCATCGGACATCAGGACCAGGCAGTACCGCCTGACGTGAACCCGGACGGAAGTCCCCCGGAGCTCACCCCAGGCGCCGCTGGCCCCGGGAACGGGGGTGGCGGCCCATGACATAGACGTTGCGGTGCGGCGCCACCAAGGCGCCGCACCGCTGCCTACTTCTGCACCTGGCGGATCGTGCCACCGCCGCCCTTGCGCACGTCGGCGATCTCCGCGTCCGTCTTCGACGCGTACTCGCCGCCCTGCCGGCCGTCGCCGTAGGACAGCACGAACACGCTGCGGCCCCGACGCTTGTTGCCGCAG
>NZ_JAMOKF010000394.1 GCF_023656545.1 Micromonospora phytophila | reverse complement strand
CTCGCCGGACTCCATCGTCCGGGTGGCCCGGCTGAGCAGCGTCGGGTCGAACGCGGGCGGCGTCGACGCCTCGGGGGCGGGCGCCGGCGCGGCGCTCACCGCCGTCAGGCTCCGTCGGTCCCGCGAGGTCCCGAGCGTGACCGCCGGGGAGTGCCGGTCGCGGGCCGGCACGGTCGCCCGGGCCACCGTGGCCCCGGCCCGGTCGGCCCGCCGGAGCACAAGCGACGCCTGCGGGATGTCCACGTGGGCGGTCACCCCGCCGCCGGCGGTCGGTGCCAGCTGGACCGCCCAACCGTGCCGGCGGGCCAACCGGCCCACCACGAAGAGGCCGAGCACCTCGGTCGGGGCGAGGTCCAGCCGCTCCCGCCGGGTCAGCCGGGCGTTCTCCTCGGCCAGCCGCTCCTCGGTCATGCCGATGCCGCGGTCCACCACGCTCAGCCGCGCCCCGGCGCCGATCAGCTCACCGGCCACCGTCACGCGGGTGTGCGGTGGGGAGAAGACGGTGGCGTTCTCCATCAGCTCGGCCAGCGCGAGGACCAGGTCGCCGACGGTGCCGGGCGCCGCCGAGATGCCCGGCGGGACCTGCACGTCGACCCGGGTGTAGTCCTCGATCTCACCGAGCGCCAGCCGGACCACGTCGCCGAGCGGCACCGGCGCCACGTGGGCGTCCGCGCCGGCCGAGCCGGAGAGCACCACCAGGCTGCCGGCGTTGCGGCGCAGCCGGCTGGAGATGTGGTCCAGCCGGTAGAGGTGCTCCAGCCGGCCCGGGTCGGTCTCCTGCCGTTCCAGCCGGTCGATCAGCGCGATCTGCCGGCCGACCAGGTTCTGCGTACGCCGGCCGACGTGACCGAACATCTGCGCCACGTTGCGCCGGCCGGCCACCTGCCGTTCCACCAGCCGGGCCGCGGTGGTCTGGACCCGGTCGAAGGCCCGGGCCAGGTCGCCGATCTCGTCGCGGGCGCGCACGTCGACCGGGTCGAGGCGGACCGGTTGGGCGTTGTCGGTCTCGTCGTCGGCGACCCGGGTCAGCTCCGCCTCGGCGACCCGGGCGACCCGGTCCGCCGAGCGGGTGAGCCGGGTCAGCGGCCGGGCCACCGTCCGGGCCACGGCGGCGCTGAGCAGCACCACCACGGCGAGGATCAGCGCGGCCAGCCCGCCGACCAGGTACGCGGCCGTCAGCGCCCGCCGCTGCTCGGTGGTGACCTCGGCGATGACGTCCGCGACGATCTTCTTCTCGACGAACTGGCCGAGGGTGATCATCGAGCGGGACGAGGGGAAGAGCGCGTCCAGCGGCACGTTCCTGATCGCCGCGATCGGGTCGATCACGCTGGCGGTGAGGAACTCGGGGCTGGTCCGGGCGGCCACGGCCGCGTCGTTCAGCTCCGCCAGCTTGTACTGCTCCGCCGTGATCAGGCTGCGGAACCGCTGGTTGTCGACCTGGAGCGCGGACATGCAGGCGACGTAACCGGTGACCGCCCGGGGGGCGCTGGTCGCCTTGACCAGCACGATCAGCGTCGCGCATGCGCCGAGCCCCTCGTCGGCGCGCAGCAGCCCGTCCAGGGCCAGCACCTGTCGCCCGGCCGGGGTGTCGGTGTCCACGTCGAAGGGCAGCCGCAGCGACTCGATCAGCGTCATGTTGACCGGCCCGAAGGTGTCCATGATCTGGTCGGGGGTGGCGGTGCCGCCGAGCACCGCGGCCCGCAGGTCGGTCAGCTTGCGTACGCCGTCCAGGGCGGCGGAGACCCGGGGCGGCAGCGTGTCACCGCGGGTGGCCCGGAGGTCGGCGACCCGGTCGTCCACGGTGGCCGACTTCTGCACCAGCTCGGCCCGGGCGACCCGGCCGAGCAGCAGGCCCACGGAGAGGATGCGCTCCTGTTGCAGGTCCTGCACCAGGGTGCCGATCCGGCTGGCGACGCGGACCCGCTCGGCGATGTCGCCGGCCCGTTGCGCC
The DNA here is from genome assembly GCF_023656545.1 of Micromonospora phytophila. Lineage (GTDB taxonomy): Bacteria > Actinomycetota > Actinomycetes > Mycobacteriales > Micromonosporaceae > Micromonospora > Micromonospora phytophila. The sequence continues at coordinate 2,428 of NZ_JAMOKF010000394.1, read as the reverse complement.
GCCGCCACCCGGTCGATCACCACCGGCACGGCGAGCCCGACCATGCTGAGCAGCGGGATGACGACGAGCAGCGCGAGCTTGCCCCGGATCCGGAGCCTAGCGAGCAGCATCGAACGGCCTCCACTGCGCGGGCTCGGGCTCCCGGGACGACCCGACCGGCTGGAGCTGGTGCGGCTCCACGGCCCGGTGGGAGGGCGGCTGCCAGGAGGAGGCGCCCGCCGGCCGCGCGTCGCCGTCCTCCCGGGCCAGCCGGTACTCGGCCGCCCGCTGTCGGGCCCGCCGGGCGGCGGCGAACCACACGCCGGCCAGCGCGGTCCACAGCAGGACGGTCAGCGCGGCGGTGCCCACCGCCAGCCAGCGGTCCCGGTCCAGGTCGTCGAGGCGCTCGGCGAGCAGCGCGTCGAGTTCGCCGAGGATGACCGGCTGGAGCTGCCTGGCGGCGGACTGCGCGTTGAGCCGCGCCGCGGCGAGCTGCGCCGGGTCGACCACCCCGGTGGCGTTGGTCGGCGCCGAGTAGGCGGCGAGCGCCTCGACGGCGCGCTGGTAGGTGTCGAGCGGGGTGAGCACGCTGGGACCGAGGTCGGTGCTCTCCGAGCTGTCCACCGCCGCGCGCAGGTCGGTGACCAGGTCGCCGGCCGGGGCGAGGGCGGCCACCCGGAGGGCGGCGAGTTCGGCCACGGTGCGGGGCCCGTCGGCGGCGGGTCGGCGGCCGGCGAGCGCGGTCAGGTCGGCCAGCCGCCCGGCGGCCACCACCGCCTCCGGCAGGTCCTTGCCGACGCCGTCCTGGAGGAAGAAGGAGTCCGATCCCGGGTCGCGGACCAGGCCCGAGGTCTCCCGGACCTTGCGGTGCAGCGCGAGCAGCAGGTCGGTGACCTCGCCGTACGCGGCGAAGGCCGCCTCCGGGTTGTTCGGACCCCGGTCGCCCAACGCCTCGATCTTCGCCCGCAGCCCGGCCCAGCGCTCCTGGCTGCGCAGCTCGCCGCCGATCCGGGCGTCGACCGAGGCGGCGGCCTCGACCGCGCGGCTCAGCGCCTCACCGGAGGCGGGCCGCCCGGTCACGGCGGCGGACTGGGCGTCGACCAGGGCGTCGGTGACCGGGGCGAGGGCCCGTAGGTACTCCACGCCCATCCGTTCCCGGGTGGCCAGGTCCCGGTCGTCCGCGGTGAGCTGCCAGGTCTGGGCGAACAGGAAGGCCACCGGCGCGAGCAGCGCCACGAGGAGCAGCAGCGGCAGCGCCCGGGCCGCTGCCCAGTGTCGCCGACGGACCCGCGGCGCGGGGACTGTCATGGTCTGTCTCCTCCGGCGAGAGCGGGGGATCGGTGGGGTGTCGGGGGTCGCCGATGAAGTCCCGTGCACCGGACCGGAAAACTAACCGAAGCCTTCACGCCTGTTCTGTCTGTCGCTCAGTCAGTTTTGCGTCACTTCGCGCGAAGTAACCTGTCGTCCATCGGGCGGGCACTCTGCGTACCGCCGGAGGCAGTGGCATGGATGGATCGAGGTGATTTCCGCCGAAGATCGGAATTGACGTGATCCGAATTCATCTCGCTGGGATGTTCTGGACCTTCGGCGGTCGCACCGGTCCGAGCGCCGATCGGAGCAACCGGACAGACGTACGGACGATCTCAGCCAACGCTCAGGATCCGGGCCGTAGCGTGTGCCGCATGAGATCGCCGTTGTCGGCCGCGTGGATCCGGCGTGCCCTGCCCACCCGCCGACGCGCGGTCGCCGCGTCGGCGGTCGTCGTGCTGGCCGCCGCCGCCGTGGCCTTCGCGGCGCGGCCCGACGGCCCGGACATCCGCACCGAGGCCGCGACGCTCACCGTCCGCTCCGGCCCGGCCGGTGACCAGCCGGTCGACCTGGACACCACCTTCTATCTCCCCGAGGACGCCTCGGCGGACAGCAAGGTGCCGGCGGTGCTGCTGGCGCACGGCTTTGGCGGCACCAAGGAGTCCCTCCGCGCCGACGCCGAGGAGTTCGCCGGGCAGGGCTACGCCGTGCTCACCTGGACCGCGCGCGGCTTCGGCCGCAGCGGCGGGCAGATCCACCTGGACCACCCCGACTACGAGGTCCGGGACGCGCAGCGACTGCTGGACTGGCTCGCCGCCCGCCCGGAGATCCGCACCGACGCCGCCGGCGACCCGAAGGTCGGCGTGGTGGGCGGCTCGTACGGCGGCGGCCTGGCGCTGCTGCTCGCGGCGCAGGACCAGCGGGTCGACGCGATCGTTCCGATGATCACCTGGCACGACCTGTCCCGGGCCTTCCTGCCGGAGAGCACCGGCAAGGCGCCCAACGACGGCGTCTTCAAGCAGGGCTGGGCCGGGCTCTTCTTCGGTGGCGGCGGCACCGCCGGCTCGGGGCCGGCCGGACTCTCCGGGACCAGCGCGGCCCAGCCGGAGGGGGCGCCCGCGTCCGCCGGCCCGCCCAGCCC
>NZ_JAMOKF010000393.1 GCF_023656545.1 Micromonospora phytophila | reverse complement strand
CCGGTCATCGCGGCGGTGGCGCGCAGCAGCGACACGTGCAACGCGTGGTAGTTCGCCGACGCCGGCCACGGCCAGCGCAGGTCGTACCGGGACCACCAGCCCAGGTCGAAGGCGATCAGCCCGTCGGCGAGCCGGTCCGCGGCCAGCCGGTGGGTGTCGCCGCCCCGGCGGTGCTGGTGCTCGACCAGGCCGAAGAGCGCGAAGAGCGCCCCGTTGAGCACCCGGCTCGGCGGGTCCGACGGGCACTCCTCCAGGAACGGCCGGCCCCGCCGGTCGTGGTCCGCGCAGCCACCCCGGCTCACCGGCCGCAGCAGCAGGTCGACCGCGCCGTCGGCGGCGTCCAGGAACGACCGGTCCCCGGTCAGGTCGTGCGCCCGCAGCAGGGTCGAGGCGGCCATGCCCTGGGCCATCCCGGAGTACCAGCCCGGTGCGACGCCGTAGCGGGGCACCGGCACCGGGTAGCGCCACCCGCCGGCGGCGTCCTGGTGCGCCCGCAGCCACGTCGCCTGGGTGAGAAACGCGCCGAAGCGCTCCCGGTCCGGCCCCGGCGCGGCCAGCGCCCGGCTGTGCTCGCCGAGGGCGTAGAGGCACATCGACACCGGGTTCGGGTAGCGCTCGCCGGACGGGCCGACCGCCACCACCACGCCGTCGGCGTCCAGCCCGGTGCCCCCCGGCAGGTCGGTCCAGACCAGCGGGTACGGCCCCCGCCCGTCCCGCCGCGCGTCCGGCGCCACCGGATACCGGCGCACCCGCAGATCGCGTACGCCCCGCGCCAGCAGGGTGCGTACGGCGGTCACCACCGCACCCCGGCCCGCTCGGCGAGCGCCCGGCGGTAGACCGCCTCCACGTCGGCCACGGTCCGTTCGATGTCGAAGCGGCGCAGGCAGCGGATCCGGCCGAGGCGTCCCATCTCCCGGCGGCGGTGCGGATCGGTGAGCAGGTCGCCGACCGCGTCGGCCAGGGCGGTCGCGTCGCCCGGTGGCACCAGCAGGCCCGTCTCGCCGTGCTGGACGGTGTCCGGCAGCCCGCCGACGTCGCTGGCCACCGCGCCCTTCTCCATCAGCAGCGCCTCGATCATCGCGTAGCAGGCCGACTCCTCCAGCGAGGGGTTGACCAGCACGTCCATCGCGGCGAGCACGTTCTGGATGTCGGAGCGGTGGCCGGTGAAGTGCACCCGGCCGATGACACCCAGCCGGGCCGCCCGCTCCTCGAGCGCCCGCCGGTAGTCGCCGGTCCCGACGAACTCGTCGCCGACGACGAAGACGTGCGTGTCCGGCACCCGGGCGAGCAGCCGGGGGACCGCGTCGAGCAGCACCTCGTGTCCCTTGACCCCGATGTCCCGGAAGGCGCGCATCCGGGTGGGGTACATGTGCGCCACCATCCCGACCGTCGGCGTCGCCGGGGCCAGGCCGAACTCGGCCCGGAACGCGTCGCCCGGCGTGGCCGGGTCCAGCCGGTGCACGTCGCAGCCGTAGTGGCTGACCGCCACCTTCCGCGCGCCGAAGCGGCGGTAGCGCTCGGCGAACGCGGTGCACGAGCCGATCAGCACGTCCGCGCGGGAGAGCGTGGCCAGGTCGATCCGGCGCAGCACCGGGCTGCGCAGGTGGTTGATCCCGGTGACCTGGTTGATGTGCAGCCCCCGGCCACCGGCCAGGCTGGCGATCCGGCAGGCGACGTTCGCCTTGAGCAGGTGGGCGTGCACCACGTCCGGACGGAACTGGCGGATCAGCTTCACCAGTCGCAGTTCCGCCGCCGCGACCCGGGGCAGCTGCCGGGGCCGCCAACCGCACAGCGGCACGATCTCGGTGGGCACGTCGGCCGCCCGCAGCCGGGTCGCCAGCGGCCCCTCGGCGGGCACCACCGCGCGCACCTGGTGGCCGCGCCGGGTCAGGCCGACCACCTGGTCGTGGAACCAGGAGCCGCCGTCGGGGGTGGTGGTCACCTGGAGGATCCGCAGCGGGTGCGCATCGCCGGGCTGGCGTGGTGAGGTCATGGCGCTCTCCGGGTCGCTAGGGCGAGCAGTAGCACGAAGGGGATCAGGACGGGCAGCGTGAGCAGCGGCTCACCGGTCAGCGAGCTGACCGCGACGCCGACGCCGGCGAGCACGGCGCCCTCCGCCGTCCAGCGCGCCCGGGCGCGGTAGTCGCGCCAGACCGGCCGGTAGACCCGCCACAGCAGCGCGCCGAGCAGCAGCACGCCGACCACACCGGTCTCGACGAGCACGGTGAGGAAGAAGTTGTGCGGGTGGGTGAGCAGGCTCAGCTGTGTGATCGGCTGGTACCAGGCGTTGGTGGCCTGCTGCGCGAAGTAGTCCGGCAGCCTGCCGTTGAAGCCCAGGTAGCCGGTGCCGAAGACTGGGAAGTCGGGGAACATCCGGACCGCCGCCGACCAGAGGTCGACCCGCAGCGCGGAGGAGAGGTCCAGCGCGCCGCCGGCGGCGGTCTCCTCCACCCGGGCGGCGACGGTCTGCGGAATCAGTGTCGTGCCGGAGACCCCGAGCGCGGCGGCCACCGCCGCGGTCAGCCCCACCCAGAGGCCGGTCCTGACCAGCCGGCGCAGCGCGAAGCAGACCAGCACCGCGCCGGCGGCCAGGTAGGAGGAGCGGCTGTAGGAGTAGGCGAGGGTCAGCGCGATCACCGGCAGGGCGGCGACCGCTGCCATCCGCAGGGCCAGGGGCGCGGGCCGGGAGAGCCGGGCCAGCAGCACCGCCAGGGCGAGCACCAGCATCGGGCCCCAGACGTTGCGGTTGACCGCCGTGGGGACGACGTCGACGACCGCCACCTGCCCGCCGGCGCGGATCGTGGTGACCGCGTGCACCGCGCCGACGGCGGCCGCCGCGAAGGCGAACAGCAGCAGCGCCCGGTGGTCGGCCGCACCGCCCCGCAGGGCCAGGGGCAGGCAGCACAGCGGTATCGCCACCACCGCCACCGGGGCCATCGCCGCCAGCGGTTGCAGGTCCGGGTTGCTCAGCGTCGCGCCGAGTACCAGCAGCGCGACTAGGGCGGCGATCAGGCCCGCGCAGTGCGGGTCCCGCCAGGACACCTGGCGGCGCAGGATGGTGCCCGCCAGAGCGCAGAGGGCGAGCAGGAGCAGCGCGGGCGTGCCGATCGTGAAGGGTTCCGGGAGCTGCCCGGCGGGAGCGCCCAGGGCCAGCCCGTAGACGCCGAGCACGGGCATCACCAGGACCGCCGCCCCCAGCGTGGCGGCGAGCAGCAGCAGGGGCAGTGGCAGCGGCGTGACGTCCGCCCGCGTCGCCGCCAACCCGCAGGCGACGGCGACGACCGGAATCAGCAGGGTGACGAGGAGTTGTCGGCCCGCGGTCCCACGCTGCCGGGACGGCGCGGACGCCCGCCGCCGCCCGGCGTGCCGTCGGGCCGGGTCGGCCCGCAGGAAGGCGGGCGCGATCACCGTCGCGTAGACCAGGAAGCCCGCCGAACCGGCGAATCCGGCGCCCGTGGCGCCGTACCGGGGGACCAGCAGCGCCATGCCGGCCAGCCCCACCAGCGCCCCGGCGACGGCGGCGGCAGCCGTGGCCGCCGGCCGGTCCATCGCGGTCAGGTAGCTCTGCGCGACCCGGGCCAGGGCGAAGAACGCCACACCGGGCAGCAGCGCCCAGAGGACCGGTACGGCGGGGGCGAAGTGGTGGCCGTAGAGCAGCGGCACCACGACGGGGCCCGCGGCGGCCAGCACCCCGGCGCCGACGGCGGTGATCAGCAGGGTCCGCAGCCCCAGCCGGGCGACCGAGCGCCAGGTGGCGCCCCCGTTGGCCACCATGGGCACCAGCACCAGGCTCACCGCGATCGGGATGATCAGCAGCACCTCGGCCAGCGCCAGCGCGACCGAGTAGACGCCCACCGCGCTCGCGCCGACCAGCAGTTGGATCACCGGGATCTGGGTCCGGATCATGCCGAACTGGGCCAGGTTCGGCAGGTACGCGCGCCGGGCCGACGAGCGGTACTCACCGTCGAGCCCGGCCGCCCGGTCGGCCGCCCTGTCTGGGCGGGACCGGCGCACCAGGACGACCAGGCCGACGAGTTGGCCGACGCCGTACACCGCCATCACCGCTGCGGGCGTGGTCCGGCCGGTCGCCACCACCACCGCCAGGCCGGCCAGGTAGGTGCCGAGCGAGGTCACGACGATCAGGTTGTACGCCGTGGCGCGTCCCCGGCCGATCTCGGTCGCGCCGAGCAGCGTGCTCAGCAGCACGACCGGGCAGAGCGCCAGGGCCAGCCCGAAGGTGACCGGGTCCAGGCCCAGCCGTACCACCGGACCGGTCATCAGCCCGGCCGCCGCCCAGACCGCGGCCAGGACGGTGCCCACGGTGACCACGTGGCGCAGGCTGGCGCGCACGGTGTGCCCGTGCGCCGCCGGTGACCGGCCGGCGAGGC
>NZ_JAMOKF010000392.1 GCF_023656545.1 Micromonospora phytophila | reverse complement strand
GCAGTGCGCCCCGGGGACCCTCGCGGAGCTGCGGGTCGGCCAGCCGGCCCGGCTCGCCACCAGCCTGGTGGTCCGGGAGGATTCGCTCACCCTCTACGGCTTCGCCGACGACGACGCCAAGCAGCTCCCGCGCACCGGTCACCCGGGTCAGCGCCGCGTCGCCGGGACGCACCTGAGCGGACTCGGGGCGGGCAGGGCGATCAGCAGCGCGCCCACCGCCATGCCGACCAGGCTGCCGCGCAGCACCGCCGCCGCGCCCAGCCGCTCGGCGACCACGCCCTGCACCACCCGCCCGACGAAGAGACTGCCCCAGTAGCCCGAGACGCAGACGCCGGCGACCGCCGCGTCGAGCCCTCGACCGTCGGTGAGCAGCAGGAACGCCCAGAGCCCCGCGGCCACCTCGATGGCCACGTAGACGGCGAACGCGAGCGCGCCCAGCCAGACCGCCGGCAGCCGCAGCGTCTCGCGTACCCGTATCGGCGTGACGGCCGGCGCCGCGCCCGGCGCGGACCCGGCGGGCGGACGGTCCGGGCGGTTCTCCCCGACCGGCGCCGGGCTGCGGTCCCGCCGCCAGGCCCGGACGGTCAGGGCGAACGCGGCGGCGAGGGCGAGCTGGGCGGTCGCCACGACGCCGTACCCCCACCGCCAGGACAGCCCGACGCTGAGCGCCCCGGTCATGATCAGCGGCCCGATCGCCACACCGAGGCCGAAGAACGCGTGCATCCAGTTCATGTGCCGGGGACCGAAGGCGCCCGCCGCGTACGCGTTGAGCCCTGAGTCGATCGCGCCGGAGCCGAGCCCGAGCACCAGCGCGCAGCCCACCATCAGGGCGAGCCCGGGAGTCAGGGTGTAGCCGGTGAGCGCCAGGCTGGCCAGCAGCGTGCTACCGGCGAGCAGCCAGCCCACGCCGAGCCGGGCCAGGGTGAAGCCGGCCAGCACGCTGGAGGTCAGGTAACCGGCGGTCCCGGCGGTGAGCAGCAGCCCGACCGCCTCGGTGGGTACGCCGAAGTCGGCCCGGATCGACGGCCACCCGACCCCGATCAGCCCGTCGGGCAGGCCGAGGCTGACGAAGGCGAGGTAGGCGAGCAGGAGCAGGGAGGCACGGGGCGGGGCGGTGGACACGGACGACCATCCTGCCGCAGGCGTTCACGACCGCCGGCCCCTCCCCCACTTCGGTACGGGCACCTTCGGCAACAGGTCACAGGTAGTGTCCGAGTTGACCAGGCCAGCACGACACCCACCCACGCGATGCTTGGCGAGATGGGGTACCTCGGGAAGGCCCGGGTTCTAGGGGTTACGCCACCAGGACCAGGTCGCTTTTCCGTTGGCCGGGTGCGGCTTTTCCAATGGACGGTGTGCAGCCCGGCGGGCGTCGACAATCGCGATGCCGAACAGGACGACGGCGGCGGTGATCCCAGCGGTCAGCGGCGGAGCGGCCAGTAGTGGCGCGCCGATGGCGAGGAGAACACCGATACCCACCCAGCGGCGTAGGGAGACGCGGGAGAAGACCGCCCGCTCCAGGGCGGCTCGTCCGAACAGGTAGCAGGCCGGTCCGCCGAGGATCATGACCAACCACGCCGGGTAGGCGTACGCGACCGGATGGCTCTGGATGAGTTCGTGTCCGATCGCGGTGATCACGATTCCGAAGATCATCACCATGTGGGCGGAAGCGATGAAGCGGCCCAACCCCGCCGGGTCCGGGGCGGCGGCGACAGCCTTGCCGAGCACCTGACCGGCGCGGTGGAAGTAGATGCGCCACAGCAGCACGGTGGTGACGAACGCCACGAGCAGCCCGATGCTCTCGTAGCCGCCGGTCCGGCCTGTTCCGCCGGCGTAGGTGATGCCGACCGCGAGGATGGTCTCGCCGAGGGCGATCAGGAGCAGCTGCTGGTATCGGTCGGCGAGATAGTGGGGCGCGAGTGCCCACGCCGTCGCCCTCCCGCGTCCCAGGCGGGGTAGCGGCCAGCCCAGCCGCGCCGAGCCGAGATCGATGACCACTGCCAGGATCCACAGCAGAACCTGCGCCCGGTCGGAGGCCAGCGCGCCGAGAATCAAGAACATTCCCGCCACGGCGGACCAGAACATGCCTCGGAAGAACAGGCGGGCCAGCGGATGCCCACTGAGGGTATAGCCGAAAACCAACGCACGATTGATCAGGACGAATGTGTACGCCAACGCGAAGGGAAGGCCGGCGCCGTCGAAGGCGTGCGGCACGCTCGTGCCCATGACCAGCATGGCGAACGCGGTGACCAGGATCGACCACTGCGTCCCGGGAGTCCGTGGGTCGAGTCTGGCGGTGATGTAGGCGGTGATCGTCCACGTCCAGACCAGCGGCACGAACAGCAGCAGCGTGCGGCCGACCGCAGTCCATTGGCTGGGAGAGTCCGAGCCGTCAGGGCCCGGCACCTCGAGGCCCGGCACCGCGGAGGCCACCAGCCGGTTGAGGGCGAACACCATCACCAGGTCGAAGAAGAGTTCCACGTACGTGGCCTGCTGTGCGCTCTCCGGGTTACGCAGGAACCCGACGGCATGGCCCCGCCCCCGACGCCTCCAGTCTCTCGCCACCACCCCATGCAGCCCATCCTCAGCACGGCTGCGGCAACAACCACAAGACGGCTACCCCTCAACCCCGTCGTACCCCGGGGTCCTGCTCGCCGGGCAGCGGGCCGGACAAACCCGGCGCACCGCCTTATACCATACGATTGGAGCACCTTGTGGTATAAGGCGGTCAGCCACCCACCGAACCGTCGCAGGAGGAGACAGTCAAGTCATGGCTGTCCGACTACTCGAGTTCCTCAGCATCCTCACGACCGCCCTTGCGCTGGTGCCGGCCGGCGCCCACCTCATCGAGCTTCCGGCGAAGGTGCGACTGACGGCCGACGAGTACCTCGTGGTCCAGAAGATCTATCGGGGCTGGGAGCTGGCCGGGATCGTGGTGATCGCGTCGATCGCGTCGACCGCCGCCCTGGCGGTGATGGTGCACCCCGAGCCGGCGGTGTTCGCCCTCGCGGCTACGGCCCTCGGATGCCTGCTGATGACGCAGGTGGTCTTCTGGACGCGCATCTTCCCCGTGAACCGGCGCACCGAGCAGTGGACCAGCCTGCCAGCCGAGTGGACCCAGCTTCGGAGGCGGTGGGAGTACGGGCACGCCGCGAACGCACTCCTCTCGGTTGCTGCTCTGACGGCGCTGGTGGGCGCGAGTCTGGTCGGCTGACTCGGATCATCCAACTGGAGCTCCAACCCAATGCCGGGTAGGACAAAAAGTACGGACCGGACGGTCAGTAAAACGGGCAGCTCATCCAGAATCGGCCGTTCGGCTGACGGCAACCCCGGTGTCGCGAGCAAGACTTTCGGGATGCAACAGGGCTCCGGCATCCTCTCCGCGCGTCAGCGCCGCCTGGCATGGCTCGGCTTTCTCCTCGCCGCCCTCCAGGCTCCCGTCTCCGCCAAGCTGGTCTCGGACGGCTCCTGGCTGTTCAGCCTCTGCGTCGCGCTGATGGTGGCGACAGTGATCATCGCCGACGACGCGGCCCGGCGCCGCCCGGCCGACGCCCGCACGGGCGACTAGCCGGCCCCGCCGGGGCGCGCCTCGTGCCCCGGCCGGCCGCGGGTCCGCCGCTGCTCCTTCATCTCCGCCTCGTAGAGGTGCCGTCGACCGCCGACCAGTTCCTCGCGGGCGCGGCGGTCGACGTCCCGGAACAGGGCGTAGTAGCCGTCGTCGAAGTCCTCGACGATCTGGAACGTCCACCGGCCGGCGATCACGTTGCGGCCCAGCAGGTCGGTGTCGATCCGGTCGGCGATCTCCGCGTGCCCGGCGGCACGGAACATCTCCACCGCGTCGTCGAGCATCAGGTCGGCGTGCCCGATGAGCTGGTGCAGCGAGTAGAGGTGTCCCCGGACCCGCTCGACGCACTCCAGCGCTTCGCTGAGCTTGCCGAGCGCGGCCACCGTCTCGTCGCTCACCCCGGCGGGGCGGCGGTGCCGCTCGTCCGGTTCGTCCACGTGCTGTGCCATCCGTTCCTCCACGGTGTCGTCTGCGCCCCTCCGGGCGGTTCTCCTCCTGCCCAGCCCGCGTCCGGTCAATCCCTCGGCCCTGGTCGGACGACTGGTGGGGGACCCGGTACCCACCGGTCGGCCGAGGTCGCCCCCCGGGTCGGCCGGTTAGCCTCGGTCTTCATGCGTATGCCGTCAAACCGGGTCGATACCCCTTCCGCCGCCGGTTCGGCGCGGTCCACCATCGCCCTGCTCTCCGCCCTCGTCGGTGCCGAGGGGCTCGCCGCGGCCGCCGTGCGACCGGGGCTGCTCGCCCGGATCGACCAGCACGCCGCGGCGGTGCGGGAGAGCCTCGACGGGGACCGGCGGCGCCTCAGCGCCGCCGCGCTCGCCGGCTACGCCGAGGGCGTACGCGCGGCGGCGCTGGAGCACGGCTGGC
>NZ_JAMOKF010000040.1 GCF_023656545.1 Micromonospora phytophila | reverse complement strand
AGGTCGGCCCGGTCGCCTGGCAGGTGGCGGCGGTGGCGACCGCGGTGACCGGGGCGGGCGCGCTGCTCGGCGCCGCCGCGACCCGGGTGCTCGCCCGGCCGGCGTCCCGCTGACCCACGCCGGCGGACGGTCCACACGGTAGGCGAGGGCGCCCCGGACGAGCCGGGACGCCCTCGTTCCGCCGGAGGATCAGGTGGTGCTGGGGAGGTTCAACCCGGCGAGGAGCAGGACGATCTGCAGCACGCCCAGCAGCGCGCCGATCGCGCCGCAGATCAGACCCGCGAGGGCCTGCCCGGAGTTGTTCGCCAACCCCTGGTCGGCCTTCTGCTTGCCCAGCCAGCCGGTCACCACGGCGGCGATGCCCAGCGGGATGCCCAGGTAGCAGCAGACCATCGGGATCGACACGATGCCGAGGATCATCGACACCAGACCGAGCGTGTTCTGCTGCCCCTGCGGTGGCGGGTAGCCGGCGTTCGGGTACATCGGCGGCGCGTTGTGCGCCTGCTGGCCGTACGGATCCTGGTACGGCTGCTGCCCGTAGGGCTGCCCGGGCGCGGCCTGCTGACCGTACGGGTCGTACGAGGGCTGCCCGTACGGCTGGCCCGAGGTGGGTGGCTGGCCGTAGGGCTGGCCCGAGGTGGGTGGCTGGCCGTAGGGGTTCTGCGGCGCGGCGTACGGGTCGTGCGGCTGGCCGTACGGCTGCCCGGAGGTGGGGTGCTGACCGTACGGCGCCGCCGGCGGCGGGGCGTACGGGTCGTGGGGCTGCGGCGCGGTCGGGTCCTGGTGCGGCTGCTGGCCGTACGGGTCCTGACCTGGGTAACCGGGCTGCATGCGACGACGCTCCTCAGCTGGTCAGGTCAGTAGCCGGCGGCGCTGCTGCCGCTGAGCGCCCCCGCACCGGCGAGGATCAGGCAGCACACGATGTTCAGCACCCAGACGACGATGCCGACGATCAGCGCCCACTTGGACCACTTCTTCGACTCCGCGGCGGCGGCCTGGGCACCGGCGTAGTCGCCCTGCTGGAGCAGCGGGTTGACCTTGGAGGCGTTGATGATGGCCGGGATGGCCAGCGGCCAGAACAGAAAGATCGAGACGATCGACATCGTCATGTTGTTGTCGACCGGCGGCGGCTGGTGGGGCTGGTATCCGGGCTGCATCGTGGGTACTCCTCACAGGGCATCGACACGTTGACGTGTCGGAATCGCTGACGGGTGCGGGCCGGACGTACGCCGGCCCGAGCGACCGGCAGCGTACCCGTTCCGCGCCACCGGGGGATCGGCGAACATCGCGCCGCCCAGTGGGTGGGCCGGCCGACGTCGCCCAGCGTCCGGTCCGGACCGCCTGCCCGATAGGGTTGCCAGGTGACCGAGCCAGCGTCCGTCGCCCGCATCGTCGTCCTCGTCTCCGGCTCCGGGAGCAACCTTCAGTCCCTGCTCGACGCGTGTGCCGACCCCGCGTACGGGGCCCGGGTGGTCGCCGTCGGGGCCGACCGCGACGGCATCGCCGGGCTGGACCGGGCCGTCGCGGCCGGGGTGCCGACCTTCGTGGACGCGGTCCGGGCGTACCCCTCGCGGGAGGACTGGGACGCGGCGCTCACCGCGCACGTCGCCGAGCACAAGCCCGACCTGGTCATCTCCGCCGGCTTCCTCAAGCTGGTCGGCCCGCGCTTCCTGGCCGCCTTCGGCGACCGCTACCTGAACACGCACAACACGCTGCTGCCGGCGTTCCCCGGCATCCACGGCCCGCGCGACGCCCTCGCCTACGGCGTCAAGGTGACCGGGGCCACCCTCTTCTTCGTCGACGCCGGCATGGACACCGGCCCGATCGTCGCGCAGGTCGCCGTGCCGGTGCTCGACGACGACGACGTGGAGACGCTCACCGAGCGCATCAAGGAAGCCGAGCGGCGCCAGCTCGTCGAGCAGGTGGGCCGCCTGGTCCGCGAAGGTTGGACGATCACCGGAAGAAAGGTCACGGTCCCGTGAGTTCCACTCAGGACGAGCGCCGCCCGATCAGGCGGGCGCTGGTCAGCGTCTACGACAAGACCGGCCTGGTCGAGCTGGCCCGGGCCCTGCACGCCGCCGGGGTGGAGATCGTCTCGACCGGGAGCACGGCCTCGACCATCGCCGGGGCGGGAGTGCCGGTGACCCCGGTGGAGACGGTGACCGGCTTCCCCGAGATCCTCGACGGCCGGGTCAAGACCCTGCACCCGAAGATCCACGGTGGCCTCCTCGCGGACCTGCGCAAGGACTCGCACGTCGCCCAGCTCGACGAGCACGGCATCGCCGGGATCGACCTGCTGGTCTCCAACCTCTACCCGTTCCAGGCGACGGTCGCCTCCGGCGCGGGCGTGGACGAGTGCGTCGAGCAGATCGACATCGGCGGTCCTGCGATGGTCCGGGCCGCCGCCAAGAACCACGCTGTCGTCGCGGTGGTCACCGACCCGGCCGCGTACCCGGCGCTGGTGGCCGCCCTCGGCGAGGGGGGCTTCACCCTGGCTCAGCGCCGGGTGCTCGCCGCCCGCGCGTTCGCCGCCATCGCCGACTACGACGTGGCGGTGGCCGAGTGGTGCGCGCGGGAGCTCGACCCGGACGGTGGCTGGTGGCCGGAGTTCTCCGGGCTGGCGCTGCGCCGCTCGGCGGTGCTCCGCTACGGCGAGAACCCGCACCAGGGCGCCGCGCTCTACACCGACCCGTCCAGCCCGGCCGGCCTGGCCCAGGCCGAGCAGCTGCACGGCAAGGAGATGTCCTACAACAACTATGTCGACGCGGACGCCGCGTGGCGGGCGGCGAACGACTTCGCCGACCAGCCGGCGGTGGCGATCATCAAGCACGCCAACCCGTGCGGCATCGCGGTGGGCGCCGACGTGGCCGAGGCGCACCGCAGGGCACACGCCTGCGACCCGGTTTCCGCCTTCGGGGGAGTCATCGCGGTGAACCGGCCGGTCTCCGTGGAGATGGCCCGGCAGGTCGCCGAGGTCTTCACCGAGGTCGTGGTCGCCCCCGGCTTCGACGAGGGCGCCGTCGAGATCCTCCAGGGCAAGAAGAACATCCGGCTGCTGCGCGCCCCCGAGTTCGACCCGCTGCCGGCGGAGTGGCGGCAGGTCACCGGGGGTGTCCTGGTCCAGCTGCGCGACCGGATCGACGCCGACGGGGACGACCCGGCCAGCTGGCGGCTCGCCACCGGCGAGGCGGCCGACGAGCAGACCCTGCGGGACCTCGCCTTCGCCTGGCGGGCGGTCCGCGCGGTGAAGAGCAACGCGATCCTGCTGGCGAAGGACGGCGCGACGGTCGGCGTCGGGATGGGCCAGGTCAACCGGGTCGACTCGGCGCAGCTCGCGGTCAGCCGGGCGGGCGCCGACCGGGCCCGGGGATCGGTCGCCGCCTCGGACGCGTTCTTCCCGTTCGCCGACGGCCCGCAGATCCTCATCGACGCCGGCGTACGCGCCATCGTCCAGCCCGGTGGCTCGATCCGCGACGAGGAGGTCATCGCCGCCGCCAAGGAGGCCGGCGTGACCATGTACCTCACCGGCACCCGCCACTTCTTCCACTGACCGGCGGCGCAGCCGGGGACCGGGGTCCCGGGCTGCGTGCCGCGGGTCAGCCGGCGCGGCGGGCGAGGGTGCCGAGGTTGGTGCCGGCCCGCTGCGCCGGGACGTAGACCTCGTGACCGGCCCGGTGAGCGGGGCGGGTCAGGGGAGGCTGGGGCGTACCTCGGCGTAGTGGCAGGCCGACGGGTGCGGGTCCGCCGCGCGGGGGACCGCGTGGGGCTCCTGGGTGGCGCAGATGTCCTGGGCCTTCCAGCAGCGGGTGCGGAAGCGGCAGCCCGACGGCGGGTCGGCCGGGGAGGGCACGTCGCCGGTGAGCCGGATGATGGTCCGGTCGTTGCGGACCTCCGGATCCGGCACCGGCACGGCCGAGAGCAGCGCCTGGGTGTACGGGTGGGTGGCCCGCTCGTAGATCTCGTCCTCGGTGCCGATCTCGACGATCTTGCCGAGGTACATGACCGCGACCCGGTCCGCGATGTGCCGGACCACCGACAGGTCGTGGGCGATGAAGATGTACGAGAGCCCGAACTCGTCCTGGAGCTGCTCCAACAGGTTGATCACCTGGGCCTGGATGGAGACGTCCAGGGCCGACACCGGCTCGTCGCAGACGATGATCTCCGGGCGCAGGGCGAGCGCCCGGGCGATGCCGATGCGCTGCCGCTGACCGCCGGAGAACTGGTGCGGGTAGCGGTTGATGTGCTCGGGGTTCAGCCCGACCACGTCGAGCAGCTCCTGCACCCGCCGGTCCCGGCTGCCCTTCGGCGCGGCGTCCGGGTGGATCTCGAACGGCTCGCCGATGATGTCGCCGACCGTCATCCGCGGGTTCAACGAGGTGTACGGGTCCTGCATGACCATCTGCATGTTGCGGCGCAGTCGGCGCAGCTCGGAGCCGGAGGCGGAGAAGAGGTCCTTCCCCTCCAGGGTGGCCCGGCCCGAGGTCGGCGTCTCCAGTCGCATGAGCAGCCGCGCCAGGGTGGACTTGCCGCAGCCGGACTCGCCGACCACGCCGAGCGTCTCGCCCCGGCGCAGCTCGAAGCTGACCCCGTCGACGGCCCTGACCGCGCCGACCTGCTTCTGGAACACCACCCCCTGGCTGATGGGGAAGTGCTTGACCAGGTTGTCGACGGAGAGGATGGTCTCGCCCCGGACCTTGGTGGAGCTAGCGGGCGCTGTCATCACGGACCTCCTGCGCGAAGTGGCACGCGCTGGTCCGGCCGTCGCCGAGGACCAGGTCGTGCGGCACCACGTCCACGCAGACCTGCTGCACGTACGGGCACCGGGGGTGGAACGGGCACCCTGATGGGATACGCATCAGGTTGGGCGGCAGCCCCTTGATGGTGGAGAGCTGCTGACCGCGCACGTCCATGCGCGGGATCGACTCCAGCAGCCCCTTGGTGTACGGGTGGGCGGGCGCCCGGTACAGCGACCGCACGTCGGCGTGCTCGACGATGCGGCCGGCGTACATGACGGCGATCCGGTCCGCGACGCCGGCGACCACGCCCAGGTCGTGGGTGATCAGGATCATCGCCATGTTGAGGTCGCGGCGCAGGTCGGCGAGGAGGTCCATGATCTGGGCCTGCACGGTGACGTCCAGCGCCGTGGTCGGCTCGTCGGCGATCAGCACCTTCGGGTTCATCGCCAGCGCCATCGCGATCATGACGCGCTGCCGCATGCCGCCGGAGAACTGGTGCGGGTAGTCGCCGAGCCGCTTCGCGGCGGCCGGGATCTTGACCAGGTCCATCAGCTCGACGGACCGGCGTCGGGCGTCCGACTTGGACATTCCCTCGCGCTGGCGCAGCGTCTCGCCGATCTGCCAGCCGACCGGGAAGGTCGGGTTCAGCGCGGAGAGGGCGTCCTGGAAGATCATCGCGATCTCCTTGCCGCGCACCTGGCGGCGCTGCTCCTCCGACTGCTTGAGCAGGTCGCGGCCCTGGTAGAGGATCTGGCCGGAGCGGATGACCGCGGGCGGGGTGTCCAGGATGCCCATGATCGCCTGAGCGGTGACCGACTTGCCGGAGCCGGACTCGCCGAGCACGGCGAGCGTCTCGCCGGCGTCCAGGTGGTAGGAGACCCCGTTGATCACCTTGGCCACGCCCTCGCCGGTGCGGAACTCGACGTGCAGGTCCCGGACGTCGAGCAGGTGACCGCCCTCGGGCGTCGGGGAGGCCGGCGTCGGTTGAACGACGGAATGACTCACTGTTCCTGCCTTTCGGTCGCGACCACGGGGCTCGCTTCGCGCACTGCTCGCGTTCGCATGTCTTGGCTTTCGCTCGCGACTGCCGGGCGCGCCTCGCGCACCGCACGCGTTCGCATGTGGGTCACCGGAGCTTCGGGTCGAAGGCGTCACGGATCGCGTCGCCGAGCATGATGAAGGCCAGCACGGTCAGCGCGAGGAAGGCCGAGGGGACGACCAGCGGGGTCGCCGACTCCCGCATGTGCACCCGGCCGGCGTCGATGTCGATGCCCCAGGAGATGGTCGGCGCCTTGAGGCCGATGCCGAGGAAGGAGAGCGTCGCCTCGGCGGCGATGAACGAGCCGAGCGCGATGGTCAGCACCACGATGGCCGGGGCGAGCGCGTTGGGCAGGATGTGCCGCAGCATGATTCGGCTGTCGCCGGCGCCCAGCATCCGGGCCGCGGCGACGTAGTCCTGCTCCTTGGCGGTGATCACCGAGGACCGGACGACCCGGGCGGCGGTGGTCCAGCCGAGCACCGCCAGCACGAAGATCACCGCGGCGATCCGGACCGTGGAGCTGTCGCTGTTCACGCGCTTGAGCAGCACGATCGCGGCGAGCAGCAGCGGGATGCCGAGCACGATGTCGATCACCCGGGAGAGCACCGCGTCGACCCAGCGGCCGAAGTAGCCGGCCGTCATCCCGACGAGCAGCGCGATCAGGCCGGTGAAGAGCGCGGAGAGCGCGCCGACCAGCAGCGACGCCCGGGCGCCGTACACCGCGCGGGAGTAGGTGTCGCAGCCCTGGAAGTCGTACCCGAAGATCGCCCCGCCGGACGGCCCGGCATGCTGCCGGGCGAGCACGCAGTCGCGCGGGTCGTTCGCGGTGAACAGGCCGGGGAAGGCGGCCATCGCGGCGACCAGCACCACCAGGGTCAGGCTGATCCAGAAGATCGGCTTGCGGCGCAGGTCGCGCCAGGCGTCACCGGCCAGGCTGCGCGGCTTCTGCGCCGCGCCGACCTGGTTGGGCGCGCCGGGCTCACCCGACGGCCCCCGTCGCGCGGCCTGGTTCTCCGTGGCCGCCACGGTCTCGAAGTCACTCATGCCCGCACCTCGCTCCGCTCGTCGCGGACATGAACGACGAGCACCCTGCGTTGATGATTCGTTCGCTGCGCTCACTCATAGCGGATCCTCGGGTCGAGTACGGCGTACAGGACGTCCACCACCAGGTTGGAGATCAGGTAGACCACGACGAGCACGCTGACGATGCCGACCACCAGGGGGCCGTCCTCGGTGCGGATGCCGCGGAAGAGGTTGAAGCCGACACCGGGGATGTTGAACACGCCCTCGGTGATGATCGCGCCGCTCATCAGGTTGCCCAGCTCGACGCCGAGGAAGGTGACCACCGGGATGAGCGAGTTGCGCAGCACGTGCACGCTGACGATCCGCCGCTTGACCAGGCCCTTGGAGCGGGCGGTGCGGACGTAGTCGGCGCGCAGGTTCTCCGCGACCGAGGTCCGGGTCAGCCGCAGCGCGGTGGCCAGCGAGAGCGAGCCGAGCACGATGCCGGGCAGCAGCAGCGCGTAGAAGTCGGGGTCGGCGCCGGCGGTGGGCGGGAAGAGCTGCCACCTGACGCCGAGGAAGTACTGCGCCAGCGGGGCGAGCACGATCGTCGGGATGCCGAGGACCAGCAGCGTCAGCAGCAGCGTCGAGTTGTCGAAGATGCTGGCCCGCCGGATGCCGGCGAGTACGCCCGCGGTCACCCCGAAGAGGATGGTGACGGCCATGGCGATCAGCGCCAGCTTGACCGTGACCGGCCAGGCGGCGGTCAGGATGTCAACGATGGAGCGTCCGGTGAGGGACTGTCCGAGGTCGCCCTGGAGCAGGTTGGAGATGTAGTCGAAGTAGCGGTAGAAGAAGCCGCCCACCCCGGTCTGGTCCAGGTGGAACTTCTCCGTCAGGTATGCCCGCTGGGCGGCGGTGACGGGGCGCTCGCCGGCGAGCGCCTGGATCGGGTCACCCTGACCGGCGAACATCAGCGCGTAGACGATCAGCGTGGTCCCGAAGAACGCGAGGACCATCTGGAGCAGACGCCGCAGAACGAAGCGGAACATACTTGGAAGTCTTTCTGAAAAGGGGCGAAGTGGATGGCGGGTCGGGCCACCGTCCGCCGATGGCCCGACCCGTCGTGCCGTGTTACTTGACGGCCTCGATCTTCAGCAGGTCGACCCGGTCGAAGAGATCCATCTCCACGTTCTTGACCTTGGTCGAGTGCCCGAAGTTGTTCTGGCCGTACCGCAGCGGGATCACCGGCATGTCCTGCGCCAGCAGGTCCTCCGCCGCCTGGTACTTCTTGATCGCCTCTTCCTCGTTCGGCGCGCTGGCGCCCTCGGCGAGCAGCTTGTCGAAGTCGGGGTTGCTGTACCCGTAGTAGTTCGACGAGCCGGTGCTGCTGTACAGCGGGCCGAGGTAGTTCTCCATGGACGGGTAGTCCATGACCCAGCCCATCCGGAACAGGCCGACCGGCTGCTTCGCCTTCAGCTTCGTCAGCAGGTCCGCGAACTTGGGCTCGGCGGTGCCCACGCACTCCACGCCCAGGTTGGCCTTGAGCTGGTTGCAGGTCGCGTCGATCCAGTCCTTGTGGCCGCCGTCGCCGTTGTAGGACATCTCGATCTTCGACGGGCCACCCGCGGCCTGGTACATGGCCTTCGCCTTGGCCGGGTCGAACTCACCGGTGGCGCCGATGGTGTTCTCCCGGTAGCCGGCGACGACCGGCGAGACGAACGAGCGGGCCGGCTGCTGCGAGTCCTTGAAGATCGACTTGGTGATCTCGTCGCGGTCGATCGCCATCGAGATCGCCTTGCGTACCTCGGGCTTGCTAAATTCCTTCTGGAACGTCGGGAACGCCAGCACCTGCAGCGACGAGGCCGGGCTCTGCTGGAACCGGTCACCGAGGTCCGTGCCGGCCGTCGAGAGGTTCTCCGTCGGGATGGTCTTGATGACGTCCAGGTTGTCCGACAGCACGTCCGCGTACGCGGCGGTCGGCTGCTGGTAGATCCGGAACTCGACGCCGGCCACCTTCGGCTTCTCGCCGGGGAAGGCGTCGTACTTCTCCACCTCGACCTTGGCGTCGTGCTGCCAGGTGCCCTTCATCTTGAACGGGCCCTGACCGACCGGCGCCTGCTCGTAGGACTCGGCCAGCAAGCCGGGCGCGGAGAACGCGGCCTTCGGCAGCGGGTAGAAGGCGGTGTAGCCGAGCATGGTCTTGAACTCGCTGTACGGCTGGGCCAGCGTGACGGTGAAGGTCAGGTCGTCGACCTTCTTCAGGCCGCTCAGCGTCGCGGCCTTGGGCTTCTCGCCCTGCAGGTCCTCGTAGCCGGCGATCTTCTCGAAGAAGTAGCTGGAGTTCTGCCCGTTCGGGGCGTACGCGCCGTAGTTCCAGGCGTCGATGTAGCTGTCGGCGGTGACCTTCTCGCCGTTGTGGAACGTGTAACCGTCCTTGAGCTTGACCGTCCAGACGGTGTTGTCGGACGACGTCACCGACTCGGCGGCCACCTCGAACGGCTTGTTCGCCTCGTCGTAGTCGACCAGCGGGCTGAACAGGGCGCTGAGCACCTGCGAGCCGCTCGTCTCGTTGGTGTTGGTCGGCACCAGGTGCTGCGGCTCGGCGATCTCGATCCGCACGGCCGCGTCAGGGTTGCTCTCGCCGGATCCGCCGTCGCCGCCCGAGCCGCAGGCCACCAGGCCCAGGGTCACCGCAAGCGGGAGGGCGGTCCAGGCAGCGAGCCTACGAACACGCATTTAGCCTCCTCATCTCCTCACGCTGCGCAGTCGGGCCCGGCGTTGGGTTACGCTGCGCAACGCTCGGCAACGGTAGGTCGCTGGGCGGGCTTCGGCAATGAGCGCGTTGCGAACCGATAACGGAGTGCGCCGCCCTCCCTTGTCGGCGTGCGCTGCCTCTGCTAATGGGTGTCGCCCTGAATCAGCTGCTCGCGAACGCTTCGGCGGGTCGTCCCGGAGGCCCCGGCGCGACGTCCGTGCACCGCCGGGTGGCCCTGCGCCGGCTGTCCGGATTGGCCCTCCGACCGCCGTGGCGCCCGCCGTGGCGGCGGTCATCGAAGCACCGATAGGTAACTCCCGGTGATTAACGACACGTCACCGACCGTGACCAAGGGCCGACCTGGCCGGGTGCGGCCCGACGGCTGACCCAGGTCGTCGAATCGTCGGGCGTCCGCCGTGAGACGATCTGGGCGTGACGGCGACGCTTCTGGACGGCAAGGCGACCGCGGCGGAGATCAAGGACGAGCTGCGGACGCGGGTCAAGGCACTGGCGGAACGCGGCATCACCCCGGGACTGGGCACCGTCCTGGTCGGCGCCGACCCCGGCTCCCAGGCGTACGTCAACGGCAAGCACCGCGACTGCGCCGAGGTGGGGATCGCCTCGATCCGCCGGGAGCTGCCGGCCGACGCGACCCAGCAGCAGGTCGACGACGTGCTCGGCGAGCTCAACGCCGACCCGGCGTGCCACGGCTACATCGTCCAGCTGCCGCTGCCGGCCCACCTGGACACCCAGCGGGTGCTGGAGCTGATCGACCCGGACAAGGACGCTGACGGCCTGCACCCGGTCAACCTGGGCCGACTCGTCCTCGGCTACGACGCTCCGCTGCCCTGCACCCCGCGCGGCATCGTCGAGCTGCTCCGCCGGTACGACGTGCCGCTGCGCGGCGCCAAGGTCGCCCTGGTCGGCCGGGGCAACACCGTCGGTCGCCCGCTCGGCCTGCTGCTCACCCGCCGCAGCGAGAACGCGACCGTGACCCTCTGCCACACCGGCACCCTCGACCTCGCCTCGCACACCCGGGCCGCCGACATCGTCATCGTGGCCGCCGGCGTGCCCGGCCTGCTCACGGCCGACATGGTCAGCCCGGGTGCGGTGGTGGTCGACGTGGGCATCACCCGGGTGGTCGGTCCGGACGGCAAGGGCCGCTACACCGGCGACGTGGCGCCGGAGGTCGCCGAGGTGGCCGGCGGGCTGGTCCCGATGCCGGGCGGTGTCGGGCCGATGACCCGGGCCATGCTGCTGACCAACGTGGTCGAGCGCGCCGAGCGCGACTGAGCCCCGGGCCCGCCGGCCCACCCGTCGAAGCCCGGAGGCGGAACCGGGCGGCGGTGACGTTCGCCCCATCCCGGCGATGGCCGCCGCCCCTGGCCCGATCGGTGCCAGGATGACTGATACGGTCCGGAAAACCGACTGGTATCAGGGAGTGGGACGACCATGGGTAAGAAGGTCACTGTCGTCGGGGCCGGCTTCTACGGCTCCACCACCGCACAGCGCCTGGCCGAGTACGACGTCTTCGACACCGTCGTGATCACCGACATCGTGGAGGGCAAGCCCGCGGGTCTCGCCCTGGACCTCAACCAGTCGCGCGCCGTCGAGGGCTTCGAGACCAAGGTGGTCGGCGTGACCACGGGCCCGAGCGGCGAGGGCTACGAGGCCATCGAGGGCTCGGACGTCGTGGTGATCACCGCCGGCCTGCCGCGCAAGCCGGGCATGAGCCGGATGGACCTGCTGGAGACGAACGCCAAGATCGTCCGCCAGGTCTCCGAGAACGTCGCGAAGTACGCCCCGAACGCCGTGGTCATCGTGGTCTCCAACCCGCTGGACGAGATGACCGCGCTGGCCCAGCTCGCCACCCAGTTCCCGAAGAACCGGGTGCTCGGCCAGGCCGGCATGCTCGACACCGCGCGCTTCACCAACTTCGTCGCCGAGGCGCTGAACGTACCGGTGAAGTCGGTGAAGACGCTGACCCTCGGCTCGCACGGCGACACCATGGTCCCGGTGCCCTCGAAGAGCACGGTGAACGGCAAGCCGCTGCGCGAGGCGATGCCGGCCGAGCAGATCGAGGAGCTGGTCGTCAAGACCCGCAACGGTGGCGCCGAGGTGGTCGCGCTGCTCAAGACGGGCTCGGCGTACTACGCCCCGTCCGCCGCCGCCGCCCGGATGGCGAAGGCCGTCGCCGAGGACTCCGGCGAGGTCATGCCGGTCTGCGCCTGGGTCGACGGTGAGTACGGCATCTCCGGCGTCTACCTGGGTGTCGAGGCCGCGATCGGCGCCGAGGGCGTCAAGCGGGTCGTCGAGACCGACCTGGACGCCGACGAGCTGGCCAGCCTGAAGGAGGCCGCCGAGGCCGTTCGCGCCAAGCAGGCCGACGTCGCCAACATGTGACCCGACCAGGACCCCCGGAAGGGCACGCCGGCACCGCCGGCGTGCCCTTCCGCGTCCCCGGGGGTGGTTACAGCGTGGTGAAGGGGGTGCCGAGGTGGGGGGTGGCCAGGACCGTCGGGCCGTGGGTGGTCAGGGCGCGCAGCAGCGCGACCCGTGACTCGCGGGCCGTCGCCGGGTCCTCCTCGTGGGCGTAGGCGAGGTCGGGGTCGACCAGTTGTACGGCGTGCACCAGCAGGTCGCCGGTGACCAGCAGGCGCTCGTCGTCCGCCTCCAGCAGCACCGACTGGTGTCCGGCCGTGTGTCCCGGCGTGCTCAGCACGCGTACCCCCGGGGCGAGGGTGATGTCGCCGTCGACCACCCGGAGCTGGCCGGCGGCGCGCAACGGGGCGACCAGGCCGGCCGGCAGCCCGGGGTTGACGCTCTCCATCGCGGCCAGCTCGGCCCGCTGCACGACGTAGTCCGCGTTCGGGAAGTACGGGCGGCCGGGCGTGCCGGTCACCGCCCAGCCGATGTGGTCGCTGTGCAGGTGCGTCAGGACCACGGTGCGGACATCGGCGGGGTCGATGCCGGCGGCGGCCAGCTCGGCCGGGAGCCGCCCCGGGACGGGCGCCCAGCTCGCGGCGGGGGAGCCGGCCGGCCCGATGCCGGCGTCGACCAGGGTCACCGGCCCGTCCCCGGTGCGCAGCGCGAAGCTGCGGAACGGCAGCCACCACCGCCCGTCCGGCGTGACCGAGGCGGGATCCCGTTGGTCGGCCGCGCGCCACTGCTCCGGCGTGGCGTCCGGGAACGCCTCGGCGCGGGGCTGGAAGAAGGGCCCCTCGCCGTCGGTGAGTGCGGTGACCGTGATAGACCCGAGGGTGCGGCGGGGCGGCATCCGGCGATGGTGCCAGTCATCTCCCGCGCCGCGCATCCCGTTATCCGGCCCGACCGAGGCCGGCTGGGGGCTGCCGGTCAGTTTCCAGTACGCTCGTACTGCTTGAGCACGTGTCCCCCGAGAGGAGCGCCGGCCGATGGCGAAGATCAAGGTAAACAACCCGGTCGTGGAGCTCGACGGCGACGAGATGACCCGGATCATCTGGAAGCAGATCCGGGAGCAGCTGATCCTGCCCTACCTCGACGTCGACCTGCACTACTACGACCTGTCGATCCAGCACCGCGACGAGACCGACGACCAGGTCACCATTGACGCCGCCAACGCCATCAAGCAGCACGGCGTGGGCGTCAAGTGCGCGACCATCACCCCGGACGAGGCCCGGGTCGAGGAGTTCGGCCTGAAGAAGATGTGGCGGTCGCCGAACGGCACCATCCGCAACATCCTCGGCGGCGTCGTCTTCCGCGAGCCGATCATCATGTCCAACGTGCCGCGGCTGGTCCCCGGCTGGACCAAGCCGATCATCATCGGCCGGCACGCCCACGGTGACCAGTACAAGGCCACCGACTTCGTCGTTCCCGGCCCGGGCACGGTGACCATCACCTACACCCCGGCCGACGGCGGCGCCCCGATGGAGATGGAGGTCGCCAACTTCCCCGGCGGCGGCATCGCCATGGGGATGTACAACTTCGACGAGTCGATCCGGGACTTCGCCCGGGCCTCGTTCCGGTACGGCCTGGACCGCAACTACCCGGTCTACCTGTCCACCAAGAACACCATCCTCAAGGCGTACGACGGCCGGTTCAAGGACATCTTCGCCGAGGTGTTCGAGAACGAGTTCAAGGCCGAGTTCGAGGCCGCCGGCATCACCTACGAGCACCGGCTGATCGACGACATGGTCGCCGCCGCGCTCAAGTGGGAGGGCGGCTACGTCTGGGCCTGCAAGAACTACGACGGTGACGTGCAGTCCGACACCGTCGCGCAGGGCTTCGGCTCGCTCGGCCTGATGACCTCGGTCCTGCTCTCCCCGGACGGCCGCACCGTCGAGGCCGAGGCCGCGCACGGCACCGTCACCCGGCACTACCGGCAGTGGCAGAAGGGCGAGAAGACCTCGACCAACCCGATCGCGTCGATCTACGCCTGGACCCGGGGCCTGGCCCACCGGGGCAAGCTGGACGGCACCCCGGCGGTCACCGAGTTCGCCAACACCCTGGAGCAGGTCATCGTCGACACCGTCGAGGGCGGCCAGATGACCAAGGACCTCTCGCTGCTCATCTCGCGCGACGCCCCGTGGCTGACCACCGACGAGTTCATGGGCGCCCTCGACGAGAACCTGGCCCGCAAGCTCGGCGCCTGACCCCCGTCGCGGCTGCCCGCCCGCGCCGCGCTCCGCGTAGCGGCCTCCGGGTCGCGCCGCGCTCCGCGTCGCGGCTTCCGCATCGCGGATCCGGAGCCCGCCGGCACCCCGCCGGCGGGCTCCGCCGTTCCCCCGCGCCTGGCCCGCCCGATGGACGAGCCCGTAGATCCTGGTACGAAGTGGCCCCTTCAGGGGCCGTTCCGTACCAAGATCTCGTCGGGCTGCTGACGACGGGAGGGTGGCGGGTGGGTGGGGCGGCGTGTCGGGGTGTGACACGCGGATTGGCGTCACCCGGTCCGGCGCGCCTCGTTGACCTGGGTGGACGAGATGCCAGTCGCGTCCAGGAAGGTTGACCGCGGTCGCCTCGCGGTAAGCGCGTCGATCAGCCAGCCTTCCCGGCTGTCGCGCGCAGCCAGCCGTCCCTTCCCTGCGGGGGGCCCTGTCCCGGGCCCCCCGCGCCCTGTTCGGGCCCGGGAAGCGTCCGCTCACCGCTACGGGCCAGCGCCTCCCGGAAGACCAGCAGGTCGTCGCCGTCCACCCTGCAGGGTGGCTGCAAAGGCGCCTCCGCGCTCGGGCCCGCCGCAGGAGGCGGCTCCGCGCTCGGGCCCTCCGCAAGAGGCGGCTCCGTGCTCGGGCCCGCCTCAGGAGGCGGCTCCGCGCTCAGGCCCGCCTCAGGAGGCGCGGAGGAGTTCGGCGGCGCGCTCGGGTGCGATGTCGTTGATGAAGACGCCCATCCCGGATTCGGAACCGGCCAGGTACTTCAGCTTGTCCTTGGCGCGCCGGATGCTGAACAGCTGCAGGTGCAGGTGGCCCAGCTCGCGGTCGACGCGTACCGGGGCCTGGTGCCAGGCGGCGATGTAGGGCATCGGCAGGTCGAACAGCCCGTCGAAGCGGCGCAGCAGGTCAAGGTAGAGCGGTCCGAAGGCGTCCCGCTCGGCGTCGCTGAGCGCCGGGATGTCCGGCACCGGCCGGTGCGGGGCCACGTGCACCTCGAACGGCCACCGGGCGGCCGCCGGGACGTACGCCGTCCAGTGCTCGTTGGCGGTGACCACCCGGTCGCCGGCGGACCGTTCGGCGGCCAGCACGTCGGCGTAGAGGTTGCGCCCGCCGGTGCGCTCGGCGTGGCGGCGGGCGGCGGCCAGCAGCGCCCGGGTCCGGGGCGTCACGAAGGGGTACGCGTAGACCTGGCCGTGCGGGTGGTGCAGGGTCACGCCGATCTCCACGCCCCGGTTCTCGAAGCAGAACACCTGCTCCACCCCGGGCAGCTCGCTCAGTGCCTCGGTGCGGTCGGCGAGCGCGTCCAGCACGGTGCGCACCCGCCCCGGCGGCAGGCTGGCGAAGGAGGCGTTGTGGTCGTCGGTGAAGCAGACCACCTCGCACCGCCCCCGCCCGGGCCGGACCGGGGTGAACGGGGTGATCTCCGCCGGCTCCTCGGCCACCCGCCCGCTCAGCGACGGGAACCGGTTCTCGAAGACGGCGACGTCGTAGTCGGGCGCCGGGATCTCGCTGAGCCGTTCGGCGGTGGAGGGGCAGAGCGGGCACTGGTCGGCCGGGGGCAGGAAGGTGCGGGTCTGCCGGTGCACGGCGACCGCCACCCACTCGTCGGTCAGCGGGTCGTGACGCAGCTGCGAGGCGGGCGGGGGCGGGGGCAGCTCCCGCCGGTCCGGCTGGTCGCGGACGGCGTCGTCCCGCTCGTCGAAGTAGATCAGTTCGCGGCCGTCGGCCAGTTCGATCGCGGTGCGCTTCACTCCGCCACCCCTTCATTCGTCGGCGTGGTCGTGGTCCGTCCCGCGCCCGTCCCCGTCACGATCACCAGCTCACCCACGTGCTCCTCCACCACCCGCCGTGCCTGCGAGGGCAACCGGTCGTCGGTGACCAGCACGTGGGCGGCGGCCAGCTCCACGATGGAGGAGATGCCGACGGTGCCCCACTTGGTGTGGTCGGCGAGCACCACCAGCCGGTCGGCGGCGGCCACCAGGGCGCGGTCGGTCTCCGCCTCCATCAGGTTGGGGGTGGTGAACCCGGCCCGTTCGGTGATGCCGTGCACGCCGAGGAAGAGCAGGTCCAGGTGCAGCGACCGGATCGCGCCGACGGCCAGCGGACCGACCAGGGCGTCCGACGGCGTACGCACGCCGCCGGTCAGCACCACGGTCTGGTCCGGCCGGCCGCCGGCGTGCAGGATCTCGGCCACCGGGAGCGAGTTGGTCACCACGGTCAGGCCCGGCACGTCGATCAGCCGGCGGGCCAGCTCGGCGGTGGTGGTGCCGGCGGAGAGGGCGATCGCGGCGCCCGGCCGGACCAGCTCCGCGGCGCGGCTCGCGATGGCCGCCTTCTCCGCCAGTTGCCGTACCGACTTGGCCCGGAAGCCGGGTTCGTCGGTCGAGCCGGGGCCGGCGACGGTGGCGCCGCCGTGCACCTTGGCCAGCAGGCCGCGCTCGTGCAGGGATTCCAGGTCGCGCCGGATGGTCATGTCGGAGACGCCGAACTCGGCGGCCAGCTCGGTGACCCGTACGCCGCCGGTCGTGCGGACCCGGTCCAGGATGGCCGCCTGCCGCTGCTGAGCGAGCACCCCGCACACCTCCGCACCCGCCGCGCACTCTCACGCGGTCAAACGTGTTCCAACAAGAATGAACACTAGCGCGAAGGTGTGACCGACGGAAGGAACGGGGTGCCTGATCGGCGGGTCAGATGGACTGGAGCCGGGGCTCCACCCACCCCGTCTCGGTCAGATGGCGCAGAACGGACTGAACCGCCTCGTCGACGGTGAGGTCGCTGGTGTCAACCACCAGGTCCGCGTCGGTCGGCTCCTCGTACGGGTCGTCGATGCCGGTCATCCCGGTCAGCAGGCCGGCCCGGGCCCGGGCGTAGAGGCCCTTGCGGTCGCGCTGCTCGCAGACCTCCAGCGGGGTCGCGACGTGGACCAGCAGGAAGCCCGCCCCGGCGGCCAGGGCCATCTCCCGGGCGGTGGCCCGGGCCTGGGCGTACGGGGCGATCGGGCAGCAGATGCCGACGCCCCGGTGCCGGGCGATCTCGGCGGCCACCCAGCCGATCCGCCGGACGTTGAGATCCCGGTCGGCCTTGCCGAAACCCAGGCCGGCGGAGAGCTCGCGGCGCACCACGTCCCCGTCGAGCAGGGTGATTGTCCGGTCGCCCTGCTCGCGCAGCGCGTCGGCCAGCCCCCGGGCGATGGTCGACTTGCCCGAACCGGAGAGCCCGGTGAGGAAGAGCACCAGGCCCCGGTGCCGCCGGGGCGGCCGGGCCCGGGCCAGTTCCTTCGCCACCGCCGGCGGGGTGTGCCACTCGGGCAGCGGGAAACCCCGGTCCAGCAGGTCGTCGATCTCGGCCTGGGCCAGCGCCAGCCGCCGGTTGCGCGGCGGGATGTCCTCCCGCGAGCGCCACTGCCCGTCGCGGTTGTCGTAGGCCAGCTCGCGGGGGACCAGCACCCGCAGCCCGGCGCCGGAGAGCATCTCACCGGTGGAGAGCAGGTGGGTGACGCCGTACGCGGCCGACACCCGGGCCCGCAGCAACGCGTCGCTGATCTCGTCGCGGCGGCGGGAGAGCGGCACGGCGACCAGGGTGGCCGGCGGCATCCGGTCCCGGGCGGCGAAGACGCTGCGCACCAGCGCCTCCGGTGGCACCCCGCCGGTGCCGTCCTCGCCGACGGGGATCATCACCAGCAGGTGGGCGCCCAGGGTCCGGGCCGCGTGCGCGATCTGCGCGAGCTGCGGTCGGTGCAGCGGCCGATCGGCGACCACCCCGAGCACCCGACCGGGCGGCAGCAGCGCGCGCACCTCATCGGGGGTGCGGCGCAGCCGCTGGAACGGCCCGTGACCGCCGTCGCCGAGCCGGCGGACCGCGCCCCCGACGCCGGCCACCCCGTCGCGGACCGGCCACGCGTCGGTGACCTCCAGCGCCGCGACCGGCGCGCCCTCCCCGTCGGTGAGCACCAGGGCACGGCGGGCCGGGTCGCGGGGGTCCAGCCCCTGCGCGAGCGCCGCCGGCACCTGGAGGGTCACCGCCACCGGCCACGACGAACCGTCGGCGAGCCGCCCCCGGCGGCTCACCGAGACCAGGTCGGCGCGGGTCATGAAGCCGGCCAGCGGGGCGTACGCCCCGGTCAGCAGCAGCTCCAGGTCGGCCAGTTCGCCGGGCCGCGGCGTGTACGCCGGCGCGTCCCGGAGCACCTCGTCGGGCAGCACCCAGCCGTTGCTCATCTGTCCCCCAAACCCGCTGGCCGGCACACAGTTTCTCAGCCGGCCGGCGATCGGTCGAGAGCGCCACTCCACCCGCCGTACGCGGGGACGGGAAGCGGCGGGTCCGGGACGGGCGGGCGGGTCAGCCGGTCGGGGTCAGCGGCGCCGCCCCGAACGAGACGGCGAACCGTTCGCACCAGATCGAGACGCTGGTCAGGCCGGTCAGGTCGACCCCCGCCGGGATGTCGTACCCCTGGTCGCCGCGGTTGCCCTTGAGCCGGCCCAGCTCGACCCGGCGGCCGTCGTCGAAGACCCGCCAGCCGGCCGTGCCCGCGCGCACCGGCTGGTCGGTCAGCCAGACCCGCAGGTCCGGCCCGTTGGAGGTGTCCAGGCCGACGAGTTCGAGCCGGTGCCGGCCGTCCGCGTCGCGCACGATCCGGGCGCTTCCGGTGGTGTCGTGCTCGTGGGTGACGAAGTCCCCGCCGCTGACCACCGTCGGCCCGGCCGGGGCGACCGTCGGGGTCGGGGCGCCGGCGGCCGGTGGGGTCGTGGCCACCACCGACAGTTCCTCGTCGACCTCCGCGTCGGTGACCAGCTTCCACGGTTGGAACCACCCGAGGCCGAGCACGGAGGCGACGACGATCACGGCGAGCACTCCCCAGGTCAGCGGGGAACGCGGCAGGCGCAGGGGCATGCGCCCAGTCTGTCGTCCCGCGCCGGACGCCGGCGTTACGAAAGCCTTACCCCCTAGTGGGCGGATCAGGGGCGCGCCGGATACCCCGACGGGCCTCGGCTACCTACGCTGGGCGGCGTGACACTCATCGCGACCGAGTCGCTGACGAAGACCTACGGGGGTGGAGTCACCGCGCTGGCCGATCTGACCGTCGCGGTCGAACCGGGAATCATCGGCCTGGTCGGCGCGAACGGCGCCGGCAAGTCGACCCTCATCAAGATCCTGCTCGGCCTGCTGGCCCCGACCAGCGGTCGGGTCCAGGTGCTCGGCCTCGACCCGACCACCGACTCCGCCGGGGTGCGGGCCCGGGTCGGCTACATGCCCGAGCACGACGCCCTCCCGCCCGACCTCTCCGCCGCCGAGCTGGTCACCCACCTCGGCCGGGTCAGCGGCCTGCCGCGTACGGTCGCCCGGGAGCGGGCCTCCGAGGCGCTGCGGCACGTCGGGCTCTACGAGGAGCGCTACCGCCCCGTCGGCGGCTACTCCACCGGCATGAAGCAGCGGGTGAAGCTCGCCCAGGCCCTGGTGCACGACCCCGACCTGCTCCTGCTCGACGAGCCGACCAACGGTCTCGACCCGGCCGGCCGGGACGCCATGCTGGCGCTGGTGCACCGGATCGGCACCGAGTTCGGCATCTCCGTGCTGGTCTGCTCGCACCTGCTCGGCGAGGTGGAGCGGATCTGCGACACGCTGGTCGCCATCGACGGCGGCCGGCTGCTGCGCGCCGACCGGATCGACGCGATGACCACCGCCACCGACGTGCTCGCCGTCGAGGTCAGCGAGGGGACCGAGGAGCTGGCCGCCCGGCTCGCCGCGCTCGACCTGCCGGTGACCCGGGACGGTCGGCTGCTGCTCGTCCCGCTCGCCGACGACGCCACCTACGACCAGATCCTCGGCGCGGTCGCCGCGCTGGACCTGCCGCTGCACCGGCTTGACCAGCGCCGGCACCGGGTGGCCGAGCTATTCGCCACGAGGGAGCCCAGCCGTGCCTGAGCCGACCGGCGTCATCCACGACATCGGATACCAGCGCTACACCGGCCCCCGCCTCGGCCGCCGGCACGTCTTCGGGGCGCTGTACCTGCACGGGCTGCGTACCGTCTTCGGGCTGGGTCGCAGCGCCAAGGCGAAGATCTTCCCCTGGTTGGTGGTCGGCATCGTCACGGTGGTGGCCGCCGGCCTCACCGCCGTGCGCAGCCAGATCGGCCAGGTGGTGATGACGTACGCCCAGTTCGCCGACTCGATGAGCTGGCTGGTCATCTTCTTCGTCGCGGTCGCCGCCCCCGAGCTGGTCAGCCGGGACCTGCGCAGCGGCGTGCTGCCGCTCTACTTCTCCCGCCCGCTGCCCCGGTCGGACTATCCGCTGGCCAAGCTGCTGGCGCTGGTGACCGCGCTCTGGCTGCTGCTCGGTGGGCCGCAGCTGGTGATGTTCCTCGGCGCCGCGTTCACCACCGACGCCGGCATGCGCGGGGTGTGGAACGAGCTGCTCGACCTGCTGCCCGGCCTGCTCTACGCCGGCCTCTGGGCGGTGGTCTTCGCCTCGATCGGTCTGCTGGTCGCCTCGCTGACCGGCAAGCGGGCCTTCGCCGCCGGCGGGATCGTCGCGGTCTTCCTGATGACCACCCCGGTCGTGGGGGTGCTGTCGATCATGCCGTCCCAGACGATCAACGAGCTGGCCCTGATCGCCTCGCCGTCCACGCTCGTGCAGGGCGTCGGCCTCTGGGCCCTCGGCGACCTGCTGGTTGAGGCGGGGCAGAACGGCTTCCAGATCGGCGGGTTCGGCCCGGTCTACGCGGTCGCCGCCGTCGTGCTGGTGACCGCCTGCGTCCTCCTGCTGCTGGTTCGGTACCGGAAGGTGGCCACCCGATGAGCGCGATCAGTGCCGAGCGGACGGCGCCGGCGACCGGCCGGACGGCGAGCACGCTGGAGCTGGCGGGCGTGTCCCGCTGGTACGGCAACGTCGTCGCGGTCAACGACATCAGCATGAGCCTCGGCCCGGGGGTGACCGGCCTGCTCGGGCCGAACGGGGCGGGCAAGACCACCCTGCTGCACATGATGGCCGGCTTCCTGGCCCCGTCCCGCGGCGCGGTCACCCTGGACGGTCGGCCCACCTGGCGCAACCCGGACGTCTACCGGCGACTGGGCCTGGTCAGCGAGCGGGAGGCGGTGCACACCTTCCTCACCGCGTACGAGTTCGTGCTGGCCAGCGCCAAGCTGCACCAGCTGCCGGACCCGACGGCGGCGGCCCGGCGGGCCATCGCGCTGGTGGAGCTGGAGGGCGCCCAGGACCGCCGGATCGGCACGTACTCCAAGGGCATGCGGCAGCGCGCCCGGGTGGCCGCGGCGCTGGTGCACGAGCCGCAGGTGCTGCTGCTCGACGAGCCGTTCAACGGGATGGACCCGCGGCAGCGGCTGCACATGATGGAGCTGCTGCACCGCCTCGGCGACGCGGGCCGGACGATCCTGTTCAGCTCGCACATCCTGGAGGAGGTCGAGCAGGTCTCGGGCACCGTCCAGGTGATGGTCGCCGGCCGGCTGGCCGCCTCCGGCGACTTCCGCACCATCCGGCGGCTGATGACCAACCGGCCGCACGTGTTCGCCGTCCACTCCACCGACGACCGGGCGCTGGCCGTGGCCCTGATGGCGGAGGAGTCGGTGACGGGGGTGGAGCTGGGACGCGCCGGGCTGACCGTTCGGGCCGGCGACTACGGCGCCTTCACCCGGGCGCTGCCGAAGATCGCCCTGGCCCGGGGCATCCGGGTCCGGCAGCTGCTGCCCGAGGACGAGTCCCTGGAGAGCGTCTTCTCCTACCTGGTGGAGGCCTGAACCATGTCTACCGTTTCCTGGATCACCGCGCGCGGGCTGTTCGGGCGTCGCCGGTTCCTGCTGCTGTTGCCGTTGCCGGTGCTGCTGGTGCTGCTCGCCGTGCTCTCCCGCGCCTTCGGCGTCGACCCGGGCGAGTGGGGCCCGCCGGTGCTGGTCGGCCTCGGGCTGGCCGTGGTGCTGCCGGTGGTGGCGCTGATCGTCGGCACCGGCGTGCTCGGGGCCGAGATTGACGACGGCACCGTGGTGCACATCCTGACCAAGCCGCTGCCGCGCTGGCAGATCGTGCTGCCCAAGCTGGCGGTGGCCACCGGCGTCACCGCGGTCACCGTCGCCGTGCCGCTCTACGTCGCGGGCGTGCTGGCCGATTCGGTGGGCCTCGGGCTCGCGCTCGCCGCCGCCGCGGCGGTCGGGGCGCTGGCGTACTCGGCGCTGTTCGTGGCGCTCAGCCTGCTCACCCGGCGACCGGTGCTGCTCGGCCTGGTCTACGTTCTCATCTGGGAGGGGCTGCTGGCCAACGTCGTCAGCGGCACCAAGGTGCTCTCCATCCAGCAGTACGTGATCGCCCTCGCCGACCGGCTGGCCCCGACCGAGCTGCTGGAGGCCGGGGTCTCGGTGCCGGTGGCGGCGGTGATGACCGCGTTGATCAGCGTGGGCTTCACCGTGCTGGCGATCGACCGCCTGCGCTCGTTCAGCGTGGCCGGCGAGACCAGCTGACACCGCCGGCCGCCCGCCGGGCGGTCGCCGGGCGGTCGTCCGGCGGGCGTCGGCCGGGAGTCGCCGGACGGTTGGTGGAAGCCGGACGGCGGCCGGGCGCGGCCCGCCGGGCGGTGACCTGCGGGGGCGGCGCCGGTCGACGACGGCCGGGGTGGCATTGGTAGGGCTGGCCGGATGGACCGGTCCGGGCACATCGGAAAGGCTGTTCGGCGTGAGCGCGGACGTGGGACCGGTTCTGCCGCGGCAGGCGTACCAGGGGAGGACCAGGCACTGGCTGACCAGCCTGGCGATCGCCGGGCTGGCCGCCGCGGCGACCACCACCGCGGCCCAGGCCAGCGGGCGATTCCACTGGTGGGCGGGGTTCGTGCTGATCCCCGGCGCGTTGATCGCCGCCAGCGGCGGTCCGCTGCTGGCCCGCGGCGGCGGGCGGGCCTTCGCCGGCTACGTGGTCGCCTGCGTCGGCGCGTTGGTGTTCACCGTCGGGGCGCTGCTGATGTTCGGCGTGACGAACCGGGGCTGGCCCGTGCTGATCGTGCTGCCCTGCCTGGCCGTCGCTGGCACCTACTTCTGGCGGCCGGCCCACCCGCTGGCCCGGGGCCTGCACCGGGCGATCGCCCTGCTGGCCCTGGTGGGCGCGCTGCTCGGCGGCACGTTCCAGCTGATCCGCGCCGGTCTGCTCGACGTCAGCACCGCCGGACTGTGGGGCGTGTTCCTGATGCTGGCCGGGGTGATCGTGCTCGGCAACGCGGGCGAGCTGACCCGGCACCGGATGCCGTACCGCCTCCAGGCGATCACCCTCCTGGTCGGCCCCGCCGTGGTCGCCTTCCTCCTCGGCCTCCGCCTCCTCCGCGGCTGGTGACCCCGCCCCGGGGCACCGGGGGGTCACTTTCCCGGAAAGAGTGGCCTTCGCGACGCGGGAGGCCACTCTTTCCGGGAAAGTGCGCGGACCTGCCGGCGGTCAGAAGGCGCAGGCGATGACGAGTTCGGGGGTGCGGTCGGGGAGGAGGTCGAGTTTGGCGATGTGGCCGGCGGCGCGGAGGTCGTCGGCGATCACGGTGAGCTGGTCCAGCAGGGCCGCCGGGCCGAGCGCCTCGGCCAGTGGCACCTCCGCCTTCATCGACAGTTTCCGCTCCGACTTGGCCCGGCGCACCTGGCTGAGCGCGTCACCGGCCAGCCGCAGCAGCTCCGGCTCGCCGGTGCCCTGGATACTCCGGCCCACCTCGTGGGTCGTCGGCCAGGTGGCGCGGTGCACCGAGCCGTACCGCCACCACGACCAGACCTCCTCCGTCGCGTACGGCAGCACCGGGGCGAAGAGCCGCAACTGCACCGAGAGCGCGGTGGCCAGCGCCGCCCGGGCCGACTCCGCCCCGGCACCGGAGCCGTAGGCGCGTTCCTTCACCAACTCGATGTAGTCGTCGCAGAACCGCCAGAAGAAGCTCTCGGCGGCCTGCAACGCCGCCGTGTGGTCGTACGCCTCCAGGGCGCCCGTCGCCACCTCGACGACGGTGGAGAGTTCCGCGAGCATGGCGCGGTCCAGCGGCTCGGTCGCCGGGGCGCGCAACGCGTCCGCGGCGCCCAGCCCCAGAGCGAACCGGGAGGCGTTCAGCAGCTTCGTGGCGAGCCGCCGGCCCACCTTGATCTGGGCCGGGTCGAAGGCCAGGTCCATGCCGGGCTTGCCGTTGGCCGCCCAGTACCGCACCGCGTCGGAGCCGTGCTGCTCCAGCAGCGCCATCGGGGTGACCACGTTCCCCTTGGACTTGGACATCTTCTTCCGGTCCGGGTCGAGGATCCAGCCGGAGAGCACCGCGTCCCGCCAGGGCAGCACCCCGTGTTCGAGATGCGCGCGGACCACGCTGGAGAAGAGCCAGGTCCGGATGATCTCCTGCCCCTGCGGGCGCAGGTCCATCGGGAAGACCCGGGCGAAGAGGTCCGGGTCGGTCTCCCAACCCCCGACGATCTGCGGGGTCAGCGAGGAGGTGGCCCAGGTGTCCAGCACGTCCGGATCGCCGACGAAGCCACCCGGCCGGCCGCGCTGGGACTCCTCGAACCCGGGCGGCGCGTCGCTGGACGGGTCGATCGGCAGCGCGGACTCGTCGGGCGTGAGAGGGTGGGACCAGTCCGGCTCGCCAGCGTCGTCGAGCCGGTACCACACCGGCACGGGCACCCCGAAGAAGCGCTGCCGGCTGACCAGCCAGTCGCCGTTCAGGCCGCCCACCCAGTGGTCGTATCGGTGCCGCATGTGCTCCGGCACCCAGCGCAGCTCGCCGCCCCGGGCCAGCAACTCGTCGCGCAGCCCCGGGTCCCGCCCGCCGTTGCGCAGGTACCACTGCCGGGTCGAGACGATCTCCAGCGGCCGGTCGCCGCGTTCGTAGAACTTCACCGGGTGGCTGACCGGGCGCGGCTCGCCCACCAGGTCACCGGCGTCGGCCAGCATCTCCACCAGGGTCCGGCGGGCGCCGTTGACGCTCTGCCCGGCCAGCGCCGCGTAGGGCGCCGCCGGCACCCCGGCCGGCGCGTCCGGCAGCAGCCGACCGTCCCGGCCGATCACCACCCGGGTGTCCAGCCGCAGCTCCCGCCACCAGGTCACGTCCGTCAGGTCACCGAACGTGCAGACCATCGCGATGCCCGTGCCCTTCGCCGGGTCCGCCAGCGGGTGCGCGCGCACCGGCACCCGCACCCCGAAGAGCGGGGTACGCACCGAGGCTCCCACCAGGTCGGCGTACCGCTCGTCGTCGGGGTGGCAGACCAGCGCCACGCAGGCCGGCAGCAGCTCCGGCCGGGTGGTGTCGATCAGCACCTCGCGCCCGCCCGGCCCGGCGAAGCGCAGCCGGTGGTACGCCCCGGGCCGCTCCCGGTCCTCCAGCTCGGCCTGGGCGACCGCGGTGGCGAAGCCGACATCCCAGAGCGTCGGCGCCTCCGCCTGGTAGGCCTCGTCGCGGGCCAGGTTCCGCAGGAACGCCCGCTGGCTGGTCGCCCGGGCCACCCGCCCGATCGTGGTGTACGTCAGCGACCAGTCCACCGACAGCCCGAGCCGCCGCCAGAGCGCCTCGAAGATCCGCTCGTCGGCGGCGGTCAGCCGCTCGCACAGGTCGACGAAGTTGCGCCGGGAGATCGGCGTCGGGTCCTTGCGGGCCGCCTCGCCGACTCCGGCGGCGGGCGCCACCCACGCCGGGTCGTACGGCAGCGACGGGTCGCAGCGCACGCCGTACACGTTCTGCACGCGGCGCTCGGTGGGCAGGCCGTTGTCGTCCCAGCCCATCGGGTAGAAGACCGTCCGGCCGCGCATCCGCTGGAAGCGGGCCACCAGGTCGGTGTGCGTGTACGAGAAGACGTGTCCCATGTGCAGCTCGCCCGATACGGTCGGCGGCGGGGTGTCGATCGCGTACACGTCGGCGCGCTGCTTGGCGCGGTCGAACGCGTACGTGCCCTCCTCCTGCCAGCGGCGCGCCCAGGTCTCCTCAAGCCCGTCCAGGGTCGGACGCTCGGGGACGCCGGCGCGGGCCGTCCTCGCCGTATCAGTCATCCGTCGATCGTAGGCAGCCCGCATCGACCACTCCACGGCTTATCGCCGTGTCACCATGACGGGATGTCGACGCTTCCGCTGAGCCCCGACGAACTGCTCACCACCACCCGCTCGGTCCGCAAGCGGCTCGACCTGACCCGCCCGGTGCCGATGGAGTTGGTCCGGGAGTGCCTGGAGATCGCCCTCCAGGCGCCGTCCGGGTCGAACCGCCAGGGCTGGCAGTGGATCGTGGTCACCGACCCGGCGAAGCGGGACGTGATCGGCCGGATCTACCAGCGGGCGGTGCACGGCTACCTCGCCTCCGAGGGCTCGGCGGCGCGGCTCTTCGCCGACGACCCGGACCGGGCCGAGGTGCAGCGCCGGGTGGAGGAGAGCGTGGCCTGGCTCGGCGACCGGATGGGGCAGGTGCCGGTGCTGCTCATCCCGTGCGTCCAGCTTCACGGCGACGGTCAGCTGCCGGCCGCGAACCAGGCCGGGCTCTGGGGGTCGGTGCTGCCGGCGGCGTGGAGCTACATGCTCGCCGCGCGGGCGCGCGGCCTCGGCACCGCGTGGACCACCCTGCACCTGGCGTACGAGGCGGAGGTCGCCGAGCTGCTCGGCCTCCCGGAGCAGGTGCGCCAGGCGGCGCTGATCCCCACCGCCTGGTACACCGGTGCGGGTTTCCGGCCGGCGAAGCGGCAACCCCTGGACGAGGTGCTGCACGTCGACCGGTGGTGAGCCGCCCGCCCCCGGTCAGCGGGGGACCGGTTGGCCCAGCGCTCCCGGGGTGGCCAGCCGGATCCGCATCAGCCCGTTGGTGCGGGCGTTGGCCCGGTCCAGGATGGTGGAGACCGGGGCGTAGGAGTTCCGCTCGTCCGGGTTGGTGCAGGGGCCCTGCCCGGGGTCGCCGTGCGAGAGGATGCCCAGCGCCCGGCCGTCGGTCTCGGTGAAGAGCGGCCCGCCGCTGTCGCCCGGCCGGGCGCAGATCCGCACGTCGATGCCGCCGCTGGTCTTGCCGGTGATCTCCCCGCAGCGGGTGCCGGGCAGGTAGCCGGCGCCGGCGCCGGAGTCGACGTACTGCTCGCCGGCCTTCGGCGTGTACGCCGCGCCGGTCGCGCAGACCACCCAGCCGGTCTGGATGGCGGTCCACGGCACGTACCCGGTGATGACGACGTCCCGGCTGCCGCTGGTGGCGCAGCGGGGGTTGTCCGGCACGCACCAGTAGTTGACCAGGCTGGGCGGGGCGCCCTTCGGCGCCCACCGGTCCCGGGCCCCCGGCTGGTACGGCATGATCGCGTAGTCGTACGGGTAGGCGTTCTCGGCCAGGCCCGCGATCGACGCCTCCACGGTCACCGGCACCTTCGGGCCGAGGAACTGGTGCCACGTCCGGTCCACCAGCTGGTGCCGCCCGCCGACGACGCAGTGCCCGGCGGTCAGCACGTACGGGGTGCGCCCGGAGATGGTGAGGTTGAACCCGGAGGTGCAGCCGCCCACGGTGCCGTCGTCGCGCGGCACGTCCAGCCGGATGCCGCCGCGCATCGGCGCCTGGGCGCAGTAGCGCGGGTCGCAGGACTTCGGCACGGCCGTGTCGGCGATCCGGTCCCGGGCGCGGGCCGGCACCCCGGCGGCGCCGAGGGCCCCGGCCAACCGGGAGTCGTCGGCGGCGATCCGGTCGCCGGTGAGCACGACCACCTCGTTGGCCTGCTGGTCCACCACCACGTCGGTGCCGGCGGCGGCACCGAGGGCGGTGGCGATCCGGGCCGCCGCCCCGGTCAGCTCGCGCAGCGGGTGACGCGCCGGTACCACCCGGACGTGCGCCGCGTCCGGCACGCCGGCCACCGCCGCGGTCAGCGGTGCGACGCTCGTCGCGGCGACGGTGAGGATGCCGCCGGCGGCCTGGTCCAGCCACATCCCGGCGTACTCGGCGGGGAACTCCGCGGCGAGCCGTTCGGCCA
>NZ_JAMOKF010000391.1 GCF_023656545.1 Micromonospora phytophila | reverse complement strand
CGGCCGGCGCCGGAGACCGGCGGACCGGCCTTCGGCGCGGCGGGCCGCTCGACCGGCAGCGCCGGCACGACCGGCGTGACCGTCACCTCGGCGAGGTCGGCCGGCGTCAGGTCCGCGACCGACGGCGTGGGCGGGGTGGTACGGGACTTCTTCGGGTTACGCCTGGCGGGCATCCGTGCCTCCTTGATCTGCGGGCCGCCCCGGAGCGAGGCGGTCGCGATGGCTGGTGACCGTCGCGGGACGGTCGAGCGGAATCGGACTGCTTCCCGGGAGCCTCACGGAGGGCACCGCCGCGACGGCGGCAGATGCTCGGAATGCGGACGCCCGGGAGCACGCGGACCGCGGCGCGGGGCGGCGGGCCGGCTCGGAGGTGGGGCGTCAGTCGCGCATACCCGCACGCTATCCGACCGGGGCGGCGGGCGCACCCGAAATACCGGCACCACCGGCGGCCTGCCGACCGACGGCTCACCAGCAAGGTCGCGGCACGTCGAGGCCCGCCTGGCCGAGGGCTGAGCGCACCCGCGGCGACACGGCGGTGACCGGCTGTCGAACACCGCGCCCGGTCCGCCGCGCACCGCGATACGGTCGCAGCGGCAGGTGTCGACGGCGGAAGGTGGCGGGCGGATGGCCGAGCAGGCGACGGCGCAGATCGGCGTGACCGGGCTGGCGGTGATGGGCCGCAACCTGGCCCGCAACCTGGCCCGCAACGGTTTCACCGTGGCGGTGCACAACCGCTCGCCGGAGCGCACCCGCAGCCTGGTCGCCGAGCACGGCGACGAGGGGACGTTCGTGCCGGCCGAGTCGATGGCCGACTTCGTCGCGGCCCTGGAGCGGCCCCGCGCGGTCATCGTGATGGTCAAGGCCGGCGGCCCCACCGACGCCGTCATCGACGAGCTGATCCCGCTGCTCGACGACGGCGACATCATCGTGGACTGCGGCAACGCCCACTTCGCCGACACCCGGCGGCGGGAGGAGGCGCTGCGCGGCCACGGGCTGCACTTCGTCGGGACGGGCGTCTCCGGCGGCGAGGAGGGCGCGTTGCGCGGCCCGAGCATCATGCCGGGCGGCTCCGCCGAGTCCTACCGCAAGCTCGGCCCGATCTTCGAGAAGATCGCCGCGCAGGTCGACGGGGTGCCGTGCTGCCGGCACATCGGGCCGGACGGCGCCGGGCACTTCGTCAAGATGGTCCACAACGGCATCGAGTACGCCGACATGCAGCTGATCGCCGAGGCGTACGACCTGCTCCGGGCCGGGCTGTCGGCGGAGCCGGCGGAGATTGCGGAGATCTTCCGCGAGTGGAACTCCGGTGAGCTGGAGTCCTTCCTGATCGAGATCACCGCCGACGTGCTGGCGCACACCGACGCGGCCACCGGGCGCGCGTTCGTGGACGTGGTGCTGGACCGCGCCGAGCAGAAGGGCACCGGCCGGTGGACGGTGCAGAGCGCTCTCGACCTCGGCATCCCCATCACCGGCATCGCCGAGGCGACCTTCGCCCGCTCGCTGTCCGGGCACGCCGAGCAGCGCGAGCCCGCGCGGCGCGCGTTCCCCGACGCGGGTGAGAAGTTGCAGGTCGGCGACCGGGAGACCTTCGTCGAGGACGTCCGGCGCGCGCTGCTCGCCTCCAAGATCGTCGCGTACGCGCAGGGCTTCGACCAGATCCGCGCCGGCAGCCGGGAGTACGACTGGGGCGTCGACCTCGGTGGCACGGCGACGATCTGGCGGGGCGGCTGCATCATCCGGGCCCGCTTCCTGGACCGCATCCGGCAGGCGTACGACGAGCAGCCGGAGCTGCCGACGCTGCTGGTGGCGCCCTGGTTCGCCGAGGCGGTCAGCGCGGGCGTGCCGAGCTGGCGGCGGGTGGTGGCCGAGGCGGCCCGGGCCGGGGTGCCGGCGCCGGCGTTCGCCTCCTCTCTGGCGTACTTCGACGCGTTGCGCGCGGAGCGGCTGCCGGCCGCGCTGATCCAGGGCCTGCGGGACAACTTCGGCGCGCACACCTACCACCGGGTGGACCGGGAGGGCACGTTCCACACCCGCTGGGCGGCCGACCGCTCCGAAGTGGAGGCCTGACCCCGCCCCGCCGTCTTGCTGTTTCCTCCCGGGGTCACAAGCCGCAGCAGAGGGGCTACACCGGCAGGATCGACTGGAGGGGCGGGCGGCGCTCAGGCGACGGTGGCGTGCATCTCCCAGACCAGGATCTCGGCGGGTTCGGTGGCGCTCACCCGCTGCCCGCCGGTCATGGTGAGCCGGGCCGCGTCGCCGGTGCCGAGCGGCCCGCTGCCCTCCAGGGTCACCGCGCCGCTGGGCACGTAGAGGTGGACGAAGGGCGCGTCCGGGAGGACGACCTCGTCGCCGGGGCTCAGCCGGGCGGCGTGCAGGGTGGCGTACCGGTTGCGGATTCGGATCGCCGAGGCGCCGTCGTACCGGTCCATGCCAGAGGCGACCGGCACCAGGCCGCCGCGGAGCAGTTGGTCGCCGATCTCCAGCTGCTCGTAGCCGGGGTCGACGCCCTCTTCGTCGGGGAGCACCCACATCTGCACGAAGTGGACCGGGTCGGTGTGCGGATCGCTGCCTTCCAGCCGCCAGGAGTCGTTCTTCTCCGAGTGCAGGATGCCGGTGCCGGCGCTCATCCGCTGCGCCAGCCCGGGATAGATCACCCCGGAGTGCCCGG
This sequence comes from Micromonospora phytophila, assembly GCF_023656545.1. Lineage (GTDB taxonomy): Bacteria > Actinomycetota > Actinomycetes > Mycobacteriales > Micromonosporaceae > Micromonospora > Micromonospora phytophila. Next base: position 1,807 of record NZ_JAMOKF010000391.1, on the reverse strand, counting down.
TGGAGTCCTGGTGCACCAGCGATCCCCGCAGCACCCAGGTGACGATCTCCATGTCCTGGTGCGGATGGGTCTCGAAGCCCGCGCCCGGCCGGACCACGTCGTCGTTGTTGACCAGCAGCAGCCCGTGGTGGGTGTTGGCCGGGTCGTAGTGCCGGGAGAACGAGAACGAGTGCTTCGAGTCCAGCCAGGAGATCCGGGTGGCGAAGCGGTCGTCGGCCCGCCGGACGTCGACGGCCGGAACGGGGGCGGTCACCGCACCACCGCTGCGCCGTCGGAGCGGGGCTCGGCGGAGGCGGGACCGGGCGCGGTCACCACGCACGCTGCCCGGTGTCGTTGGGCGCCCAGGTCAGGGCCGGTTCACCGCTGGCGAGTTCGGCGATCTCACCGGAGCGCGACTGCGGCGCGTGGTGCAGCGCCGCGCAGTGCTGCTCGGCGATCTCGGCGCAGATCTCGGCCACCTGGTCGCAGATCGGGTCGCCCAGGTCGGCGGCGTTCAACGCCATGATCATCTTGTACCGGAGCTCCGGCATCCCCACCCCCGAGGCGGACGCCGTCAGGGCGTGCGTCCCACCTGCGATCCTACGCGCGGCGGGACCTCCGCAGACCCGAAAGTCACCGCCGGCGCCACCCCGCGGGCGGCGCCGACGGCGGACGATCAGAAGAAGCGGCGACGCTTCGCCTGCTGCGGGCGCAGCATGTCCGCACCCTTGCGGAGCAGGCGGCTCACCCCGGTCGGGCCACGGCGGGCCTCCATCGTGTGGCTGAGCCGGCGCGCGCCGGCGGCGGCCAGCGGCAGAGCGACAGCCATCACCGCCCACTGGGCAATACGCTTCTGGATCATGTGGGTTCACCTCCGTCAGTGGCTCCTGACCGCAGTGGTACCCCGCAGGAGGGACCGGTAAGCCTCAGACGGACGGCGCGACCGGGTTGGGCAGCGCACCGCCGAACCGGCGGTCCCGCTGCGCGTACAGCTCGCAGGCGTACCAAAGGTGCCGGCGGTCGAAGTCCGGCCAGAGCGTGTCCAGGAAGACCAGCTCGGCGTACGCGGTCTGCCAGAGCAGGAAGTTGGAGATCCGCTCCTCGCCGGAGGGCCGCAGGAAGAGGTCCACCTCGGGGATCTCGGGGTGGTAGAGGTACTTCGCCACGGTCTTCTCGGTGACCTTCGCCGGGTCGAGCCGGCCGGCGGCCACGTCGCGGGCGATCGCTGCGGCGGCGTCGGCGATCTCGGCCTGGCCGCCGTAGTTGACGCAGAACTGCAGCGTCAGCGTCGTGTTGCCCCGGGACATCTCCTCGGCGGTCTGCAGCTCGGAGATGACGCTCTTCCAGAGCCGGCCGGCCCGACCGGACCAGACCACCCGCACGCCCAGCTCCACAAGCTGGTCGCGGCGGCGACGGATCACGTCCCGGTTGAAGCCCATCAGGAACCGGACCTCGTCCGGCGAGCGCCGCCAGTTCTCGGTGGAGAACGCGTACGCCGACAGGTAGGGGATGCCCAGCTCGATCGCGCCCTCGATGGTGTCGAAGAGGCTGTGCTCCCCCGCCTCGTGACCCTTGGTGCGGGGCAGCCCGCGCTCCTTGGCCCACCGGCCGTTGCCGTCCATCACCACGGCGACGTGCCGCGGCACCGCGCCGGCGGGCAGCGCCGGCGGACGGGCGCCCGACGGGTGCGGTGTCGGCGGCACCGGCTCACGCCGGCCGGCCCTCATCGTTCGGATCACTCGGTCATCTCCCTGCTCACACCGTCCGCGCCGGACCCGACGCCGTGGGGCGGCGGGACCGGGCCGGCCGCGCCACCGCCCGGCGGCGG
>NZ_JAMOKF010000390.1 GCF_023656545.1 Micromonospora phytophila | reverse complement strand
CGTGCGGACATCGGGATCATCGCCAGGGTCGCGTCCCGCGCCTCGGCCGCGGCGTCCGCCAGCGCCGCCGCGTCCGGGTACCGCTCGCCCGGGCGCTTCGCCATCGCCCGCTCGACCAGGGCGACCACCGGCGGCGGGGTGCCCGGCGGCAGCGGTGCCGGCTCGTCCTGCAAGTGCCGCAGCGCCACCTGCAGCGGGTTGTCGCCGTCGAACGGCGGCCGCCCGGCCAGGCAGAAGTACGCCACCGCGCCGAGCGCGTAGATGTCCGTCGCCGGGGAGACCGGCTGGTTCGCGGCCTGTTCCGGGGACATGTACGAGGCGGTGCCGAGCACCACGTTCGCCGCGGTGATGCCGGCCGTGGTGCCGGAACGGGCGATGCCGAAGTCGACCAGCACCACCCGGCCGTCCCGCTTCACCAGCAGGTTGCCCGGCTTCACGTCCCGGTGCACGATGCCGGCCAGGTGGGCGGTGTGCAGCGCCTCGGCGGCCTGCGCGACCACAGACATGGTCGACGCCGGGTCGAGCCGCCCCGCCCGCCGGAGCCAGGTGCCCAGCGGCTCCCCGTCGACGTACTCCATCACCAGGTAGTCGATCCGGCTGCCGTCGGCGAGGGTGGACCGGCCGACGTCGTGCACCGCGACCACGCCGGGATGCCGCAGCGCCGCCAGCATCCGCGCCTCGGCCCGGAACCGCGTGGTGAACTCGGGGTCCGCGGTCAGGGCCGGCAGGAGCACCTTCACCGCCACCTCGCGCTCCAGCGCGAGGTCAGTGCACCGCCAGACCGCGCCCATGCCGCCGGTCGCCACCCGTTCGCCCAGCCGGTACCGCTCGCTGAGCACCACTCCTTGAGTCAGCACCGGGTCACGGTAGCGGTCGGGGCGGAGCGGTCGATCATCGTGTCACCCGAGCGGCGGCCGTTCCGCAGCCGGCCGACTACGCTTGCGGGGGTTCGTCCCACCGGGACATCGGCGGCGAGGGGAGACGCGGCATGGCGTGGAGCTGGCGGTACGAGGGCGCGAACGGCGAGTCGGTCGAGGGGCCGGCGGAGTCGTTCGGCAGTCAGGCGGACGCCGAGTCCTGGATCGGCCAGGCCTGGCGCGAGCTCGCGGCGTCCGGCGTCACCTCGGTCGCGCTCGTCGAGGACGACCGGGTGGACTACCGGATGAGCCTGCTGCCCACGGCCGAGTGATGGCGTACGACCGCCCGGGGGGCGAGCCGCTGGTGCTCGGCGTGCCTCGGGCGGCGTTCCGCCCGAGCCCCGTCTTCCTCGCCCTGGTCGCGCTCTTCGTGGCCAGCGGCGTGCTGACCTGGAACGGGGTCGGCAACGTCCGGCTCGACGTGTTCCTCTTCGTCGTCTCCGGCTGGCTGGTCTCGCTCTGCCTGCACGAGTACGCCCACGCGATCGTGGCGTTCCGGGCCGGCGACCGGAGCGTGGCGCACCGCGGCTACCTGACCTTGAACCCGCTGAAGTACAGCCACCCGCTGCTGTCGATCGCGCTGCCGGTGGTGGTGGTGCTGCTCGGTGGCATCGGCCTGCCCGGTGGGGCGGTCTGGGTGGACCGGCACGCCATCCCGGGGCGGCTGCGGCACACCCTGGTCAGCCTCGCCGGCCCGGCCACCAACGTGCTGTTCACGCTGGTGCTGGTGGCGGCGGTGCAGGCCGGCGCGGCCGGCGGCGGCCCGGTGGAGTTCTGGGCGGCCGTGGCGCTGCTGGCCTTCCTCCAGCTCACCGCGAGCGTGCTCAACCTGCTTCCGGTGCCCGGCCTGGACGGCGGCAACATGATCCAGCCGTGGTTGGGCCCGCAGTGGCGCAAGATGTACGACGTGTTCGCCCCGTTCGGCTTCATCCTGCTCTTCGCGTTGCTGTGGAACCCCCGGATCAGCGGCTGGTTCTTCGGCGCGGTCTTCGCCGTCGGCGACCTGCTGGGCCTCCCGCCCGGCCTCTACGTCCTCGGCCTCGACCTCATCCGCTTCTGGCAGGGCTGACCCGGAACCGGCCTCTGGCAGGGGGCTGACCCCGAACGGGCGTCTGGCAGGGCTGACCCGGTCGACCGGGGCCTGCCGTCGCTCGCTGGTCCCCAGCGGCAACGACAGGCCCCGGATCGACGCCGCAGCACCCGGGCGGGGAGCCCGCCGGGTTACGGGCGCTGGGCGGGGGACTCGGTCTTGGCCGGGTCGCGCTCGGTGATCGGCTCGACGATCTCGTCGATCGCCTTGAGCAGCTCGGCGTCCAGCTTCACGCCGGCGGCCTTGACGTTGTCGTGCACCTGCTCGGGCCGGGACGCCCCGACGATCGCCGAGGAGACGTTCGGGTTCTGCAGCACCCAGGCGATCGCGAGCTGGGCCATGCTCAGCCCGGCCTGCTCGGCCAGCGGCTTGAGCCGCTGCACCCGGGTCAGCACCTCGTCGGTCATCCACTTGGCGATGAAGCCCGCGCCGGACTTCTCGTCGGTGGCCCGGGAACCGGCCGGCGGCGGCTGGCCCGGCAGGTACTTGCCGGAGAGCACGCCCTGCGCCATCGGCGACCAGACGATCTGCCCGACGCCCAGCTCCTCGCTGGTGGGGACGACCTCGGTCTCGATGACCCGCCAGAGCATCGAGTACTGCGGCTGGTTGGAGACCAGCGGGATGCGCAGCTCACGGGCGAGCTGGTGGGCCTCGCGGATCTGCGACGCCTTCCACTCGGAGACGCCGATGTAGTGCGCCTTGCCGGAGTGCACGACGTCGGCGAAGGCCTCCATCGTCTCCTCCAGCGGCGTGCTGTAGTCGTACCGGTGGGCCTGGTAGAGGTCCACGTAGTCGGTGCGCAGCCGGCGCAGCGAGCCGTCGATCGACTCCATGATGTGCTTGCGGGACAGGCCCCGGTCGTTGCGGCCGGGCCCGGTGGGCCAGTACACCTTGGTGAAGATCTCCAACCCTTCGCGGCGCTCGCTCTCCAGCGCGCGACCCAGCACCTCCTCGGCGCGGGTGCCGGCGTAGACGTCGGCGGTGTCGAAGGTGGTGATGCCCACGTCGAGGGCGGCCCGGACGCAGGCGAACGCCGCGTCCTCCTCCACTTGCGAGCCGTGGGTGATCCAGTTGCCGTACGAGATCTCGCTGACCATCAGGCCGGAACGGCCCAGGTGTCGGAATTCCATGCTCCGACCCTAGCCCGCCCGGATCAGGGTCACCGGGGGCGGCCGGTCAGAGCACGGGGGTCGTGTCGGTGAGCAGCCGCTCGATCTCCGCCACCAGGTCGTCGCGGTCGCGGTGCGTCGGGTCGATCAGCGGCTCGCCCCGCCGGTCGAGCGCGCCCCAACGCCCGGCGCCGTCGCCGACCAGGAACGCGACCGGGTGGATGACCAGCACCGGGTGGGCGGGCGGCACGAGCACCTTCCCGGTCCGGTCCACCACGCCATGTCGGCCGGCCACGTCCACCACGGCCAGCCCCTCGTCGGTGAAGCCCTCGACGTACCGGCCGTCGGCCAGGGCGGTCGCGAACCCGTGGTGCCGGGTGGGCACCACGATCCGGCCGTTGCGGTCGACCGCCCCCAGCCGTCCCGGCGGACGGCCGCCACCCCGCGCCGGAACGGGCGTACGTCCGCGAAGCCGTGCGGCACCACCACCTCGCCGGTCGGGTCGATCGCCACCCAACCGGCGGTCTCGCCGCCGGACACCCAGGCCAGCCCGTCGGAGAACGGCCGGACCGCCCGGTAGAACGGTTCGAGCACGGTCGCACCGGTGAGGTCGACCAGCGACCACCGGTCGGTCGCCGGCCGGCGCACCCAGGCCACCCCGTCGGAGAACGGCTGCGCCTGCGCGTACTCGGCCGGCACGACCATGTCGCCATCCGGGTCGGTGAAACCCCACAGGTCGCCGTCGCGCGCTGGCACGGGGGGCCGGTCGCGCTCCAGCACCTCGTCGCGACTGCGGGGGTACGGCCCGAAGCCCGTCCCGCTGGCCCGGTCCGCGACCGCGTCCAGGCTCAGTCGGATCCGGGCCAGCAGCTCGGCGTCGCCGTCGCCGCGCAGGTCGAGCGCCCGCTCGAAGTGGTGGCACGCCTCCATCAGCCGGCCCTGGTCGTAGCAGGACCGCCCGGCGTGCTCGTGCAGCGCGGCGCGCAGCCGGTCGGGCAGCTCGACGGAGTTGGCCTCGGCGAAGAGCCGGTCGGCCTCGGCGAAGTCACCGCGCCAGCGCAGCACGTGCGCCAGCCGCGCCTGGGCCAGCGCGGTACGCCGCAGCTCGCCGGTGGCCTCGGCGTAGGTGAGCGCGAGCCGGCCGTCGGCCAGCGCGTCGTCCAGCTCGCCGACGATCCGGGAGACCACGGCCCGCAGGCTCAGCAGCCGGGCGCGGGAGCGGTTGTCGACGGCGGTGCCCAGCTTCTCGGTGAGGCGCCGCCGGATCGTCCGGAACTCGTCCGGCTCCTCCACCACCTCGCGCAGCGTCGTCGGGTCGAGCCGCCAACGGTGGTTCGTCAGCACCTGCTCGGGGTCGCTCGGCTTCT
>NZ_JAMOKF010000389.1 GCF_023656545.1 Micromonospora phytophila | reverse complement strand
AGTGGTCCGGTCGCCGGCTGATCCCGCCCGCCGCCGCTGGCTGGCCTGGTCGGCCGGGTGGCGGCGGGTTCGCGCTGGCCTGGCCGTCCAGGTCTTCGCTGATTCGGGATGGCCCGACCGGCCGGGGTGGGCGTCGGTCCGGGCGGCCGAGGGCGCCGCGGACGGAGCGGCCGTCGGCCTCACGTGGTGTCGGGGCCGGTACGTCCCGTCGTCGAGGGGCGGTAGGCGCGGTCCGGATCAGTCGGCTCCCGGCCCGCCCCGGCGGCCTGCCCGCCACGGTCCACCGCAGCCGGCCCGTGCCCGAACGCGGCCTCCTCGCCGGCGTCGTTGCCCGTCACGTCGTCGGTCTGCCCGTCGAGGGTCGACCGGGCGACGGCCCGGTCCAGTTCCTCCAGCGGAGTCCGTTCCTCGTTCCGCCACGCCTTGCTCTTGTCACTCATACCTGTCGCCGTACCCGACCCCGATCTCCGCAAACGAACCCCGCCGCCCGGGCCGCCCCGCGTCGATCATGAGGTTGGCGGGTGTTTCGGAGATCGAGATGGCCGCCAACCTCATGATCGACGGGGTGAGGGGGGTGGGTGGGGTGGGGATGGCCGCCGGCGGGGCCGGCGGCCATCGGAGTTGGTGCCCGGGGAGGGGGGTCAGGGCTGCGGGCGGTCGACCTTGCCGCGCCAGGCGCCGGTCTCCAGACCGCGCCGCTCGATGAACTGCTTGAACCGCTCCAGGTCGCCCTTGGCGCGCCGATCGACGATGCCCAGCTTGTCGGCGGCCTGCTCGACCACACCGTGCGGCTCGAACTCCAGCTGGAGCGTGACCCGGCTGGTGTTCTCGTCGAGCCGGTGGAAGGTGACCACGCCGGCGTGCTGGGTGCCGCCGGTGGAGTGCCAGGCGACCCGCTCGTCGGGAAGCTGCTCGGTGATCTCGGCGTCGAACTCGCGCTTCACCCCGGCGATCTCGACGGTCCAGTGGGTCATCGTGTCGGAGAGCTGCCGGACCTCCTGCACCCCCTCCATGAAGTGGGGGAACTCCTCGAACTGGGTCCACTGGTCGTACGCGGTGCGCACCGGGACGGAAACGTCCACGTGTTCGGTAACGCCACTCATGAGGCATCCTCCTCTGTCCGCCGGCATCGGCCCGGATCGTGCGGTGATCCGGTCACCAGCGGGTCGTCTCGTTCTTGTTGCCGAGCGCCGCCCACACCTCGGAGACCGTCTGGTAGCGGATGCCTTCCGGCAGGGTCCCCAGGTCGGCGATGATGTCGTCGGGCGCGTCGTTGTCCCGCGCGTTGGCGATCAGCGTCTCGCGGTCACCGGGCAGGGCGCTCATCGTGATGAACCGCCCGAGCCGGCTGCGGCGCTCGACATCCTGGGAACTCATTCCCTTGGGCGCGCCGGTCCGCAGTTCACCGGCCGGGGCCGTCGTCGTTTCCGGCTGGTCCTCGCCCGCCGGTTCCGGCACCCGGGACTCCTCGACCCGTGAGCCGCCGGTCCCCGGCCCCTGCAGGAGGCCGCTGACCTCCTGGCTCATCTGCTCGTCGAGCCTCGGCCCGTGCTTGCTGCTGCCACGTTCCATGCCTTGTGCGCTACCCGGTGGCACCGGCGGTAAACCCGGCAAGCCGTCACGAACCGGCCGGCGTCTTGGGGGCCAGGACCGGTTCGTCCGGGTCCGGCTCACCGGCCTGGAGCCGCCGGCCGCGCTGCAACTCGGCGTTGATCTGCACGCCGAGCATCAGCGCCGAATTGGACAGGTAGAGCCAGACCAGGAACGCGATCACCGCGCCGAGGCTGCCGTAGGTGGCGTCGTACGAGCCGAAGTTGGCGACGTACAGGCCGAAGCCGAAGGAGGCGAGCGCCCAGGAGAGCAGGGCGACCGCCCCGCCCGGGGTGAGCCAGCGGAAGCGCGGCTGCCGCACGTTGGGCGCGATCCAGAACAACAGACTCAGCAGCACCATCATGATCATGGCGAGCACCGGCCACTTGGCGACGCTCCACACCGTGCGCGCCAGGCCGCCGGCGTTGATCAGGTCACCCACCGCGTCGGTCACCGGGCCGCTGACGATCAGCCCGGTGGCGACGATCGCGAGCAGGATCAGGGTGACCGCCGCGAGGCCGATCTGCAGCGGGCGCAGCTTCCAGAACGGTCGCCCCTCCTGCACCCCGTAGACGGCGTTGGAGGCCCGGGTGAACGCCCCGATGAAGCCGGAGGCCGACCAGAGCGCGCCGAGCAGACCGAAGCTCAGCAGCACGCTGGCCGAGGTGTTCTGGTCCACCACGCCCCGCACAACGCTCACGAAACCCTCGTTGGCCACCACCGACCCGGCCCCCACGTCCCGGGCCAGGTCCAGGACCAGGTCCACGGTCTGCTCGCCGTTGGAGACCAGCCCGACCAGGGCGACCACCACGATGGTGGACGGAAAGAGCGCCAGCACGCCGTAGTAGGTCAGCGCGGCCGCCCAGTCCGCGCAGTTGTCCTTGACGAAGTTCTGCGCACTGCGGACCAGCACCCCGCGCCACGTCGGCCAGCTCAGTTGCCGTACCCGGCGGGGAATCCGCGGCCGCTGCTCGCCGGCGAGCGCCGCGCCGGACTCCGTCGTCGTCATGGACCGCTCCCTGTGCCCCGGCCGCCGGAATGTCCGGTGCATCCGGCTCGGCCTGGCCCCGCCGGTACCCGGAGCCGAAAATCGACAAACCCGGCCCGCCCGCCCGCACCCCGGTTTGCCGGCCCGGCCCGGGGGAACGGTCAAGCAGAACCCTTGGACGCGGAGGAGGACGAGATGCCCGGGCGCGAGGACATGCCCAGCACGCTGCGGCGCTCCCCGGATAAGGCGCAGCGCACCTGGGAGAAGACGCACGACTCGGCCGTGGAGACCTACGGCGAGGGGGAGCGGTCGCACCGCACCGCCTTCGCGGCGGTCAAGCACGAGTTCGAAAAGGTGGGCGACCACTGGGAGCCCAAGGGCCGCAAGGGCCCGAGCGACCGGCAGGCGGCCGGCGGCGGTCCGGAGCGGCGGGCACCCACGGCGAGCGGCGTGGACGCCAACGCGACGAAGGACCACCTGATGGGGGTGGCGCGCAAGCTCGACGTCCCCGGCCGGTCCAGCATGACCAAGCCCGAACTGGTCAAGGCGATCGAGAAGGCCAACGACCGGGAGACCCGCAAGGCCCGCGGCGACTGACGCCGCATCGGGCGTACGCGACGGAAGGGGCCGTCCCCACCGGGGACGGCCCCTTCCGCGTGGGCTACCAGTGGCCGCCGCCCGGGGCCTCGATGTGCACCGCCTTGGTGGCGGTGAACTCGTCCAGCAGTTCCGGGCCGTACCCGAAGCCCTGGCCGCTGCCGCGGCGCGGATGCGCGGCACCGCCCGGCGCCCCGCCGAAGACCGCGTTGACCTTCACCGTGCCCACCGGCAGCTCCCGCCAGGCGCGCTGTGCGTGGCTCATCGACCCGGTGAGCACCGTCGCGGCCAAGCCGTACGGCGAGTCGGCGGCGCAGCGCAGTGCCTCGGAGAACGAGTCGACCACGACCACCGCGGCCACCGGCCCGAACGTCTCCTCGCGCACCAGCGGCATGTCGTGGCGGCAGTCGGCGACCACGGTCGCCGGGTAGAAGGCCCCCGGCCCGTCGGGCAGCGTCCCACCGGTGCGGATCCGCGCCCCCTCGGCCACCGCGGCGGTGACCTGTCCGTGCACGTGGTCGCGGTGCCGGCGGTCCACCAGCGGGCCCAGTTCGGTCTCCGGGTCGTCGCCCCGGCCGACCCGCAGCCCGTCGGCCCGGGCCACCAGCGCGTCGACGAAGTCCTCGGCCACGTCCCGGTGCACGTAGATCCGCTCCACCGCCACGCAGATCTGCCCCGCGTTGGCGAACGCGCCGACGGCGGCCTGCCCGGCCGCCCAGACCGGGTCGACGTCGCCGTCGACGATCAGCGGGTCGCTGCCGCCGTTCTCCAGCAGCACCTTCGCGCCGGTGCGCGCGGCGGCGGCGGCGATGGCCCGCCCGGTGGCGGTGGACCCGACGTGGGCCACCACGTCCACCTCCTGCGCCGCCAGCGCCGCGCCGACCTCCGCGCCTCCGGTCAGCAGCGACAGCACCCCCGGCGGCAGCGCCTCGTCCAGCGCCCTGGCCAGCAGCCAACCGGTCGCCGGCGTGCGCTCGCTGGGCTTGTAGAGCACCACGTTGCCGGTGACCAGGGCCGCGCCGAGCAGCCCGCACGAGACCGCCACCGGGTCGTTCCACGGGGTGATCGCGGCGACCACGCCCCGCGGCTGCGGGGTCATGAAGTCGATCGCGTTGGTGCCGCCGTGCAGGGTCCGGCCGCCGCGCACCGGGGCGAGTTCCGCGTACTGTCGCAGCGTGCCGATCCCCGCCTCGACGCCGCCGCGCGCGTCCGCGAGGGGCTTGCCCATCTCGGCCGTCGTCGCCCGGGCCAGCTCGTCCGCCGCGGCCGCCACCGCGTCCGCGGCCCGGTGCAGCGCCGCCGCCCGGTCCGCCGGGGACGTCGCCG
>NZ_JAMOKF010000388.1 GCF_023656545.1 Micromonospora phytophila | reverse complement strand
CGGCGGGGCGGGGCCGGCGCGGCGGCCGGCGCGGGTCGGCGGGAGCGGACGGAGGCCGGCGGTTCGGTCGCCCACCGACCCGGCCGTCGGGTGGCGCGCACGCTCGCCGGGTCGGCGCTGGTCCTGCTGGTCGCGGCGGTGGTGGTCGGGCCGTTCCTGACCCGGGTGACCGTCGAGTTCGGTCATCCGCTCGGCCCGCCCCGGCTGCGCGAGTCCGTGCCGATGGAGCGGCACGATCCGCCCTCGGTACTGGTCAACGCGCTGCGGATCGGGCACACCGCGTTCGACACGCCGCTCGCGCCGCTGCGCCGGGCCGGCGCGGCGGCGATCGTCGGCGCCGCCGGCGTGCTGGGGGTGGACCCGCAGGACCGGGAGACCACGTTCGGGCGGGAGACGTTCCCGGTGCCGGCCTGGTACCCGGACGAGGACCGGGTGGCCTTCCCGCTGGCCGGGGCGCTGGCGCTGCTCGGCGCGGGATTCGCGCTGACCCGACCGGACCGGATCAGCCCGGCGCACCCCAGGCCGCTGCGCGCGTACGCCACGGTGGTGGTGACCACCGTGCTGCTGCACGCCGCGATGATCAAGTGGCAGCCGTGGGGCAACCGGCTGCTGCTCTACGCGCTGGCGCTGGCCGTACCGCTGGCGGGCCTCTGGCTGGACGCGCTGCTGCGCCGCCGGGCCGCAGCGACCGGGCGGCGTCCGGTGGCCGCCGGGCTGGCCGTGATGGTGCTGGCCACCTCCGCGTTGGCCGGGGTGCTCGCGCTGTCGTACGGCTTCCCGCGCCGGCTGGTCGGCGCGGGCTCGGTCTTCACCACCTCCGAGTGGGACACCCGGTTCCTGCGGCGTCCCGAGTGGACGGCGGAGTTCCGGTGGGCGGCGGACGCGGTGCGCGCCGCCGACGCCCGCCGGATCGGCCTGGTGCAGCAGAACGACAACTGGGAGTACCCCTGGTGGCTGCTGCTGCGGGAGGCGGACGGCCGCCCACCGGAGCTGGTGGCGCTCCAGTCGGTGCTGCCCGGGCGCCCGCCGGCCGACCCGGCCTCGGTGGAGGCGATCGTCTGCACGGGCAGCGGGCCGGCCTGCGCCGAACTGGTGCCGGCGGGCTGGCGGCTGGAGTTCCGCACCCACGTCGGCTACGCCCTGCCACCCGGACGCTGACTCGGCCGCCGGCCGCCACCCGGCCGGCGCCGCCCGCCACTCACCCCGCGCTGCCCGACTCACCCGGATCGCCCGGTTCTGCACTCCGCGCGCAAGGATCCGAGACGCATTCACATCCCTGACATCGCACGTTACCTTCTGGTAACTCGATCGACATCCCACGATCGAGCCGAAAGGAGTGCGTCGATGCTTGGTTCCGCTGCCAGGCGCGAACGGGCGACCCGACGACGGTCACTGACCCTCGTCGCCGCCGCCGCTCTCGTCCTGCCGATGCTCGCCGGGCCGGCCTCCCCCGCCCACGCCGCCGACCGTCCGACCGTCCAGCCACTCCCGACGAACCTCGAGGCGATCCGCGCCGCCGAGGCGACCGCGCTCTACGGCGCACCCGGCATCCGCCCGCTGGAACAGCGCCGCACCGCGCTGATCACCATGGGCGACAGCGAAATCTCCGGGGAGGGGGTGGGCAACTACGTCCCCGGCACCCACCAGCCCGGCAACTGGTGCGACCGCTCGTACGACCAGGCGGTCTTCCGCACCGGCATCGCCGCCGACGAGAAGTACAACATCGCCTGCTCCGGCGCCACCCCGTGGAACCTCGTCGCCGGCGGCCCGACCCAGCACAACGAGCTGAACCAGGGCGACCACCTGGCCATCAAGGCGCGCAACACGCACGTCAAGCTGATCTGGGTCGTGGTCGGCGCCAACGGCGACGGCACCATCCAGTTCGGCCCCGTGGCCACCGACTGCGCCATCAGCCGGGTGTTCTTCACCGGCCCCTGCTACCCGCGCTACACCGACCAGTGGACGATCCGCACCGACGGCAGCCGGCGCGCGGTGGAGGAGGCGCTCACCTCCATCCGGCAGACCATGACCAACGCCGGCTACCTGCGCACCGACTACGAGCTGGTGCTCATGTCCTACCCCAGCCCGGGCAGCCCGGACGTGGAGGACAACCCGAACTTCCCCGGCTGGTACGCCGGCGGCTGCCTGCTCTACCTGGCCGACGCCGCGTTCGCCCGGAACAAGGCGGTGCCGCTGTTCGAGTCCGCGCTGCGCGCGGCGGCCAGGAACACCGGCACCCGCTACCTCGACGCCAGCCGGCTCTTCCACGGCCACGAGGTGTGCACCGACAGCACGGCGGTGCGCGGCCTCTACATCGAGGTGGGCATCTGGGACGAGAACGCGGCCCGGCAGTCGTTCCACCCGAACGCGCGGGGGCACGGCATGTTCGCCCAGTGCATCACCCAGTTCCACGCCTCCGGGCAGGAGCAGGCCACCTGCGTCGACCCGGCCAGCACCGGCAGCGGCGTGCTCTACCCGGGGCTGTTCGAGTTCAAGCAGTTGCGCAACGCGGCCACCGGCACCTGCGTCGACGGCAAGGGGTACGACTCGCGCAACAGCACGGCCCAGCAGTCGTACGGCTGCCACGGCGGGCGCAACCAGGGCTTCTGGTACGACCCGACGCGGCAGTCGCTGCACTCCGAGCTCTCCCACGACCGCTGCCTCGACGTCTCCGGCGGTTCGCTCAGCGCCGGCACGGCGGTGAACGTGTACGACTGCCACGGCGGCGCCAACCAGAAGTTCGTGCTGACCGGCAACCAGATCCGGGCCGCCGGCAACACCAACCTCTGCCTGGCGTTCGACAGCCCGTGGTTCGGCACCCCCCGGCTCCGGCTGGCCACCTGCTCCACCAGCACCCGCCAGCAGTGGTCCTTCGAGTCCCGCAACTTCCCCACCCCGGTCGGCTACGGCCACGACGACTTCATCGGCTCCCGCGTCTACTGACTCCCACCCACCCGCGCTCGAACAGGGAAAGAGTGGCCATTCCCCGGGGAATGGCCACTCTTTCCGTGAAAGTGCGCGCCCGGCGGGGTGCGGGGTTATCTCGTGCGGGGGAGGATGACGAGGCGGGCGACGGGGGTGTCGCCATCCTTGGCGCCGGCGACGCCGAGGGTGCTGCCGACCTTCACCGCGTCGGGCTGCACGGTGGCGCGGCGCTCCAGCACCCGCAGCTCGGGGCCGAAGGTCCAGGTCATGGTGAAGCCGTCGGTGGACTTCACGGTCATCTTCTCGGCGTCGATCGCGGTCACCTCGCCGCGCTGCACGACGACGGTCTTCGTACCGCCGTCCCTGGTCTGCACCACGGCCTCGCCGTGCAGGGTGTTCTTGCGCAGCAGCACCCGGGCCTGCCGGCGCTTGCGCCACTCCTCCGCGCGTTCCTTGCGGCGGCCCGGCTCCGCGGCCGTCGGCGACGGCGACGCGGGCGCGGCGACGGTCTCCACGTCCAGCTCGCCGGCGTCGAAGCCCATCGCGGCGAGCGCCTGACCCTCCGCGCCCATCGCGGCGGCCACCTCGACGGCGGCCTCCGGGCCCTGCCGACCGGTCACCTCGGCGGCGCCACAGCCGCTGACGCCCAACGCGACCGCCGCGAGCAGCGTGGTGGCGGCGATTCCCCAACGTGCCATGAGTCTCCCTCTCGTCCGTCCGTGGAACCCCAGCCTCCCGCCCGTCGGCGAGCGGAGGATCAGGTCGATGTTCGGGTCGGGTAAGGATCCGGGGGCAGCCGGACGGTGAACGCCGCCCCGCCCTCGGGTGCGTGCCCGGCGGCGATCTCCCCGCCGAGCCGCCGGACCAGCCCGGCGGCGAGCGCCAGCCCCAACCCGCTGCCCACCTTGCGCACCCCCCGGTACCGCTGGTGCAGCGCGCCGCGCTCGAAGGCCACCGCCAGGTCGTCGTCGGTGAAGCCGGGTCCGCCGTCGCGCACCTCCAGGACGCCGCCGGGCGCCGGGCCCGCGCCGGCCGGCCGGACCGCGAGCACGATCGGCGCCCCCGGCGGTACAACCCGCAGCGCGTTCTCCAGCAGCCCGTCCACCACCTGCCGGATCCGCCCCGGATCGGTGTACGCCGGCACCGGCTCGTCCGGGATCTCCGCCCGGAACGGCACCCCCAGGGCCGCGCAGCGGCCGGTCCAGGTGCGTTCGGCGTCGGCGGCCAGCCGGGCCAGGTCGACCGGCGCCGGTTCGAGCGGGAAGTCGGCGGCCTCCAGCCGGGCCAGCGCCAGCAGGTCGCTGACCAGCCGGTCCAGGTGCTCGGCCTCGGCGAGCACGGTGCGACCGGTGTCGGCGGCGTCCTCCGGCCCGAGCACCCCGTCGGCCAGCGCCTCGGCGTAGCCGCAGATCGCGGTCAGCGGGGTACGCAGCTCGTGCGAGACCGAGAGCAGGAACTCCCGCTGCCGTCCCTCGCTGGTGGCCAGCTCGGCTGCTCCACCGGCACCGTGAAGAGCCGGTCCAGCCGCGCGATCAGCGCCCTGCGCCGGATGGACGGGCCGCTGGCCCGGGCATTCGACCTGTCGGAAACGTCGGCCTGACCTCGGCCG
>NZ_JAMOKF010000387.1 GCF_023656545.1 Micromonospora phytophila | reverse complement strand
GCCGGCGCCTCGACCGGCAGCCCGAACGCCCAGTCGGCCGGCTCGCCGAGCCGGGCCAGCCAGGAGCGGACGTCGCGGGCGGCCACCGAGACGTGGGTCAGCCGCCCGGCGTGCTCCGCGAGGTACGCCCGGCGGGCGGCGTACGGAGCGCCACCGAGCAGCAGGTCGAGGTCGACGTCGCTGTGCGCGGTGGCGGCCCGCCGGGCATGGCTGCCACGCAGCATGATGCCGACGACGGGCCGCTCGGCGCCGGCCCGCAGCCGGGCGGTCCAGTCGTCGAGGAACCCCTCATCCGGTGACGGAGCGTGACCCACTTGCGCCATCGTGCCGTACGCCCGATCGGGGCGCAATGCCCGTTGCCGGACCTGGTGTCCGGTCCGGAGGCTAGTGCCCGACGAATCTCATTGCTGTCTCGGGGTACCTTTCCCCGGCGACCGCCCCCGGCGGCACCGCCGCTCCCAACCGGGTGCGCTGCTCGGGGGTGAGCCGGATGTCGGCGGCGGCGACGTTCTCCTCCAGCCAGCGAACCCGCTTGGTGCCCGGAATCGGGAAGACGTCCTCGCCCTGGGCGAGCAGCCAGGCCAGCGCGGCCTGGGCCGGCGTGCAGCCGATCTCGGCGGCCACCGCCCGCACCTCGTCGACCAGCTTCAGGTTGGCGTCGAGGTTGCCCTCGGCGAAGCGCGGCACCGCGGCCCGCCAGTCGTCGGCGGCTAGCTGGTCGCGGCTGGTGATCGCCCCGGTGAGCAGCCCCCGACCCACCGGCGAGTACGCCACCAGCGCCACCCCCAGTTCCCGGCAGGTGGTCAGCATCTCGCCCTCCACGTCCCGGCTGAACAGCGACCACTCCATCTGCACGGCGGTCACCGGGTGCACCGCGTGCGCCGCGCGCAGCGTCGCCGGGCTGACCTCGGAGAGGCCGATCAGTCGCACCTTGCCGGCGGCGACCAGCTCGGCCATCGCCCCCACCGTCTCCTCGATCGGCGTGGCCGGGTCGCGCCGGTGCAGGTAGTACAGGTCGATGGTGTCCACGCCGAGGCGGCGCAGGGACGCGTCGCAGGCCTCGCGCGCCCAGGCCGCGCTGCTGTCCACGTACGCCCCGGAGCTGCCGGTGCCACCCGAGCCGTCGCCGCGCACCCGGTTGCCGAACTTCGTGGCGAGGAAGACCTCGTCGCGGCGGGCCCGCACCACCGGGGAGAGCAGTTCCTCGTTGCGACCCCGGCCGTACATGTCGGCGGTGTCGAGGTGGTCGACGCCCAGGTCGAGCGCCCGGTGCAGGACGCGGGTCGACTCTGTGTCGTCCCCGGCGCCGTAGGCGAAGCTCATCCCCATGCAGCCGAGCCCGATGGCGGAGATCTCGGGCCCGGTCGCGCCCAGTCGACGGCGGATCATGAGCACCGCTCCGCCCGGCGGTAGTTGTCGATCTTGTAGTTGAGCACCTTGAGGTCCTCCTCCAGCTCGGCCATCCGGTTCAGCACCCGGGCGCGGTGGGCCTCGAAGAGCGCCCGACGGTCGGCGAGGGTGCTGTCGCCCTGCCGAGCCAGTTCGGCGTAGCGGCGCATGTCCCGCACCGGCATGCCGGTGCGGCGCAGCCGGGTGAGCAGGAGCAGCCAGTCGACGTCCCGTTCGGTGTAGCGCCGCCGGCCGGCCGAGTCGCGCCCGACCGGGGCGACCAGCCCCTCCTGCTCGTACCAGCGCAACGTGTAGGTCGTCAGGCCGACCCGCTCGGCCGCCTCGCCGACGGTGAGGGTCATCTCCCGCGTGCTGATGTCCACGCGCCCAGGCTTCCAGTTCGAGTGCACGCGAAGTCAACCGTTGCGCGGGGGGCGGTATCTCATCTAGCGTTGAGTTCATCAGTCGTTGAATTTTTGGGGGAGGTGGGCGATGGAAGACTCGATCGCCGTCCGGGACCTGGTCGTCGACCGGGGCGGGCGGCGGGTGCTGCACGGCATCAGCGCCCGGGTGCCGCGCGGCACGGTCACCGGGCTGCTCGGTCCCAGCGGCAGTGGCAAGACCACCCTGATGCGCGCACTGGTCGGGGTGCAGGTGATCAACTCCGGCACGGTCACCGTGCTCGGGCGGCCCGCCGGCTCACCCGAGCTGCGCCGCCGGGTCGGCTACCTCACCCAGGCGCCCAGCGTCTACGCCGACCTGACGGTGCGGGAGAACGCCCGCTACTTCGCCGCGCTGCACGGCCGGGGCGCGGTCGACGCCGACCGTGCGGTCGCCGACGTGGGGCTCGCGGAGGCGGCCACCCAACTGGTCGGCACCCTCTCCGGCGGGCAGCGCAGCCGGGCGTCGCTGGCCTGCGCCCTGGTCGGCCAGCCGGAGCTGGTCATCCTCGACGAGCCGACCGTCGGCCAGGACCCGGTGCTGCGCGCCGACCTCTGGGCCCGGTTCCACGCGATGGCCGCGACCGGCACCACCCTGCTCGTCTCCAGCCACGTGATGGACGAGGCGGCCCGCTGCGACCGGCTGCTGCTCATCCGCCAGGGGCGGCTGATCGCCGACGACACCCCCGACGCGGTCCGCGCCGCCGCCGGGGTCGACGACCTGGACGAGGCGTTCCTGCGGCTGATCAGGGCGAGCGAGACCGGCACGGACGACGGCGGGCGGCCGGTGGGCACCGACGGCCCGGGGCGGCCCGCGCGCCCGGTCGACGCGGCGGCCCCGACGGGCGCCGCCGGAGAGGAGACGTCGTGAACCCCCGGATCCTGGCCGCCACCACCGGCCGCATCCTGCGCCAACTGCGCCACGACCGGCGCACGGTGGCGCTGCTGGTGGTGGTCCCGTCCGCGCTGCTCGCCCTGGTCTACTTCATGTACGTCGACCAGCCCACCCCGCCCGGGCAACCATCGGTGTTCGACCGGGTCGCGCTGGTGATGCTCGGCCTCTTCCCCTTCGTGATCATGTTCCTGGTCACCAGCATCGCGATGTTGCGGGAGCGCACCACCGGCACGCTGGAACGGCTGCTCACCACCCCGCTGGCCAAGCTCGACCTGCTCTTCGGCTACGGCATCGCGTTCGGGCTGGCCGCGGTCGTCCAGGCCGCCATCGCCGCCGCGGTGGCGTACCGACTCCTCGACCTCGACACCGCCGGGAGCAGCGGGCTGGTGATCATGATCGCGGCGTTGAACGCGGTGCTCGCGGTCGCGCTCGGGCTGCTGTGCAGCGCCTTCGCCCGCACCGAGTTCCAGGCCGTACAGTTCATGCCGGTCGTGGCGGTCCCCCAACTGCTGCTCTGCGGGCTCTTCGTGCCCCGCGACGAGATGGCCGGCTGGTTGCAGGCCGTCAGCGACGTGCTGCCCCTGTCGTACGCCGTCGAGGCGTTGCAGGAGGTCGGCGCGAACGCCGAGCCCACCGGCACCATGTGGCGGGACGTCGCGGTGGTCGCCGGCGCGACGGTGCTGGCGCTGGTGCTCGCCGCGGCCACCCTGCGGCGGCGCAGCGGCTGACGAGGACGTGCCGCCCGCCGGGACGCACCGGCGGGCGGCGACCGCACCGCCCCCGGCCGGGGAGACCCGACCGGCCGGGGGCGGCAGGTGACGAGCGAAGGGCGGCGATGGCACGGCGGACCGGACGGCGACCCGGCAACCCGGACACCCGGGAGGCGATCCTGGCGGCGGCCCGGACGGCCTTCGCCGAGCGTGGCTTCGACGCGGCGTCGATCCGCGCCATCGCCGCCGCCGCGCAGGTGGACCCGGCGCTGGTGCACCACTACTTCGGCAGCAAGGACCAGCTCTTCCTGGCCGCGATGAACTCGCCCGTCGACCCGAGGGAGATCATTCCCCGGATCGTCGCCGGGCCCCGCGACGGCCTCGGCGAGCGCCTGGTCCGGCTATTCCTCGGGGTGTGGGACTCACCGGCCGGCGCGGCCGGGGTGGCGCTGCTGCGCTCCAGCCTGACCCACGAGTGGTCCGCCCGCCTGCTGCGGGAGTTCCTGGTCACCCAGGTCCTGCGCCGGGTGCTCGACCACCTCGACGTCGACCCGGCCGAGCTGCCGCTACGCGGTTCGCTGGTGGCGAGCCAGATGATCGGGCTGGCCATGATGCGGTACGTGGTCCGGCTGGAGCCGGTCGCCTCCGCCGCCCCGGAGACCCTGGTCGCGGCCATCGGCCCCACCGTCCAGCGGTACCTGACCGGCACCCTGCCGGAGTGAGCGCGGGCCTTCGTCGTACCGGGCCGGGCGCATCGCCCGGTGGGCTGGCGGGCCAGGCGCGCGAGTCGCCGGGCCCCGCGCACGACCCGGCCGCGCGCAGACGCGGCTGAGGGCCGGTAGCCGGCCGGCTCAGGCGGAGTCGGCGTGCCGGGACGGGCCGGCGCCACGGCAGAGCATCGGGTGCAGCAGCCGGGCCAGTTCCGTGTGGTCGGCAACCGGCTGCGGGAAGGCGAGCCGGGCGCGCCGGCGGGCGCCGGGCCGACCGCAGGAGACCACCAGGCCGTACCGGTCGATCCGGGTCACTCGGGGCGCCCCCTCGGCGTCTGAGTCGGCCAGGCCGAGCTGCCGGCGGAGGTAGCCGGCGACCTCGTCGGCGTGGTGCCCGGC
>NZ_JAMOKF010000386.1 GCF_023656545.1 Micromonospora phytophila | reverse complement strand
GGCGCGCCAGCGACGGACCACGTCCGCCGGGCGTACGGCCGCCGCCCGGTCCCGGGCCACGGCCAGCAGCAGCGTGCGCAGGTCCGCCGGGGCCAGCCCGGCCAGCGCGGCGCGGGCGCCGTCCGGCAGTCGCGCCCACACCCTGCGCTGCGCGTCCTTCATGCCGGGCACTTTGTCGTACGCCCGAGCCCTCGTCCACCGGAAATCCGCGCTCAGGTTCTTCCCGTCCACCGCATCCGTGACCGTCGGCACGGACGAAGACCGGACCAAGGGGCGGACGCGTACCCGGGAGAGTGGCCTCCGGGAGCTGGAAGGCCAGTCTCCGCGGGTCGGCGTGGACCGCGACCCGCGTGACGTCCCTGGAACGTGGTGGCCTCCCCCGAGGGGAGGCCACCACGTCCTCCTCAGGAGAGCGTGCAGGCCGAGCCGTTGACCGTGACCAGGCCGGGCCCGGGATTGGCACCGCCGCCGGTGGTCGCGGTGAAGCCGAAGGTCACCGTGCCGCCCGGATTCACCCGGGCGTTGTACGACTCGTTCTTCGCGGTCACCGTGGCGCCGGACTGGGTCACCTTCGCCGACCAGGCGTGGCCCACCTTTTGGTCGCCGGTGAAGGCGAACCGGGCCGTCCAGCCGTTCAGCGCTGTCGTACCGGTGTTGCGCAGCGTCACCTGGGCGGTGAAGCCGCCGGGCCAGCTGCCGTGGTTGGTGTAGGTGACCGCGCAGGTCGACGCCGGCACCGCCCCGGCGTCACCCTGGTCGGCCAGGAACGAGCCGATCCAGGCCAGCGCCGAGTTCCAGTTGATCGCCACTTCGTTCGTCGCGTACGAGTTGATGTCGTCGACGTAGCAGAACATCGGCTTGCAGCCGGCGAGCAACTGCTGCGCGAACGGGTCCTGCAGGGCGGCGTTCGCGCCACCGGCCAGCGAGCCGGCGGGCGGCTTGGGCAGGGCGGGGTCGAGCTGGTGGCCGAAGATCCGGCTGTGCTGGTTCTCCGCCGCGTGCTCGCCCCACCCGGTCACGTACGAGATGTTCAGCGCGTTGCGGCCGAGGACGTAGTCCATCGCCTGCGTCGCCCCGTCCCGGTACTTCGCGTCCCCGGTCAGGTCGAAGGCGGTGGCCAGCACGACCGCGTTGTTGATGATGTTGCTGTTCGCGCCCCAGAAGTAGCTGTCCTCGTCGCCCGGCATCGGCAGCCCGTACGCCTGTCGGCCCAGCTCGGCGAGGTGGGCGTCGGCGGCGGCGGTGACCGAGGAGCGGATTCGGGCGAGCTCGGCGGCCGGCAGCCCGTTCGGCACGGTGGCCAGGTCGAGCCGGCCCAGCGCGGCGACGCCCTGCCAGCCGAAGCCGCGCGGATCGAAGACGTCCCCGCTGTGGTGCGGCGAGGCGGTCAGGTCGGCCAGGTAGGCCGACGCGCCGGTGGTGAGCCACAGTTCGACGGCCGCCCAGTAGAACTCGTCGGTGACGGTCGAGTCGTCGTACGCGCCGCCGCCGGTGCTGTCGGCCGGGCTCGCGTACCGCGCGGGGTTGGCCCTGGCCGCGGCGTAGGCAGTTTTCGCCGCGGTGGCGCAGCGGGTCGCGAAGGCCGCGTCGTACGGGGCGAAGAGCCGCGCGCACTGCGCGGCGACGGCGGCCAGGTTGAGGGTGGCCGCGGTGGACGGCGGGTGCAGCTCGCGCGGCTGCGGGTCGGCGTGCGGCGCGAGCGGCAGGCCGGTCCAGTTCCGGTCGTGGATCTTGTGGTGGGCCATCCCGGCGAGGGGCTCGCCGGCGGGCACCTGCATCCGCAGCAGGAACTCCAGCTCCCAGCGGGCCTCGTCGAGGACGTCCGGCACGCCGTTGCCCCGCTCGGGCACCCGCAGGGTGCCGTCGCCGAGCGCCGCGCCGCCGGCCGCGGTGGCCGCCGTCCTGGTCCGCTCGAAGGTGTTCAGCAGCTGGTAGGTGGCGATGCCGCCGTTGACCACGTACTTGCCGTGGTCGCCGGCGTCGTACCACCCGCCGCGCACGTCCAGCGAGTAGCCGCAGACGCCCGGCTGGCAGGGCACGGAGGTGTCGCCCTGGTTGGGCGCGACGCCGAGGTGGCCGGCCGGGCGGGCGTACGCGGCGCCGATCAGGTCGCCGTCGATGGCGATGCCGCTGCGCTGGGCGTAGAAGAACTGGAGCGAGTCGGCGCGCAGCCGGTCGTAGAGGGTGCCGGAGACGTCGAACGGGTGGCTGGTCTCCCCGTCGACGACCAGGGTCAGCCCGGCCGCCGGGGTCCGGTAGGTGGAGAAGTCGATGCTGTGCACGTTCTGCCCGGAGGCCGCGTCGGTCCCGCGCGGGGTGCTGGTGCCGCTGGCGACCACCGCGCCGGTGGCCGACCTGAGCTGCCAGGGCAGCGCCTCGGTGGCCTCGGTGACCACGGTGGCGTTCTTCGGCCCGCCCGGCAGGTAGCCGACCTGGTTGACCCGCACCCGCGGCCCGGTGTCCGGCACGTACGGCTCGGGCGGGTCGCCGCCGCGCAGTGAGACGTTGTCCAGGCAGAGGGTCTGTTCGGCGGCGTTCCCGCCGACCTGGAAGATCAGTTGGGCGCTCGGATTTCCGTCGGGCACGGTGAAGGTCTGCTCGACCCGCTGGGCGGTGCCCCCGGCGGTGGCGTCCACACTGGCGTAGGCGGTGTAGGGCGCGCTGCCCAGTTGCAGGACGGCCTTGACCGCGGAGCCGGGGGTGGCGGAGACGTCGAAGCCGAGGGTGTACTCGGCCCCGGCGACCAGCGGCACGCCGTCCTGGCCGATGCCGGCGTCCCAGGGGTTGGCGAGCCCGCCGGGGACGGTGGCGCAGAGCCGGCCGTCGGTGACGCCGAGCGGGCCGGTGCCGTAGGAGAACCAGGGGGAGACGCCGGCGCTGAAGTCGCCGTTGTCGATCTGTTCGGGGGCGTCGGGGGGCGGTGCGGCGTGGGCCGTGCCGGCGGTGGCGCCGGCGAGGACCAGGGTGGTCGCCGCGGCGAGCAATGCGAGGCGGCGTCGGGATGGCGTCACGGGTGTTCCTTCCGGACGTGCTGCGGGACGGGGCAGGGTGGTGGCGGATCTTGGGAGCGCTCCCAGCTCTCGGCTCGATGTTTCCAGTGCCCAGGGCGTCCTGTCAATCGATCCGGCCCGATGAGTCGGCGGGCCCACCGACGACCCTCGACAGTGAGATTCGCCGCGCGACGCGCCGAGGTCCTGATCTCCTAGAGACAACTGCGCCCTCGGCCTGGCAGGCTGCCTCCCATGACCCTGAAGCTACGTTCCGTGGGAACGAGCGACCGTGGGCTGATCCGCAGTGGGAACCAGGACGCCCTGCACGCCGGTACCTGGCTCGTCGCCGTCGCCGACGGCATGGGTGGAATGGCGGCCGGCGACCTGGCCAGCGCGATCGCCATCGACGCGGTCGCTCCGCTGGACGTGGACACCCCGGAGGACGCGCTGGTGGCCGCGCTGCAGAGCGGCATCGAGCTGGCCACCGCGCGGATCCGTCAGGCGGTCGATGAGGATCCGGAGCGGCAGGGCATGGGCACCACCCTCACCGCCCTGCTCTTCGCCCGGACGGGCAGCTGCCTGGCCCTGGCCCACGTCGGCGACTCCCGCGCCTACCTGTTGCGGGAAGGGGTGCTCAAACAGATCACCCGCGACGACACCTTCGTGCAGATGCTCGTCGACCAGGGCGTGATCACCCCCGACCAGGCCAGCAGCCATCCCCGTCGGGCCGTGGTCACCCAGGCGTTGCAGGGCGGCGAGATCTCCCCGACGTACGCGACGATGGTGCCCTGGGCCGGCGACCGCTGGCTGCTGTGCAGCGACGGGCTCTCCAACGTCGTCCGCCCGGACACCCTCGCCGAGGTGCTCACCGGCTACCCGGACCGGGCCGAGTGCGCCCGCAGGCTGATCGACCTGGCGCTGCGGGCCGGCGGCCCGGACAACGTCACCGTGGTCGTCGCCGACGTGGTGCAGGAATAGCCACCGGCCGTACCGCCACGGCCCGTCAGGGGGCCCGGCGGTGGCGGTCAGGGCTCGGCGGCGCGGCGTGGCTCGGCGGCGGTGCGGCGCGATGGGGTGGCGTGGGTCAGCGGCGGCGGGGCGTGGCGTGCCGGGTGGGGGTGGCCCCGGTGGGGTCCTCCGGCCAGGGATGGCGCGGGTAGCGGCCGCGAAGCTCCGCCCGCACCTGCGGATAGCCCGAGCGCCAGAACGATGCCAGGTCGGCGGTCACCGCGACCGGCCGCCCCGCCGGGGAGAGCAGGTGCAGCAGCACCGGCACCCGGCCGTCGGCGATCCGCGGCGCGTCCCGCCAGCCGAAGGTCTCCTGGAGCTTCACCGCGAGCACCGGCGCGGCCGGGTCGGCGTAGTCGACCCGCACGCGGGATCCGCTGGGCACGGCGATCCGCTCCGGGGCCAGCTCGTCCAGCCGACCGGCCAGCGCCCACGGCAGCAGCCGGCGCAGCGCCGTGGCGACGTCGACCCGGGCCAGGTCGGCCCGACGGCGGGCGGCGGCCAGCTCCGGGCCCAGCCAGGCCGGCGCCGCGGCGAGCAGGGCGTC
>NZ_JAMOKF010000385.1 GCF_023656545.1 Micromonospora phytophila | reverse complement strand
CCAGCGCCGGCCGCCGGGCTCCCAGCGGGTCGGCCGGCCACTCGGCCCGGAGCACCACCTCGGTGGTCGGGTTGACCGCGTCCCCCGGCGGCTCCGGCGCCCACTCGTCCACCAGGTGCCCCGCCCCGCCGTCCAGGCAGGCGTCGTGCACCTCGCGCAGCAGCACCGACGGCCCGCGCGGACGCTTGGCGCCTTCGGCCCACCAGTAGCCGGAGCAGAGCAGCAGCCGGCGGGGGCGGGTGACCGCCACGTACGCCAGCCGACGCTCCTCCCGCTCGTCGTGCGCCCGCCAGGCGTCGACGAAGTCCTCCAGCGCCCGGGCCACCCCGCGCTGGTCCTCCGCCCCGGCCAGCCCCAGCCCGGGCAGCCCGTCGGCGTCCCCGCGCAGCGGGAACGGCAGCACGCCGAGCCCGCCGAGCCAGTGGTCGGAGTTGCGCACCTGCCCCGGCCACCCGCCGCGGCTCAGCCCGGCCACGGCCACCACGTCCCACTCCAGGCCCTTGGCGGCGTGGGCGGTGAGGATCTGCACCGCCCCCTCGACCACCTCCACCTCACCGGGGGTGAGGCCCCGCTCCTCGTCCTCGGCGGCGGCGAGGTAGGCCAGGAACCCCGACAGGGTCGCCCCGGGCGTCTCCCCGCCGAACCGGGCGGCGACGTCGCCGAGCGCGTCCAGGTGGCCCCGGGCCAGGCCGGCGTCGCCCGCGCCGTCCCGGCCGGCCCGCACCGCCACCTCCACGTCCAGGCCGATGGTCCGCTCGATGTCCGCGATCAGCTCCGGCAGGGACTGGTCCAGCCGGTACCGGAGCAGCCCCAGCTCCCGGGCGTACGCCCGCAGCCGGACGAAGCCCTCCGCCGAGTACGCCTGCGCCGGGCCAAGGTCGGCCAGCGCCTCCACCAGGGTCGCCTCGTCCAGCAGGTCCGGGGTGATCTCCGGGGCGTCGTCGTCGACCGGCTGCCGGCGGGCGGCGGCGATGGCCCGCGCCCGCCGGTGCAGCGCCACCAGGTCACGCGGCCCGATTCGCCAGCGGGCCCCGGTGAGCAGCCGCAGCAGCGCGGCCCCGTCGGTCGGGTCGGCCAGCACCCGCAGGGTGCACACCACGTCGCGGACCTCGGGGGTGTCCAGCAGGCCGCCCAGCCCGACCACCTCGACCGGCAGGCCCCGCTCGCGCAGCGCGGCGGAGATCGCCGGGATCTGGCTGCGCACCCGCACGAGCACCGCCGTGGTCGGGCGCTGGGGCACCGGGATGTGCTCGGGCAGCGCGCCCGGCATCCCGGCCGCGCCCCGCCAGGCGTGCAGCATGCTGTCGGCGATCCAGTCCGCCTCGTCGGCGTACGTCGGGAGCAGGGCGCAGTGCACGGTGCCGCCGGCGGCGCCGCGGGCGCTGCGGTGCGGTACCGGGTCCTTGACGCTCAGCGCCGCCCGCAGCTCCGGCACCCGGGCGCCGGCGGCGCGCAGCGGGGTGGCCAGGGCGTTGGCCACGCCGAGGATCTCCGGGCGGTTGCGCCAACTGGTGGAGAGGCTGAGCACCTCGGCCGGCGCGCCGTCGGCGCGGGCGAACTCGGCCGGGAAGCGGTCCAGGGTGCCGGCGCTGGCCCCGCGCCAGCCGTAGATCGACTGGCACGGGTCACCGACGGCGGTCACCGGGTGCCCGCCACCGAAGAGCGCGTTGAGAAGCACCACCTGGGCGTGGCTGGTGTCCTGGTACTCGTCGAGGAGCACCGCCCGGTAGCGGTCCCGCTCGATCTCGCCGACGCCGGGGTGGTCCCGCGCCACCCGGGCGGCCCGGGCGAGCTGGTCGGCGAAGTCCATCGCCTCGAAGTCCTCCTTGCGGCGCGCGTACGCCCGCACCAGCGGGAGGAGCTTCAGCCTGGTCTGCTGAAGGGCGAGGGCCTTGCGCACGTCGGCGTAGACCCGGCCGGGGCGGGACTGCACCTCGGCGAAGAAGCGGCCGGTCCAGGCGGCCAGCTCGTCGGGGTCGACCAGGTGCTCGTCCAGCTCGCCGGCGAGCGCCAGCACCGCGTCGGTGATCGTGCTGGGCATCCGGTCCACGGAGGACATGTCCCCGTCGTAGTTGCGCACCAGCAGGTCCACCAGCTGCCACCGGGAGGCCTCGGTGAGCAGCCGGGTGGAGGGCTCGTAGCCCGCCCGCAGCCCGTGCTCGGTGACGATCCGGCCCGCGTACGAGTGGTAGGTGGAGACGGTCGGCTCGCCGGCGAGCGGGTCGTCGAGCGGGTCGCGCCCCTGCCGGCCCAGCCGCCGCACCAGCTGGTCGAGCCGGGTACGCACCCGGTGCGCCAGCTCACCGGCGGCCTTGCGGGTGAAGGTGAGCCCGAGCACCTGCTCCGGCCGGACGTACGAGTTGGCCACCAGCCAGACCACCCGGGCGGCCATCGTCTCGGTCTTGCCGGAGCCGGCGCCCGCGACCACCAGCAACGGCTCCACCGGCGCGGCGATGATCGCCGCCTGCTCCCGGGTCGGGGCCGGCAGCCGGAGCAGCTTCGCCAGCTCGACCGGGGTGTACCGGGGGCCGGCGTCGGCCACCCGGGGCGCCGGGGTCACTGTGCTGAACAGGGCGGGCTGGGTCACGGGTTCTCCGGAGGGCGGACGGTCGGTGGCTCGACGACCTGGCGCCCCTGCCCGGACACCGGACAGCTCGTCCGCACCGGGCAGACCCGGCACTTCGAGTTGGCGACCGCGGCGAAGGTGGCGGCCGCCATCGTATCGGCGGTGCGCCGGACCAGCGCGGTCGCCCAGCCGGCCTCGGGGCCCTCCCCCGCCGGCGGCTGGCTCTGCTCCCTGGCGTCCTTTGCGCCGGTGCCGAGCTGCACCAGGGCCGCCCCACCCGACTCCTCGCCGTACTCGCCGAACGCCCCCGCCTCCACCGCCGCCTGGTACGCGCCCAGCTGCGGGTGCTCGGCCAGGTCGTGCGCGGTGACCGCGGTGGACTTGCCGGTCTTCAAGTCGACCACCACCAGCCGGCCGTCGGCGTCGATTTCCAACCGGTCCACCCGGCCGACCAGCTCGACCGGGCGGTGCGGGTCGTCGAGGCGGACCGCGAACTCGTGCTCGATGGCGAGCAGCCGGCGCGGGTTGGCCGCCAGCCAGCGCAGCAGCTTGTCGACCATGGCCTCGGCGCGGGCGCGCTCCGGGCCGACCATCCAGCGGGCGGCCAGCTCGATCGCGTCGAACCGGGCGGCGACGTAGTCCAGCAGCGCGCCCCGGTCGACGCTGGCGTCCTCGGCGAGCATCGCGGCGGCGTGCACCAGGTTGCCGACGCCCTGGGCGGTGCTGGTCGGGCCGCTGCCGCCGTGCCGCTCCAGCAGCCAGCGCAGGCTGCACCGCAGCGCGCTCTCCATGGCCGACGGGGTGACCCGGACGGGCTCCCCCTCGTCGACCAGCGGGCGGTCGTCGGAGAGCTGCCGCAGCCCCCACCAGTCGTCGGGGTGCGCGCCGGAGACCCCGGCGGCGGCGAGGCGGGCCAGCTCGGCCGCCGCCGCGTGCCGCCGGGCGTGGGAGGCGTCCGGGTCGCTGACCGCGGTACGCAGCTCCGCGACCAGCGCCGGCAGGGTGAGCGCCCGGGGCGGGCGGCTCACCGGCAACGTGCGGGACCCCTCCGACTCCCCGTCGCCGGGTGGCGCCCCTCCGCCGGGGCCGTCCGTCCGACCGGAGACAGGCGCTCCGTCACCCCGGCCGCCTTTCGCGTCGGACGGCGGCGGCCCGGCACCCGGGCCGTCCTCCGGACCGGAGGCAGGCGGCCCGTTGACGCCCGCGCCGTCCCTCGGGCCGGACCTGAGCGACCCGTCACCCGCGCCGTCCTCCGAGCCGGACGCAGGCCGCCCGTCACCCGCGCCGCCCTTCGGACCGGGCGGAGCCGGGAGGTCGGCCGGGCGGCCCTTCGGACCGGGCGGAGCCGGGCCGTCGCCCTCGGGGGACGTGGGGCCGAGTTCGTAGAGGAAGCGGCTCGGCTGCTCCTCGTGGTCGTCGCCGCCCACGGCGGCCGAGGCGACCGCGCTGACCAGCAGCCGCCGCCGGGCCCGGGTGACCGCGACGTGGAAGAGCCGCCGCTCCTCGTCGAGCAGCGCCGAGGTCTGCCCGACCAGGGTGGCCACCGTGCCGGCGCCGGCCGCCCGGCCGGCGAGCACGTCGACGAGGCGTTCGGAGCCGAGCAGGCTGCCGCGCAGCCGGAGGTCGGGCCAGACGCCCTCCTGCACCCCCGCCACGGCGACGAGATCCCACTCCAGCCCCTTCGCGGCGTGCGCGGTGAGCAACCGGACGGCGTCGCCCCGGTCGGCGGTCGGGGCGAGGGTGTCGGCCGGCAGGTCCTGGCCGAGGACGTGGTCGAGGAAGACCTCGGTCCGCGCGCCGGGCAACCGGTCGGTGAACCGGGCCGCGGCGTCGAAGAGCACCATGACCGCGTCCAGGTCGCGGTCGGCGGCCTCGGCCCGGCGGCGTCGGGCGACGTCCCCCTCGCCGGCCACCGCCGGGCCACGGCTGGCCGCCGCGGACCAGAGCTCGGCGAGCCCGCTGGCCCGCCAGACCGCCCAGAGCACGTCCTCGG
>NZ_JAMOKF010000384.1 GCF_023656545.1 Micromonospora phytophila | reverse complement strand
CTCCAGCACGGCGTGGCAGAGCACCAGGTCGACGCTGCCCGGCTCGACCAGCCCAGCGAGCGCGTCGCCGTCACCCTGCACGGCGTACACCCGGTCGGCGACCCCGGCCTCGGCGGCCCGGCGGGTCAGCGCGGCGAGCGCGTCGGGGCTGGCGTCGACCACCGTGACCCGGTGCCCGGCCCCGGCGAGCGGGACGGCGAAGCCGCCGGTGCCGCCGCCGACGTCGAGCACGGTCAGCGCGGTGTCACCGCGACGGTCCAGCTCGGCGCGGAGCACCGACCAGATCACGGCGGTACGGGGGGTCAGCGGCGGCCCGGCGAGCCGGCCTGGGGTCTGGTCCACCCGGTCGAGCCTAGTCACCCGGTCCAGCCCCGCCCGGGACCCGCCCGCGCGGGCGGTCAGGACTCGCCGGTGGCGCCGTCATCCTCGGCCCGCGACCGCAGGGCGTTGGCCACCGGACCGTCGGTGACCTCGTACTCCCGCGATTCGGTGTGGTGCGTCGGAGTCCAGCCGGCGCCGAGCCGGGTCCGCCCGGAGTTGGCCACCCCGCCGCTGTACGCGTGATTCCCCGTCACTGGTTCATCTCCCTCGTGCCGCGCGGGCCACTCTGCCCGCGCGGGCAGGAGTCTCCCGCGCTCCGGGACGGAAAACCGTAACGTGGATCACTCTGGTCAGCGAAAATCGCGGGAGGCGGGGCTGACCGGCGGCTCGATCGCGTCCAGCCGGTCGGCCGTGAGGTTGATCACTCCCTCGTTCCGTTGCAGCAGGCCCCGGACCACCAGCGCGGCGCTGGTGCGGGCCACCCGGCGGTAGCGCTGCCACAGCCCCGGCGAGCAGGTGACGTTGAGCATGCCCGTCTCGTCCTCCAGGTTGAGGAAGGTGACCCCGCCGGCGGTCGCCGGCCGCTGCCGGTGGGTGACGATCCCACCGACCCGGATCCGTTGGCCCGGCTCCACCCGGCCGAGCCGGGCGATCGGCACCGCGCCGAGGGCGTCGAGCTGCGGGCGGATGAAGCGGGCCGGGTGGCTCTCCGGCGACAACCCGGTCGCCCACACGTCGGCGACGAGCCGGTCCACCGCCTCCATCCCGGGCAGGGTGGGCGCGGTCGCGCCGGTGACCGTGCCGGGCAGCCGGCCGGGCCGGTCCTGGGCCGCCGCGCCGGCGGCCCAGAGCGCCTGCCGCCGGCTCAGCCCGAAGCAGGCGAAGGCGTCCGCGGTGGCCAGCGCCTCCAGCTGCGCGGCGGTGAGACCCACGCGCCGGGCCAGGTCCGGCATGTCGCGGTACGGCCCGTGCGCCGTCCGTTCGGTCTCGATCCGCTCGGCCACGCCCTCGCCGAGGGTACGCACCCCGGACAGCCCGAGCCGGACGGCCGGCCCGCCGAGCCCCCAGGCGTGCGGCGGCTCCCCCGGCCCGCTGCCCCACCGGGTGTCCGGGGTGGACTCCAGCACCGCCTTGGCGCCGCTGGCGTTGATGTCCGGCCGGCGTACCTCGACGCCGTGCCGGCGGGCGTCGTCGACCAGGGTCTGCGGGGAGTAGAACCCCATCGGCTGGGCGTTGAGCAGCGCGGCCAGGAACGGTCCCGGGTGGTAGCGCTTGAGCCAGGAACTGGCGTAGACCAGGTAGGCGAAGCTCATCGCGTGGCTCTCCGGGAAGCCGTAGCTGGCGAACGCGGTGAGCTTGCGGTAGACGTCGTCGGCCAGCTCGCCGGTGATGCCCCGCTCGGCCATCCCCGCGTAGAGCCGGTCGGCGATCTGCGCCATCCGCTCCACCGAGCGCTTGGACCCCATGGCCCGGCGCAGCTGGTCGGCCCCGGCGGCGTCGAAGCCGGCCAGGTCGATGGCGAGCTGCATCAGCTGCTCCTGGAACAGCGGCACCCCGAGGGTCTTCTCCAGCGCGTTGCGCATCAGCGGATGCGCGAACGTCACCGGCTCCTGGCCGTTCTTGCGTCGGATGTACGGGTGCACCGAGCCGCCCTGGATCGGGCCGGGTCGGATCAGCGCCACCTCGACCACCAGGTCGTAGAACTCGCGGGGCTTGAGCCGGGGCAGGGTGGCCATCTGGGCGCGGCTCTCCACCTGGAACACCCCGACCGAGTCGGCCCGGCAGAGCATGTCGTAGACCTCGGGGTCATCCAGGGTCATGTCGCCGAGGTCGAGGGTCGTCCCGATCATGTCGTAGCCGTAGTGCAGCGCGGAGAGCATGCCCAGGCCGAGCAGGTCGAACTTGACCAGGCCGACGGCGGCGCAGTCGTCCTTGTCCCACTGGAGCACGCTGCGGCCGGGCATCCGGCCCCACTCCACCGGGCAGACCTCGATCACCGGCCGGTCGCAGATCACCATGCCGCCGGAGTGGATGCCCAGGTGCCGGGGAAAGGTCTGCAACTCGTTGGCGTACGCGACGACCTGCTCGGGGATGTCCTCGGTGTCGACCGTGGCCACCGAGCCCCAGCGGTCGATCTGCTTGCTCCAGGCGTCCTGCTGACCGGGCGAGAACCCGAACGCCTTGGCCACGTCCCGCACCGCCGAGCGGGGCCGGTACGAGATGACGTTGGCGACCTGGGCGGTGTGCTCCCGGCCGTACCGGGTGTAGACGTGCTGGATCACCTCCTCCCGGCGGTCGGACTCGATGTCCACGTCGATGTCCGGCGGGCCGTCCCGCTCCGGGGCGAGGAAGCGCTCGAAGAGCAGCCGGTGCCGGACCGCGTCGACGTTGGTGATCCGCAGCGCGTAGCAGACCGCCGAGTTCGCCGCCGAGCCTCGGCCCTGGCAGTAGATGTCCTGCTCACGGCAGAACGAGACGATGTCGTAGACCACCAGGAAGTAGCCGGGGAAGCCCAGCTCCTCGATCATGTTCAGCTCGTGGTCCAGCTGCGCGTACGCCGCCGGATGGGCCTGGCGGGGGCCGTAGCGCTCCCGCGCGCCCTCGAAGGTCAGGTGGCGCAGCCAGCTCATCTCGGTGTGCCCCGGCGGCACCGGGTACGCCGGCAGCTGCGGCGCGACGAGCTGGAGGTCGAAGGCGAGTTCCGCGCCGAACTCGGCGGCCCGGGCCACCGCCCCCGGGTACGCCGCGAACCGGGCCGCCATCTCCGCGCCGCTGCGCAGGTGGGCGGTGGCCGCCGCCGGCAGCCAGCCGTCGATCTCGTCCAGGCTGCGCCGGGCACGGACCGCGGCGAGGGTGGTGGCCAGCCGACGCCGGGCCGGGGTGGCGTAGTGCACGTTGTTGGTGGCCACCGTGGGCAGCCCGGCGGCGGCGGCCAGCTCGGCGAGGGCGTCGTTGCGGTCGGCGTCGACCGGGTGCCCGTGGTCGGTGAGCTCCACCGCCACCGTCTCCGCGCCGAAGAGCGCGGTCAGCCGGTCCAGCTCGCGGGCCGCCGCGTCGACCCCCTCGGTGAGCAGCGCCGCCGGCACGTGCCCCTTGCGGCAGCCGGTCAGCACCAGCACGTGGTCGCGCAGCTCGGCGGCCACCTCCTCCAGCTCCCCGTAGACCGGGCGGCCCTTCTCTCCGCCACGCAGCTGGGCGCGGGCGATCGTCGAGGCCAGCCGGGCGTACCCCTCGTGGCCGTGGGCGAGCACGAGCAGGTGCGTGCCGTGCGGGTCGGGCTCACCGTTCTGCGGGCCGGGCAGCCCGAGGGAGAGCTCGGCGCCGAAGATCGTCGGCAGGTGCAGGGCGCGGGCCGCCTCGGCGAAGCGCACCACCCCGTAGAAGCCGTCGTGGTCGGTGACGGCGAGCGCGGTGAGCCCCAGCCGGGCCGCCTCCTCGGCCAGCTCCTCGGGGTGGCTGGCGCCGTCGAGGAAGCTGAAGTTGGTGTGCGCGTGCAGCTCGGCGTACGGCACCACGCCGTCGGGGCGGGGCAGCTCGGGCGGCTGATAGTGCTCCCGCTTCCGGCTCCAGGCCGGGGCGTCCCCGCCGTCGGCGTCCACCGCGAGGGGGTCCACCACGTGCAGGTGCCGCTCGTCGCGGGACCGGCTGCCCCCGGATCCGCCTCCGGCCCAGCCGCCTCCAGCCCGGCCGTCGCCGGAGCGGCCGTCGCCGGAGCGGCCGTCGCCAGCCCGGCCGTCGCCGGAGCCGCGGCCGGAGAGCACGCGCTCCAGCTCGGACCAGGGCAGCTTCGGGTTGTGGAAGCTCATCCGCCCACCCCGCGACCGGCACCCGTGGAGATCTTGGAGAGTTCGGGCCCCTTCAGGGGCCGGAATGCTCCAAGATCCGCCAGCGGGACGTCGTCGCCGACCGCGACGAGTGCCGGGGGGACCGGGGTGGTGGCGCCCGCGCAGTGACGCTCAGTCATAGATCGCCTCCACCAGCCACCGCCCGGCCTCGACTGCGAGCAGCAGCGCGGCGCCGTCGGCGAGGCTGACCTGGAACCGGGCCCGACGACGGGCTTCGGCCGGCGCCCACCAGCGCTCGTCGACCGGCCACGGGCCGGCCCAGCCGACGATCTCGACCGGCCGGGCGGTGCCGACGGTCAGCCGGGCTGGCGCGGCGCTCAGCTGCAGCCGCGCGCTGACCACGACCGGCTCGCCGGTGGCGTCGTGCACGGTCGCGCCGAGCGGGTCGGGCAGCA
>NZ_JAMOKF010000383.1 GCF_023656545.1 Micromonospora phytophila | reverse complement strand
CCGCGCTGCTGGTCGACCGCGCCGGCGTGCTGGTCAAGGTGGTGCCGGAGGTCCGCTCCACCGAGGACTACCGGGCCGAGCTGACCCGCCTCGCGTCCTGAGCCCGCCCGGCCGGCCGCGCGCCGACTCCGCCCGCGTCAGGGCAGGGCGACCAGCTGCGCCTCGACCCGCAGCGGTCCGGCGTTGGCGGTCGACAGTGCGACCTGGAACGACCCGCCCGCGGCGGTGACCTCGGTCGAGGTGACCGATCCGTCGCAGGCGCTGGTGAACGGGTCGGCCGCCCGGGCCCCGTCGATCACGACCAGCAGCTCGCCCGGACCGGTGCAGCGGTACTGGAGCAGATGGCGGGCGCCCGCCTCGGCGGCGGCCTGCCGGACGACGCCGCGCTCCGGGGCGAGGTCGGCGCGCTGCGTCCAGACGGTGTCGGGAAAGCTGTCCAGTCTGCCGCTGCTGGCCTCCTCGTCGAGCATCTGCTCCATGAGCCGGCGCGGGTCCGCCCCGCCGCGGTCGACGTCCACCCGGAACGCCGCGCCGGTCTCCGGGTCGACCCGGAAGATCACGCCGTCCTCGGACCCCTCGGGCACGGAGCGGAAGCGGGTCTCCGACTGCGGGCTCGGCGTGGCAGCGGGCAGCGGCCCGGTGACGGGGGCGCTCGTCTGCCACCACAGGCCCCCGGCGACCAGCGCCACCAGAGCCGACCCGAAGAGCACGCCGGCGCGCAGCCGGTCACCCGCCGCCCGGTCCACCCCCACCCGTGGCCCGTCCGCCGCCTCGTCGGCCCACGGGCGGTCCGCCGGTCCGGCGGGGGGCCGGTCGGCCGCATCGGCGTCCATGCGCCGAGGGTAGCCGCCGAACCACCGTCGCGGCGCGCTCAGTCCTGACGTTCGAGCAGGGCCGCGTAGAGGGTCAGGCCGGGGCCGAACGCCAGCATCACGATCCGCTCCGGCGGCGACGCGGCCCGGCGCAGCCGGTCCAGGATCAGCAGTACCGTCGGCGACGAACAGTTGCCCTGCTCGTTCAGGGTGGCGCGGGACGCCGCCAGCCCTTCCGGCGGCAGGGCCAGCTCCCGCTCCACCACGTTGAGGATGCGCGGCCCGCCCGGGTGCACCGCCCAGCCGTCCACCTCGGACACCGTCGTGCCGTGCCGGGCCAGCAGGTCGTCGACCAGGCCACGCACGTGCGCGGAGAGCACCTGCGGCACCTTCGGCGACAGCCCCATCCGGAACCCGGTGTCGGTGACGTCCCAGGTCATGTGGTCGGCGGTGGAGGTGTCCGTGACGGAGGTGACCTCGCGCAGCGCGTACCCCCGGCCGCCGGGGACGACCGCGGCGGCGACGGCGGCGTCCGAGAAGAGCGCGTGGGAGACGATCTGCTGGGTGTCCACCCGGGCCGTGGCGGGCTGGATGTGCAGGCTGGTCAGCTCCGCGCAGAGCAGCAGCGCCGGCCGGCCACGGGCGGTGACGAAGTCGCTCGCCGCGCCCAGCCCCGGCAGGGCCGCGTAGCAGCCCATGTGGCCGACGAACATCCGCTGGGTCCCCGGAGCCATGCCCAGGTCGCGGGCGAGCAGGATGTCCAGCCCCGGGGTGGCGTACCCGGTGCACGAGCAGACGACGAAGAGCCCGACGTCCCCGGCGGCCAGGCCGGCCGCGGTCAACGCCCGGCCGACCGCCTCCTTCCCCAGCGGCAGCGCCTCGACCTGGTAGCGACGCATCCGCCGCTCGGTCGGCCAGTCGGACACGTCCTCCAGCAGCGGATTCACCGCGGCCTGCCGGCGGGCGACGCCGGAGTTCGCGAAGATCCGCTGGGCCAGCGCCCGGGTGGTGCCGGAGAAATGCCGGGAGAAGAAGCTCTCCCACAGCTCGTCCTGCGCGGCGGACGGCGGCTGCGCCGTACCGAGCCCCGCGATCACTGGTACGGACACGATGCCCACCTCTCGTCCGGCTGCCGACGCTTCCTCACCATGACGCGCTCGCGACCCCGGCGAGCCCGTCGCCCCCACTCACCAACGAGGAGCCGAGCCGTCGCGGTCCGGGTCGCCGCCCAACGCCGCGATGCCGAGCCAGTCCGCGCAGACGTCCGAGGTCGCCGGGTGCAGCGAACCGCAGCGCGCGTCCCGGTAGAGCCGCTCCAGCGGATGGCCCCGGCGGGTCGCCGACGTGCCGGCCGCCTCCAGCATGGACGCCGCCACGTCGGCCGCGGTGGTGCCGGCCAGCAGCTTCGCCCGCCACACCCACCGGTTGGTCTCCGCGTCGCCCGGCGCCTCGTCCACCCGGCGGGCCGCCTCGGCCACCACGAGCTGGGCCGCCGCCGCGGCCGCGTCGGCCCGTCCGAGGCGGGCCCGGACCGCCGGCAGGCCGGCGAGGTTGCGGGCGTTCAGGTGCTCCGCCGCCGCGTCGATCGCCGCCCGGGCCACCCCGACGTAGACGGCGGCGTAGCTGGCCACCAGCCAGTGCGGCATCAGCTGGGCGACCACCAGGGCCAGCCCCTCCACGCCACCGAGCAGCCGGTCGGCCGGCACGGTGACGTCCAGGTGCAGGTCGTGCGACGAGGTCGCCCGCATGCCGAGCGAGTCCCAGGTGGGCTCCACGGTCAGCCCCTCCGGGTCGGCCGGGACCAGGAACTGCGAGACCGTCGACGGGTCGGCGGCGCTGCGCGCGGCCACCAGGTAGCCGTCGGCGTGCCCGGCGCCCGAGCAGAACGTCTTGCTGCCCTTGAGGTGGAAACCGCCGTCGACCGGCTCGTACATGGTGGTCAGCTGGGAGAGCCGGGCGCCCGCGCCGCGTTCGCTCATCGCCACCGCGTACCAGGAGCCCTGGGCGGCGGCGGTGAGCAGCCGGTCCCGGGCGGCCAGCGCCTCGTCCGGCACGCCCAGCGTCTCGGCCAGTTCCTCGGTGACCGCGCCGAGCGCGCCCGTGACCGAGGCGTGCATGTTGAACACCAGCGCGGTCGCGCCGTTGCCCCGGGCCAGTTCGGTGGCGACCGCGGCGTACTCGGCGAAGGTGGCGCCCAGGCCGCCCAGCTCGCGGGGGACCATCAGGCCGAAGAGCCCGGCCTCCCGGAGGTCCCGGAAGTCCTCGACCGGAAATGAGCCGTCCCGGTCATGCGCTGCCGCACGGGCGGCCAGCCTCGGTGCCAGGCGGCGAGCCGCCTCCAGCGCGTGCAGCGTCATACAGCCCCCTCCTCGGCCTGTCCTTACCCCCGGACCGGCTCCGCTATCCGCTCCGCGTGCCACGTCCCTGGTAGAGCACGGCGGTCGACCAGGTCGGCACGATCCGCGGCGTCGGGCCGGCGACGGTCGCAACCGGACCGTCGGCGGCGCGCATCCGTCGGGCCAGCCACCCGAGCAGGCTCCGCACGCCGGGACGGATGCCCCGCAGCCGCAGCTCGACACCGTGCCGGGCGCACTCGGCGACCAGCGCCCGGGCATCCACGAACAACCGTGGATCGTGGATGCCCCGGGGCACGGTGGGCAGCCGCTCGGCGACCCGGACGGCGAGCAACCGGCTCAGCGCGGTGTCGTTCAACGTGTCCAGGACGAGCAGACCGCCGGGGCGGAGCAGCCGGCACGCCTCGGCCACCGCCCGGGGCCAGTCCGGTACGTGCTCCAGCAACTCGCCGGCGGCGACCACGTCCGCGCAGCCGTCGGCCAGCGGCACGGCGGTGGCGTCGCCGTTGACGACGCTCACCCCGTGCGCGGCGGCCTGGCGCAGGGCCGAGCGGGTGAGGTCGACGCCGACGTGCCGGTAGCCCTTGCCGGCCAGGTGCGGGGCGAGCAGCCCGGCGCCGCAGCCCAGGTCGACCAGGAGGGCGCCGGGGCGGCTCGCCGGCGGCACCAGCGCCGCACGCGCCTCGGCCAGCCAGTGCAGCATCGCAAACGCGCCGTCGGGCCGCCACCACTCGCCGGCCAGGTCGTCGTACTGGCGCGGGTCGTTGCGCGGCAGGGTGCGGCCGGCGTCTCGCATGGACCGAGCGTGGCACGACTGACCGGTAACGACCAGACTTTCCTCATGTCGTCAACGGTGCTAGGGCTGGTCAGGGCGAGTCACCCGGAACCCGCCGCAGCGGTCACCACGGTGTCCGGGCTGCTCGCCGTCGGGGTCGGCCACCGCCCGGCCGGCGTCCTCGCCGTGGTGCTCAGCGTGCTGGCCAGCCAGCTCGCCGTCGGCTGGACCAACGACCTGCTCGACGCCGACCGGGACGCCACGGTGGGGCGTACCGACAAACCGGTCGCCACCGGCGCGGTCCGCCGGCGCACGGTCGCTGTGGGGGCGACGGCGGCCGCGCTCGCCACCCCGGCGCTGGGGCTGACCACGACCCCCGCCGCGGCGCTCGCGGTG
The DNA here is from genome assembly GCF_023656545.1 of Micromonospora phytophila. Classification (GTDB taxonomy): domain Bacteria; phylum Actinomycetota; class Actinomycetes; order Mycobacteriales; family Micromonosporaceae; genus Micromonospora; species Micromonospora phytophila. The sequence goes on along the minus strand of NZ_JAMOKF010000383.1, from coordinate 253 downwards.
AGCGTCGCGCTGGTCTCCGCGCTGCTCTACGACTGGCCGCTGAAGTCGACCCCGGTGTCCGTGCTGCCCTACGCGGTCTCGTTCGGGCTGCTCCCCGCCTTCGTGGTGCTGGCGCTGCCCGGCGCGCCGGCGCCGCCGGTCTGGCTGGTCGCCGCGGGGGCCCTGCTGGGCGCCGGGGCGCACTTCGCCAACGTGCTGCCGGACCTCGTCGACGACGCCCGGACCGGGGTGCGCGGCCTGCCGCACCGGCTCG